>JAWBRY010000025.1:0-15095 GCA_038843545.1 Bathyarchaeia archaeon | reverse complement strand
TGTTCTGCCGGAAGCCGTCATTTTAAAGTATGAAAATGTGACCGCTGAGGATGCTGAAAAGCTTGTTTACGACGCCATGTTTCCAAGGGGGCCTGAAGGCGCAAAACACACCAAGATTTTCATTAACGGACGCAACTTTGAACTTACAAATGAAATTCTGGAGAGAATTAAGAAATGCATGTTTCCACCCTTCGAGCTCAGCGTAGTTATAGACCCGAGAGGCGCCTACACAACGGCTTCAGCCGCCGTCGCAAAAACCCTCGAGGTTTCCATGGTTAAGGGCTTAGGAAGCCTTGAAGGGAAAACGGTGGCGGTGTTGGCTGGAACAGGTCCGGTGGGGCAAACAGTTGCAAGGCTTTATGCCTCTGAAAAGGCGAAGGTCATCGTAACCTCAAGGGACATTAAGAGATCCACGGCTGTGGCTGAGAAAATAAACGAGGAGTTTAAGGAGGAGAGGGCTAAGGGTGTTGAAGCCAAAACCCCCGAAGAGGTTGGGGAAGCCATAAAAGACGCTGAAATAGTTTTAGCCGCCGGAGCTGCAGGCATCCAGCTTCTACCATTGAACATCCTTAAAGATTATGGGAAGAGGTGTAGAATTGTTGCGGACATTAATGCCATTCCACCCTTAGGCGTAGAGGGCCTAAAACCCACATGGGATGGGAAAGAGGTGCTTCCAAACGTTTTCGGTATAGGAGCCCTTGCCATAGGCGCCCTAAAAAGCGCGATAGAAGCGCAAATGATTAAGATGGCCGCTGAGGAGCCGAAGGGAATCTTCGACTACAAGGTTGCCTATCAAATAGCTAAAGAAAATGTTGCCAAAAAGTTGGAGAAGGAAAAGGCCAAAACAGCCTCTGAACCCCACTGGCTTCCCTAGAGATGCAATTGTGGTTAACATGTTGTTGGACGTTTTGGAAGTGAAAAGCCTTAAATTGGATTTGTGCTATCCTCAAGGCTAGGTTGGACGCTATGCAAGGCGAAACAATATTGAAAGTGGTGGGCTACGACGATAAAGACAAGTTTGGACCATGCTTCATTGTGAAAGCGCCTAAAGGCCACACCGTGAAGGTTGCGGACACCTTCGCTGAAATGTTTCCCCTTTGGGCTGGAAGAGTGCTAATAACCGCTGACAGTGAAAAGTGGGCTCTAACCGCGGCGGAGGTGGCGTCTGGCTTCGCTACAAGCGTTATTATGGCGCCTGCTGAAGCCGGTGTGGAGGGTCTTGTTCCAAAAGAGAAGACTCCAGATGGCCGGGTTGGCGCTTTAATTCAAATCTATAACCGCAGCCGTTTCGACCTGAAAACGCAGATGATGCTCCGCATAGGCCAATGCATAATGACTTGCCCCACAACGGCGGCCTTCGACGCTCTTCCAGACGCTAAGAGAAGGCTAAAGGTTGGCAGAAGCCTCCGCTATTTCGGCGACGGCTTCCAAAAGAAGGGCTTGGTTGGCGGCAGGAAGGTTTGGCGCATCCCCGTCATGGAGGGCGAATTCATAGTCGAGGACTCTTTCGGCGCCGTTGAAGCCGTTGCCGGTGGAAACTTCTTCATATTTGCAAGGGACAAAAACTCTGGGCTACAAGCGGCTGAAGAAGCCGTAAAAGCCATAAAAAGCAACGCAAGCGAAGTTATAATGCCTTTTCCGGGTGGAGTTTGCCGTTCAGGCTCTAAGGCGGGATCATTAAAGTACAAGCTTAAGGCTTCAACAAACCACCCCTACTGCCCAACATTAAAAAATATTGTGGAAGACTCTCAGCTGCCAGAGGAAGTTAACTGCGTTTATGAGATAGTCATTAACGGCTTAAGCCTTGACGCTGTTAAAAGGGCTATGGGTGAGGGCATAAAAGCCGCCTTGAACGTTCCGGGTGTTTCGAGGATTTCAGCGGGCAACTATGGCGGGAAACTCGGCCCATACAGGGCTTTTCTAAAAGAGGTTTTGGAGTTATCCTAACCCTTATTAGTTCCAATTCCATTTTTGCTATTGCCATGAGCTTTATGTAGGCTAGACTGGCAAGTGAAAGGCTTTGAGCTTTCCTAAAAGGAGAACGTCTCTTGAACTCTTCCGTTTGAAAAAAATGCTTAGCATGCTGGCCAACAAAGAGGGGCGGGGTACGGAGCTTATTTCGCTTTATATTCCGCCTGGAAAGCAGATAAGCGAAGTTATGAATATGCTTAGGGAGGAGTATGGCACAGCCTCCAACATAAAGTCCACGACAACCCGCAAAAACGTTCAAGACGCCATAGTCAAAGTGCAGCAGCGCCTAAAACTGTTTAAGGAAACGCCGGAAAACGGCCTTGTAATATTCTGTGGGGCTGTTCCCCAAAACGGTGCTGGAAGCGAGAGAATTGAAACATATGTAATTGTGCCGCCTGAACCCATAAACATATACCTTTACCGGTGTGACTCCCGCTTCCACACGGAGCACTTGCAGGAAATGCTTCGCGAGAAGGAAGCCTATGGCATAATTCTCATAGATGCGACGGCCGCAACCCTTGCGGTTTTGCAGGGCAGAAGACTCGAAATAGTAAGGGAGGTTACCTCCGGTGTTCCAGGCAAAACGAGGGCGGGTGGGCAGTCAGCCAGAAGGTTTGAAAGACTGCGGGAAATGCGCCTCCAAGAATATTTTAGGCGGGTGGGCGAACACGCCAACGAGGCCTTTTTGCCGATAGAAAATCTTAAGGGCGTAATTATTGGCGGGCCTGGCCCAACCAAATACGATTTCGAGAAGGGCGACTACCTAAACTACCAGCTGAAGGAGAAGATCATTGACGTTGTTGACACGGCTTACGTGGACGAGCAAGGCGTCAAAGAGGTTGTTGACAGGGCGCCGGAAATCATGCGGAAAATCCGCTACATAGAGGAGCGTCAAATAGTGCAGCAGTTCCTCTACGAAATAGGCCACGACACGGGCTTGGCCACGTACGGCGAGGAAGCCGTCAGGAAGGCGTTGGAGGCTGGTGCTGTTAGGGTTCTGCTTCTTTCGGAAGGCTTAGACATTGTCCGTGTGAAAATTAAATGTAGCGCATGCGGCTATGAAGAGCAGCAAACAGTTAGGGGGCCTATGCTAACAAGTTTTGAGCAAAGCCTTGTTGGGAGGCCATGCCCAAAATGTAAGGCTCCATCATTAAGCATAGTTGACAAACAAGAGCTTATTGAAAATTTTGCCCAGCTGGCCGAATACACAAACACGGAAGTTGAAATAATATCGGATGAAACCGAGGAGGGGCAGATGCTTAAAAACTCCTTCGGCGGGATAGCCGCTCTCCTACGCTTCAAACTGCAGGAATAAAGGCTTCCGTCACCTCTGGTATTGTGGGATTTCGTATCGCCACATCACCGTCTCATTTGGGGACAAAATATACTTGTCCGCGCCTATGCTGCCGTACTCCCAACCATCACGGGTCCAGCGGTACCACATCCAATAGTATGGAGGGTTGTTCCACACATTGTTTATGGCGTCAACAAAGCTTGCCTCTTGGGAGGCATGGTAGGTGCTGTTCACCCTTGCAACCCTTTTAGTTGCATCCAGTAGGCTGCATCCAAACGGCACAACGGTGCCATTGCACCAGACCACGGTTCCATTCCATCCCTCGTAGTTAATGCATATGTTCACGCGCATAACAAAACCTTCATACTCTTTGAGTTTTCCAAGAAGATTCTGATATTGCATGTAATAGTATCCGGCGATGCCGCCTACAAGGGCTATGGAGGTTAGCCATCCGAGGACAAATATTGTTAGGCTCCTTTTTGAGAGTTCCATGGGGTTTCACCCAACAATTTTCCTAAAACCCTAACTAAGATAAAGAATGCTCCGCCGAAAAACACGACGTTGGATATGACGTGGACTGCTGTGAACCATGCACTCTGAATTAAAGCAACAAGTATGGGGACTCCTGAGGGCAGAGCCCAGCCTATATTTGTGATCACATCGTATGTGAGGGTTAAAAAGGCTGCGAGAAATGAAACCTCAAACCTCAAAACTCTTGTTGGTTTAACTTTGTCAACGGGGTTTCCGCCTAAAATTTTACGGTAAAATCCGCCTGTTAAGCCTATTAAAGCCATTCCAGCCATTTGGTATGGCATTATTATTCCGGCGAAGCCCCATGGTGAAAGAAAACCGTTAATAAGCATTGTTAAAGCTCCTAGAAGCGCTCCAAAGCTGGCGCCGAACATGAACCCCACCAAGAAGCAGATTAGGGATGTTGCCTCAACGTTCGGCGGCCTCGGCGTCAATTGGATTCCCACACAGAGGGCGGTCATCACGGCCAACAGTGCGGCGCGTTTGCAGTTCATCCTCTCACCATTTTGGCGCTCTTTTCACAGTCCACTTGCGGTGCTTCGGCCCTCCCCACCTGTTAAAATCTTAACCTCAACTATGTCGCTTCTTACGTATCCCGCTTTTTCAGCCCAGATTGGCGGGTCATATATTACGGTGATTGTCACGTATCCCGTTGCGTTGGTTGTGTACTGCCTATATAGAAAGTGGACCGTTGCCCCTTCAAGGGGTTGCCAGTTTCCATTTGTGTCGTTGTAGTATGTGACGCGTACAGTTATGTTTTCTCCAACATACACTTCAGTTTTATCCACCCATATTTTCAGCGGAGGGCTTGTCAATTTACCATAATAGATTAGCAGTTCTCTGTGGGGTGGGTTTGGAGGTGATGTGGTGTTCCATATAAATTCAGCCATGCCCACGTTGGGCATGTTATAGTTCACACGGTACAGCCATTTCAGCTCTCCGGAGGCTTCCTCTCCAGCTATTGAGTAGACATATAAACCAGCGCTTGTTTGTCTAACCTTATAGTTGAATCCACCTATTTCCGCCGCTTTATCTAAGGCTCCAAGCGCCGTGGGTTTTGGCAAATAATGCGTTTGTCCAGTGTCGTCGATTATTGTGGATGCCGCCACGAAAACCCTGCGCCGCCAGATGGTTTTTTGGTTTCCCTCTATTCTGACGTAGATGGGTAAGCCGTTGGCTGGATATTGCTTACAGCGGAGGGCTACAATGGCGTAGGCTGTCATCAAAGCCTTGTTGGCGGGCGTGTTTTTCGTCCAGTTGAACGAGCCGTCCGCGTTTTGGAGGGTTAAAAGGTGGTCAAAAACGCTTGCGCCGTCCTTCTTCCAGTCTGCCGGGTTCTGCCCAACACCGCATATGGCTCCTATAGCCCAAGAGTCTGAGGCGCTGTTCACAACACCCCAGCTTGAAAATCCTCCGTTTGGCTGTTGCTGGCTTTTCAAGTATTGCAACGCCTTTGCAATAGTGTCTGTTGCGTAGTCCTCGCCGGCGGATGTTAAAGCCATAACCGCTGCGGCCGTGTCGTCCACGTCGCTTGCTCCGCCTATACTCCAGCCCCAACCGCCATCTGCGTTCTGGTGTGCCTTGATAAAGTTAACCGAGCCTCGGATAACTGGGGAGTTTGCATCTTCGCCGGCTGAAACCAGAGCCATCACGCCCCAAAAGTCGTCGTTCAACTGTGATACGCTTCCAATTTGCCCATCAGAGAAGAAGCCCTTAAGAACCTCAACGTAGTTTGTGCCTCCTATATTTCTTGGGTTTTCTCCGGCGGCGGTCATCGCCAAAACGAAACGGGCGACATCTGTGGGACTTTTTAAGTCAACTATGTCCCTATTTTCGATTAAATAGTCGACGATGGATTTTCCGCTTGATCCCTTCCAGTTGTGGGGGTTTTCTCCGGCGGCTGCGATTGCCATAACCGCCCAACAAGAGGTGGAAAAATCTGATATTGAGCCGCTCGCCCCTTGAATGTTCCTCAAAAAGTTTAATGCCTTGGAAAGGGGGGTGTCGCCACTTTGGATGGTTGCAGTCCCTTCGCCGCTTGCCCCGGAAAGAAATAGGGGAAGTAGCAGCAGTGCTAGGGAAAAGGTTAGGCTTAATATGGTTATGAGGTTTGTTTTTCCAAGGTTCTGGGTAACCATCTATCTTCGTGTCCTTTTGCCTCTAAACATTGGGAAGGCGGCAACTACGCCAGTAGCTGATACCAGATAAACTGTCAGCATCCCCATTTCGGGTATAATCTCCTCAACTTCAGGCGGTCCCCAAGGTTCTGTTTCGTAGTACCATGCAACCACATCGCCATCGCTTAGACAGTACTTGTTGCACGCTACCGGTCCCCACCCCCACTCGCCTGCCGTAAAATTCCAGATCCACCACATCCAAAAACGTTTTGCCGTGGAGTTGTTTGGGATGTTGTTTATGGCTTCCACCCAGACATCAGCGCCGTATAGCAAATACTCTACTGGTGCAATGGCCTTTGTAGCCTTCAAGACTGAAGCGTAGCCCAGCACCTCCACATCCGTATACCACACCCTAGTATTGTTTCCATAATCCAACAGAACTATGACTCGTATTGCCGGCGGATTCTGTGGCGGATCTGGAGGCCATTCACCGCAGTCTTCGTAGTACCATGCCACTATATCGCAGTCTTCAAGAACGTAATGGTACCATGCAACGGATCCTATTTCCCAGCATCCCGCCGAATGATTCCAGTACCACCACATCCAGGAGGTGTTAGAAGTGTAATTGTTCCAAACCCCGTCTATGGCGTCAACAAAGGCGCCGTAGGACGACCATGAAACATTTAGGGATATGGCAACCTGTTGCGTTGCATTGTAAACTGTGTCGTTGCCGGGTCGCAGTATGCATGAAGCCCACCTGCACGTTCCATTTCCATAATCCACCATTACATCCACAAGCTTTAAGGAAGCGCCGCCACTCGCTGCACACGTTCTAACATTTTTATGGACGAAGGCTGTGCAGAGGCAAAGGGTTGCAAGCAATATTACCGTTAATGGTTTTATCTTCAATATGGATTTCCCCTCGACTGCTGGACGGATAATCCAAGCTAATATATAAGAATTTTCAGAACTATCAGCTGACATCCTCATGAAATTTTGGTGGACCGGGCGGGATTTGAACCCGCGACCTCAGCGATGCCAACGCTGCGATCATTCCAGGCTGATCTACCGGCCCAAAATTTAACGGTGTAAAGGTTGTCTATTAAGGGTTTTGCTCAAGGCTTAATAGTTTGCCCGTTGACTAGTTATGTGGAGGCATCCGGTTGGCCGGCATTCTCCTTGTAAGGGATGTTATGACAAGGGATGTGCGTGTTGTTCGCCCCGACTCCAGTGTTAAAGAGGTTGTTGCCGTAATGAACAAGTTTGACATAGGCTCGGTGGTTGTTGTTCAGGGCGACAGACCGGTCGGAATAATAACCGAAAGAGATATTCTAAGGAGAATTGTTGAGCCATGCTTGGCTCCTGAAACCTTAACGGCAAGGCAGATCATGACCAGCCCTGTGGTAACGATTGACGAGAACGCCAGCATCAACGAGGCCGCCAAGCTTATGGCTAAGAAACGCGTAAAAAGGCTTCTCGTCACGGGAAACGACGACAAGCTTGTGGGCATAATCACGTTCACAGACATCGTCACAAAAGTTCCGGATATGTTAAGCATCCTGGAGGAGCTCGTAAGACCCCACGCCCGCAAGTATTAACCGCTAAAAACCTTATCGCATGGAAAAACAGCGAAGAGGCGCTTGTTCCTTGAAGATTCTTGAAATGAACCTGAAAAAGGGCTTCGTTAAGGTTGTTCCAGAAAACTTTGACGACTTGTGGCATCTCTACAACATAATCCATAGGGGTGACGAGGTTTACGCCTACACCACCCGTGAAATAAAACAGGACGAGAAGTACGCAAGGTCAAAAAAGGGCGAAAGGGTCTCCGTTTTCCTAGGCTTAAAGGTGGAGAAGGTCTTTTGGGACAGGCTTCTAGGAAGGCTTAGGGTTCATGGAACCATATGCCATGCGCCGGAAATCGTTCCCACAGGCGCCCACCACACATTAAATATAGCCGTAAACACGCCGGTCACAATAGTCAAGGAGGAGTGGCCCCGCCACCACCTGGAAAGGCTTGAAGCCGCAAAAAAGGCTTCTGAAAAACCCATAATCATAATCGCCATAGACGACGATGGTTACGCAGTGGCTACAACAACCCAGTACGGGGTTGAAGTCAAAGTCGAAGAGAAAACAAGGCTTCCGGGAAAACTTGAAGCGGAAAAAAGAAGCGCAGCCCTCAAAGAATTCTTCCAAAAAGCCTTGAACAGCCTCCGCCAGGTTTGGAGTGAAAACAGAAGCCCAATAGCCCTTATAGGCGTGGGCTTCGTCAAAAACGACTTCGCAGACTTCCTGGGAAAAGAGGCGCCTGAAATAGCCAAATCCATAGTGGACGTTAAAAGCGTGAACAACAGCGGCGTCGCCGGAATATATGAGGCAATAAGGTCCGGCGTTCTCGCCAAAACCATGAAACACCTGCGCATCATGGAGGAGACGGAAGCCATCGAAGAGGTCTTAAAAAGGCTTGGAAGGGGCGAAAAAACAGTGGCCTACGGTTTGGAGGAAGTGCGCAAGGCCGCCGACCTAGGCGCCGTAGAGCTTCTTGTTTTGATTGATGCACTGCTGCGCGAGGCCCCAGACGAAGAACGCCTATCCATCGAACAGCTGATGAAGAATGTGGAGACAAAGGGCGGAAAAGTCTTGGTCGTCAGCACGGAACACGAGGCTGGAGCAAAATTAACAGCCCTAGGCGGAGCCGCCGCCCTACTAAGGTATGCATTGCACACGGATAGCTTTTAAACGCTTTTTAGCCTCCTTCGAACCGCCGGGTTTTCATCCGCAAGCTTTTTTAGGGCTTGTTCAAAGGTTTCACCCTCAGCCAGCTCCCTCTCGATGAAAACGCCTGTTCTGCCAACATCATCCCTTCTTAGGAGGGCGTGAACCCTGTCAAGAACGGTTTCCACGGATATGCCAAGAAGCTTGGCAACATATTCTTCGCATCCAATGATGGAGCTTTCCCTATGCCCCTTTTCAGTAGGCTCAATAAGCATGAGGCGCTTGTCCACCCCTCGGAAACGCAGTCCAGCCTTCAAGTCCTTTAGGGTGGCCTCCCCACCAAACTTATAAAATTCCCGCTCAACCTTACGCATCTTCATCAATGGGAAAGAAACGCTTGTTTTTTCGTCTACTTCAATGTAGGCTTTCATGGCGTAGGCTGGTGTAGCCTGCACCAAAAGCCGCCTGTTCACTGGTATGCCAGCCCTTTCAAGGGCTGTTTCCACGAGGAAGGATGAAGGCTGGTCTGGTATGAAAACGTCAACGTCGCTTTTCTCTGTAACGTCACCTCTGGCAATGCTGCCGTGCACTATGGATTCTATGTTGAATTTTTCCAAGGCCTCCATAAGCCGTAGGGCTTTAGCCCTAAACTCTTCAAGAAGCCTCCAGCGCTCACTCGTGTAAATAACTTCGTTGAACTCTAGGCGTCTAAGCGGTTTTTTAGCCAAGCCTTTTCACTTTCAACGTTGAGAAACCCTTATCATGTTTAAAAACCTTAAGCGTAAACAGCAAACCCTAGACAAGTGGCAACATGGATGGACAACACCGTCTGCACCATCTGCAAGCGCAGGCCAGTCTTCTTTTTTAGGCGATATTCTGGCGAAGTGCTTTGCAGAGGCTGCTTCGTCAAATCCATCGAAAACAAGGTTAGGGCCACCATAGCCAAATACAAGATGTTCAACTTCGACGACAAAATAGCCGTGGCGGTTTCGGGCGGAAAAGACAGCGTGAGCCTTCTCCACATACTAGCCAAAATTGAACGCGGGTACCCTAAGGCCTCGCTGGTGGCTGTTTCCGTCGACGAGGGGATTGCTGGCTATAGGGACGAAGCCCTAAAAATTGCCGAGGAAAACTGCAAAAAACTTGGTATAGAGCACCACGTGGTCTCGTTCAAGGAGCTTTACGGCTTCACTTTGGACGAGTTCGTCGAGAAGATTAAGGCAATGGGCAAAAGTGAGCTCACACCATGCGCCTACTGTGGGGTTTTGAGGCGGAAAGCCCTAAACATCATCGCCAGAAAAGTTGAAGCGGAAAAGCTTGCAACAGCCCACACTTTGGACGACGAGGCTCAAACCGTGCTTTTAAACATGCTTCACGGCGACGTTTTACGAATAGCCAGGGAAAAACCTGTCACAGATGACGTGCACCCGAAGCTTGTTAGACGCGTTAAGCCTTTCTGCGAAATCCCGGAAAGAGAAACCGCCCTATACGCCTACATCAAAAAAATAAAGTTTCAAGGCATGCCATGCCCCTATGCGCCGGAAGCCCTGCGAAGCGATATACGCCTATTCCTGAACAGAATGGAGGAGAAGCATGCCGGAATAAAGTACACGGTGTTCAAAGCGGCGGAACGAATTAGGCAGGCTTTAGAAAAAACCGGCCGTGCTGAAACCTTGAAAGAGTGTCGCCTTTGCGGAGAACCAACCACACAAGAACTGTGCAAGGCTTGTGAGATGCTTCAGGATTTGAAAGCCTAGAACCGATATCCTAATAAGGATACAGCCTCAACCATAAAGGTTTGATGATTGATTTAATCCTCATTCTTGCATCTGTAACGGTGGTCAGCCTCATAGCCTTCATAGGGATAGTTTTCGCTGGAATGCGGGAGGAGCGGCTAAGCCGCGTAACAACGCTGTTGGTTGGGTTTGCCTCCGGAACGCTGATTGGCGGGGCCTTTCTACATTTGCTTCCGGAAGCCCTTGCATCTGGAAACGACGCGACAACGGTCTTCTTTTACGTGATAGCCGGCATAATCGTGTTTTTCGCCCTTGAAAAATTCCTTTACTGGCGCCACTGCCACGAGAAAGGATGCCCAACCCACACCTTCGTATACTTAAACCTCATCGGAGATGGCATCCACAACTTCATTGATGGGATGATAATTGCAGCCGCCTACATTGTTTCGCTGGCTTCCGGAAGCTACCAATTGGGCTTCACCACAACGGTGGCTGTGATTTTGCATGAAATTCCACAAGAGCTTGGCGATTTCGGAGTGCTAGTCTATGGAGGGCTAAGCCGCAGGAAGGCTTTAACCTTCAACTTTATATCGGCCGTAACAGCAGTGGCTGGCGCTTTAACAACATATTTTTTGGCGCACGTGCAAAGCATAGAGACTCTTCTTGTTCCGTTTGCGGCCGGCGGCTTCATTTACATAGCCGCCACCGACCTGATGCCAGAGTTGCATAAAAGGTTTCATGCAAAAGAGTCGTTGACCCAGTTCCTTGTAATTCTCCTTGGGTTAGGGCTCATGGTTTTCCTCAAAATGGCCTTTGAACATTAGCCCTTTGCCTGTTTCCGGCCTTCTCCTTGATCCTGCGTAGCAAGGCTGAAGCCTCATTTGCTGTTCTTGCAAAAGCCACTTTTTTGGCTTTTTCCAAGAGTATTTTTGAGCCGCAGTATGGGCATGTTCTCGTTTTCTGATCTGTTTTAGCCAGTAAATAGCCGCCGCACTTGCCGCATGCCACAACCGCATAGCTTGGCATAGGCTTCTGCTCCGAAAACTTTTTCACAATAGGGCTAAATAACGCTTAATACCAGCCGCAGAGGATGCCAATGAACACTGAAAAAGCAGGGCCGAAAGAGCAGTTCAACCTCAAAGAGGCGGTAATCCAGTACTTCCGAAAAAAGGGCTACAAGGTGGAGGTAAACGTCAGCCTAGAGGGTTACCGCGGCATCCAGAGAACCTTCGACCTAATAGTTCAGAAGGGGCGCCTAACCCAGTGTGTCTGGGTGAGAGACTGGAAGAGAACTATAGGCATAAACGTCATAATCAACCTTGACAAAGCCGCCGAAGAGGTGGGATTGCCAAACCCAATAATTGTTGGGGAGCAGTTCAGCGACCACGCTAAGGCCTACGCCAACAGAAGAAAAATAATGCTTTTAACCACACGGCAGATTCTCCAGAGCGTAAAGGGCTAAAAGGCTTTTCAAATCCGCAAGTATTCCTCTAGGAGGCCTTCCCGCTCAAGTTTGCCCAACCAATCCACGACGCCCACTTGGCACCTTCTGGAACCCTTTAGGATTTCGAGGATTTCAGCCACAACATCCTCAACGGTTTTGCCGGAAACGTCGACCTCGCAGACTTTCCCGCTTCCATAAGCCTTTAAAGCGTCTACGAGGCAAACATCCAAAATTTCTGCGGCCAGATTCTCCCAGAGCTTGTTGCCTGTGAAGCCGGCTTTCTCCATGAAGCGCCGCAGCTCCACTGGGTCACGTCTCAAAACGAAAATGTTGGTTGCAAGCTTTTTGGGGACTACGCTTGCGGCGTAATGCCCATCAACCACAATGGTTTGTTCCCTGCAGTTCTTCACAATTCTGGCGAAAGCCCTCCTCATGCGCTGTTCATCCACAATCACCGTATCCCTCTTCTCATCCCTGCCTAGAACAAGGTTTTCCTTTATGGCCTGCTCGGTTAAATTCACGTATAAGGCGTTAAGCTTTTCGGCCAGCAGACGCGCCACGGAAGTTTTGCCAACGTAAGGCGTGCCCGTTATCAGAACAACCCTCTTGGCCATGAACAACAACCGCCAAACACAAATACGCACAGCACACGATAAGGCTTTCCAAAACATTTATTGTGCACATCCACATAAAGCATTACGGGCTGGCGAGTTGGCGTGTGGCCTTCGGGCCGACTCTGATGAGGCCTGAGGAAACTCCGCCCACATGTAGAAGTGCAACGCCCGCAAGGGCGTAGGGCGAGAGCCCTGGCAACGGAGCAGAAACGAAACGTCCACCCGGCAAAGATGCCAATGAGACATGCTAAGTTGTCGAGAAAGCCGGGTGGAAACGGTGAAACGGCCGCCCTGCACGTGGAAAGGGCAAACAGCGCTGATGAGGATTCTACCCAAAGCGCAGGTAGCCCGATAAGCCAAATGCCACATAAAACAGAAGGCGGGTTACGGCCAACACGCCAGCCCATCACAGCCGTGCATCGACATCATAACATAATTTAATAAAGTTCTTTTTAAGCCATTTTATGTGGGATGGGGTGGTGATGTGAGTTTTAGAGTTGAAAGGGAGGATTTCTTAAGGAGTTTAGAAGAGGTTAGAAGGCGTATTGGTGAAAGGGAGAAACAGTTTAGAGACCTGGCCAGTTATGCTGTCAAAGATTATACTGCTGAAGCAATCTATAATTTGGCATGTGAGATCCTAGAACTAGAGAAACTTTTAACGATTTATATGGTTGCACAGCTGAGCCGGTGAAGGTTTACAAACGAAGGTGCTTTTGAACAGGAATGGAAGGCGATTTATAGCCATCACGCTGGGCCGCGGCCGGAAAACGCTTAAATCATGTGTTGTTAAAAGAATGTTTTCGGGAGTTATTTATGTCTTTGAGGCAGAGGTTTAAGATTTCGCCGACCAGTAAGGGGGCAATTTTTAAGCTAAAGCGGTGGTTTTACCTCAACTTTTTTTCGAGGGCTCCCGCCGGGGTTAAGGAGAAGAATAAGCAGGTTTGGCTGGAGCTTTCACGCAGGCTCATTGATGAGATAAACAAGAGGAACGCCTCAGACAAGCCTGCAAGGATAACGCTTGAATATGAGAGGACGGCGAGCAACGAGTTTATACCCTTGGCGGCGACCATTGAGCTCATGGAAATTAAACCCCTAGAAGTCATCACCGTAGACCTGAGGCGGGGAGAACGCAGGGTAGAGGAGGCGGAGGCCCTTAAAGCTCAGCTTTCAGAGCTCCTCAAAAAAGCTCAAGAACTGGGCATAAGCGTCGAGGAACTCATCAAAAGGCAAGGTCAAAGCTAAAAGTTAGAGTGTTGTGCCAGCCTTTCAAGACTGTTTCATCGCCCTTTTTGCTTTTGAAAAATATTAAATTCCTAAATAACATTTTAATGAGGTATCATGTTGGAGCGGATGGCTGTTATAGTGATTGATATGCTCAACGATTTTGTTACAGGCGATTTAAAATGCGAAAGGGCCCAGCATATAATTCCAAACCTGAAGAGGCTTTTGGAAGCCGCTAGAGAACACAAGGTTCCCGTAATCTATTGTAATGACGCCCATTACCCCAGCGACTTTGAGGTTCACCGATGGGGTCTTCACGCTGTGAAGGGCACGAAAGGCGCTGAGGTTATTCCAGAGCTTAAGCCTACGGAAAAAGACTTCATTGTGGAAAAGCGGACCTACAGCGGCTTCTACGAGACGGGTTTGGATCCGCTTTTAAGAAGCCTATATAATGGCGAGGGCGTTAAAACCGTTGTTTTATGTGGTATACATACGCATATTTGTGTGCAGCACACGGCCGCCGACGCCTTCTTCAGAGGCTATAGAATAGTGGTGGCGAAGGATGGGGTTGAGGCCTTCACGCAGGAGGACCATGAGCATGGCCTACATTACATGGAGTACATTTACAATGCGAAACTTATGGCCGTGGGCGAAATAATAGGGGAGATGGAGAAAAGCAAACTGTGAGAAGGAGGTTGTTGATGGCGAAGATTCTGGTAGTATATGACTCGAAGACTGGAAACACGGAGAAAATGGCCTTCGCTGTGGCTGAGGGAGCCCGCCAAGTCGAGGGCGTAGAGGTCATTGTTAAAAAGGTTGATCAAACAAGCTTAGACGATTTGTTGGAGGCTGATGGCATCATAATGGGCTCCCCCACATATTATGGGCAGATGTCCGCTAGGCTAAAGGCGCTAATAGACGAGTCTGTGAAAATCCATGGGAAACTTGAAGGAAAAGTGGGTGCAGCCTTCACAAGTTCTGGGGGGACAGCCACGGGTGCAGAAACAACCCTGCTGTCCATCCTAAATGCCATGCTCATCCACGGCATGATAGTGCAGGGGAGAGCCGACGACAAGCACTATGGTGCAGCGGCTGTGGAAAAGCCAGACAAGGAGGAACTTGAGTACTGCCGTGAACTGGGGAGGAAAACAGCAAGTTTGGTTGTAAAGTTAAAAGGCGGTTAACCAAAAAATAAGTGGTTGTTCGTTGCTATTGTTTGCAGAGAAATGATGCGGAAAATTGTTTCTGTTGCGGTGCTTCTAGTGCTGCTTTTGTTAATTGTTGGAGCTGGTTCTCTTACATTAAATACAGTAAAATGTGTGGAATCAGGTACTGCGGTGAAGGGGATAATAAGCACAAACACTACGTGGACTTTGGCAAACAGTCCCTATGTTCTCACGGGCCCTGTTCTTGTGAATCGTAGTGCAGTTTTAACCATTGAACCCGGGGTCATTG
>JAWBRY010000024.1:10931-15161 GCA_038843545.1 Bathyarchaeia archaeon | reverse complement strand
TCCTCAATTGTTATTATCTTGCTTCCTGGCTTGATTAAGCATGCTAAAGCGTTTAGAGCTGTGGTTTTTCCGGCGGCTGTCCCGCCTAAAACCATTACTGAAGCGCGGTTTTCAAGGCAAAGCCAGAAGTATGCCGCCATCTCCTCAGAGAATGTGCCAAGGTTGATGAGGTCTATTATTGAATAGGGGTCTTCCCTGAACTTTCGAATTGTGAAAGCTGTTCCGAAGGGGGTTACCTCCCGCCTATAACAGACCGCCAGCCTATGCTTGCCAGGCAGTGAAGCGTCCACTATTGGGAAGGCTGAGCTTACGTGTTTTCCAGCCATGTGGACGAGCTTTACAACCATGTTGTCAAGCTCTTCATCCGTCTCAAACACGAGGTTTGTTTCGATGCTTTCGTAGGTTCTGTGCCAAACGTAAACGGGTTTGTTTACACCGTCACATGAAATGTCTTCGATGTTTGGGTCCCTCATGAGGGGGTCTATTCTGCCGAAGCCTACAAGGTCCCTCTCGGCATGGTAGAGAATCTTGTACCATGAAACGTCTGGAAGCCAACCTAGGCTGATGCGGTACTTGTCAACAATCTTTTTGGCTTCTTCGGCGAAGAATTTCCGTGGGTCAGCTATCTCCTCCTTAGGAGACTCTATTTCCGCCAAAAGAATTTCTAGTATGCGGTTGTAAACGCTTCTTTCAAGCGGGTCAAGTTGAAGCTCGTCCACTATGTACTTGTATTCGCCTGTCTTTGGATTTTGAACAATAGCTACGTGGGCAAAGGGCTCGTAGAGGGGATACCGCTCAACAACCTTGAATCCCCTCGGCAAGGGCTTAGGCGGAGGTGGAGGGATAGCCACCTGTTTTGGCTTTCTAATGTTGAATTTTATTCTCATCTTTCTGAGTTTTGAAAGTTTTTCTTTGAGTTGGAGTTTGGGCATCCTTTCTTCTCCCGTATTTCTGTCATATTTATGTACACTTTAGGTTATTAAATATTACGTCTTACGAAATACGCATCATTCTTCCTCTTGCTCCCTGCTGAAAGAAAACGAAATCACGCCAGTCTTAACCAACACCACAAACACAATCGCCAACACCACCGGAATCAAAACCAACAGAATCACTAGCCAAGGTATACCAGCCTCTGAAGGCGCAGACACCGTCAGAAACAACGACTGGGATGCAGCCAAGTACCCGTATTTCTCAACATCCACGTTAACCGTTACGGAAACCGTTTCCGAAGTTTTTGGAGCCCAAAATGAAAATTCGCAGCATCCACTGGCGTTGGTTAAAGCCAAAGTCTCAGAGAATGTTCCCATGTTAGCCGAAACCGTGACGCTGGCGTTCGCTATGGGTCTATTGGCACACTTCACATAAACCGTTAACTTCACCAATTCTTCAGGCTTAACCCAATAGGAGCTGGGAACAACTATCACCGTAAGGTTTCCAGGCTTAACCGTTAACAGCGTATGGTTGGCTACACTGGCATAACCGGGTTTTGAAGCCACGGCTGTCAAAGTTATGTTTGTTTCCATGGGAACGGGTGGTGCTTTAAAGGTGAAGGTGGCGCTTCCATTGGCGTCTATAGCAGCCGTTGAAGTCCATCCTCCAACATCGGCGGAAACTGTTACGTTTACATCTTTAACTGGGGATTCGCCGTACCTCGCATTGACAATAACACTTACTTCCTCTTCTGAAATGATTGCGCGGCGCTCGGCTACAACGGTTAGGGAAAGAATCTTCGGAATCACGAGCAGGACTGTTTGCCCTTCCCCTTCCACGTAGCTTGCCTTAAGAGCATGCACAACTATCGTTATGCTGGTTTCCACAGTAACGGGGGGAGCTGTAAATGTGAAATTGGCTTCGCCGGTCAAATTCGTCAACTTTTCAGTTTCCGTGAAGGTTCCGCCGGCGCTTGATGAGACTGTAACCATTGCCTCGGGTATTGGGACGCCGCTCCATGTAACCCGTACATTTATGGTTGAAAGCTCTTCGGAAATGACTGTTGATGGTGCTGCTGAGACTTCAACGCTTAATGGCGGAACAACCTCCAAATAGTCAAAGCTTGAGCCGTCCGCATACCCCTCCTTAGAGGCTTTTGCAATAATGCGGATGTTTGTTACATCTGTAACGTTGGAGGGTGCTTTGAAAGTTGTTGTGAAAAGGCCGGAAGAGTCTGTCAGCCCGGAGGGTTGGGAGAAACTTCCACCTTTAACAGAGTGTATGGTCACGTTTGCGCCTCCCATTGGGCCGCTGTTGCTTGAGACGCGAACTGTTATGGAAATTTCTCCACCGCGGTGGACGCTGTGGCTACTAAGGGTTAGCTCCACGTTTAAGGGAGGTAGGTTCACAACTTGAATGGTCACAGGAGGCGACGTGCTAACAGCCTCAAAGTCGTCCATAACCGTTAATCGCGCAGTGTACGTTCCAGTGTTGCTGTATTTGTGGAAGAAAAGCGACAGGGTTGTCCAGGTGCTGTTATGTCCGTCTCCAAAGTTGAAAAGGTATTTGTCAACACGTCCATCATCTTCAGAGTAAGAACCTACAAACGTGACCTCTTGTCCGGGAGCCACTTTGGTTTTATCCGTCCACAAAACAGCCCTCGGCGGAGAGTTTTTATGATCTATTGGAGCTGTTAAGAAAAATATGAAGTCTATGTTAACTCCGTTGCCGCCCACCGGGTTGCCTTTCCCCCGCGGGTTCAAAGATTCGTGGTACGGTCCACTTTTGTCGCCCCAATAGTTTTGTGTGGCATTTACTCTAGCGCGTGGCGAGGCATCTATGCCTAAAACGTTGCCCCAAATGTTGTTGAAGCGAATCGTATGCTTTTCGCCTTGCTCGTAGAAAGCACCTATATCGTTGTTGTAAATGTAGTTACGTGTTATGACGGTGGTGACGTTTGTTGCAACATAGAAACCATAGAGGTTCGAGGACACGGTGTTGCCTTTTATCGTGATATCGCTGCTGGATTTCTCCATTAATAAGGATACGCCGCTGTTCCTGTTTGAGGATATATAGTTCTGGGTTACATTTATATGGGAGTTCGAAAGGTCGCCTTGAAGGATTACGCCATTCTCATTCAACATTACAGTGTTGTTTTGTAGGACTGTATTTCCACCCAGGATTACGACACCGTCCTTATTGTCCTGCATCGTGGTCTGTCTAACGGTTACGGAGCCTCCTAAAATCGTGATTCCGCTCATGGCATTAAATTGTATAATGCTTTTTTGAACGGTTAATACGCCATCTTTAACCATCACACCGTCCACTCCATATTCTATTATGCAGTTCTCTAAAATGGAAGGGGACTGGCCGGTTCCATTGAAGTAAATTGTGGCCCAGTCTCCAGCTTCGGGGCTTTCCTTGTTGGATGTAAACCTTATCGGTTTTTCTTCTGTTCCCCTCGCTACAAGTGTTCCGTTCACTATG
Source organism: Bathyarchaeia archaeon (assembly GCA_038843545.1). Taxonomy (GTDB): domain Archaea; phylum Thermoproteota; class Bathyarchaeia; order Bathyarchaeales; family Bathycorpusculaceae; genus DRVP01. The sequence continues at coordinate 11,741 of JAWBRY010000024.1, read as the reverse complement.
ATCGTGAAGGGTCCTCCGCCAAACCTCACCTCAACACCTGGTTCTATGGTTAGGGTGACGCCCCTGCGGATGGTGACGTTTTGGGCTACGATAAATGGGCTTTCTGCAAGGGTCCAAACGGTATCTACGCTAATTGGCCCTTCAACGTAGGTTGCTTTCGCCGTGGGGAATATGGTTCCAAGAGAGGTGAGGATGCTTATGGTTAAAGTGAGCAGAATAGCTAAACTCTTTAACCTATCTTTCATCATAGGGATGCCCTGTTCACTGTTTGTTAAGGTATCCTTCTGGCAACGTTTGTTTAAGGGTTATGAATTTTGAATCAAACTTGAAAATAGCTACCTTTAATTCTACAACTGGAAGGGGCAAATTGTTTTAATTTTGAAGGCTCTCATTAGAAGGGGCTGGTGCATGAAGATTGAAGGGCTTCACAGCTGTGGCTCTTGAAAACTTCCCATTGGTAAAGCCTGGAGACAACTTGGCGGAGATTGTTGTGAAGGTTACAGAGAAGAACGGCTTGAAAATCGAGGACGGAGATATAATAGTTGTTGCCCAAAAAATTTTTTCAAAGGCTGAAGGTCGCGTTGTAAGGCTTAAAGAAGTTGCCCCTTCAGAGAGGGCTTTCGAGGTAGCGAGAACCACAGGGAAAAGTCCAAGGTTTGTAGAGTTGGTTTTGAGGGAGACACGGAAAATCTTGAAGGCTTCGCCTGAAACGCTGCTTGTGGAAGACGTTCGCGGAACTGTTTGTATCAATGCCGGAATAGACAAATCCAACATTGAAGGTTTTGATGCTTACGCGCTTTTACCTAAGAA
>JAWBRY010000024.1:0-10921 GCA_038843545.1 Bathyarchaeia archaeon | reverse complement strand
AATCCCGACGCTTCGGCGGAGAAATTCCGCATGGAAATTAAGAGGTTGACGGGTAAAAATGTGGCTGTGATTATATGTGACACTTATAGCCGCCCTTTTAGACGGGGACAGGTGAACTTCGCCATAGGTGTTTCTGGAATTAAGCCGCTTAAGGATTATAGGGGGAAACGGGACCTTTTCGGCTACGTTTTAAAGGTTAAAACAGTGGCTGTTGCCGATGAAATTGCAGCTGCCGCTGAGCTTCTCATGGGTCAAGCGGCGGAGGCCACGCCAGTTGTGATTTTCAAGGGTTTACAGGGCATCGTGGAATATTGTGAAGAGTCAAGCGTGAAGGAGTTGGAGATTACTCGTGAAGAAGACCTTTTCAGAAACGCCTTATAGCCCTTGCCAGTCCTAGCTCAGAAAAGGGTTGCTCGTCTTCTCCTCTCCAATAGTTGTCGGCGGACCGTGCCCAGGGTAAACTTTGAAAAACTCTGGGATACTTGCCAGTTTTTTAAGGGAACGCTTCATCTCCCTATCTGAGCCTTGGGGTAGATCGGTTCTCCCTACCGAGCCGGCGAAGAGGGTGTCTCCGGTGAAAACTTCTTTTTCGCCAAGGATGGATATGCTTCCAGGGCTGTGGCCTGGAGTGTGCATGACCTTTAAAGTTATGTTTCCAAACCTTATGGTGTCTCCGTTCTTGAGTAGAATGTCTGCTGGTGGAGAGGAGTTTTTGAAGCCGAAAAATTTTCCAATGACTTTGCCGAATGCTCCAAGCATGTGGGCGTCCCTTTCGTGGATAAGGATTGGCGTTTTGAATTTTTCTTTAACGATCCCGTTGCCGCAAACATGGTCTGGATGCCCATGAGTGTTCACAATGAACTTTAGCTTTAACTCCTTCTCCTCGACAAACTTGAAGATTTCAGCCGCTTCGGAAATTGTTTCGAAGCCGGGGTCGATTATTACGGCTTCTCCTGTTTGGGGACACAGTGCGATGTAACAGTTTGTGTAAAGTTTTCCAACAGTGAACGTTTGAATTTTCATGTTAGATCTCTCGCTGGTTGGCTGTAAACTTGTATCTCATTTCAGTGATAAAAGAATATTTTGGTTTAGCGTAATCCATAAATTTGTTGAAAGGGATCTTATTTTGGAGATTGGGGAAGCTTGAAAATTGAGGAAATTTTAACCATTTCAGCCCAGATAACTCTTTGTCCAAAATGCGGTTCCAAGGAGGGCTTCTGGTTAGGGTTTAAACGCGAACGTGTTTACGTTCAATGTAAGGGTTGCGGGGCAACCTTTGAACTTTACCAAAGTTATGCCCTCGCTGAGAAGGGTGGGAGGAGATTTTACAGAATTCAAGGTTTTTAAGAAGGGATTCTAAAAAATGGGGGATTGGTAAGGACTATTTTTCTTCCATTTTTTCATTAAGGCTATTGCCAGCGCGATTATTGGCAGCAGAATTATCAATTTGATCTTTTGGTATTCGGGTATTATGTAGGATATGAAGTAGACATCCGCCTCTGGAGTCTGAGCTGTATTTCCAGCTTTGTCTACGGCTTTGATGTAGTAGTGGATTGTGGTTTGCGGTGGGTAGCTGCTTGAAGGTATTGTGGCTGTGTACTCGTTGCCCGTTGTTCTAGTCATTTGGATTTCCATCCACTGCGTAGCTGAAACGTTGTAGTGGAGAGAAACTTTTTCAATGCAGAATTCCGTTACGTTAACTTTCACTATTATGTTGAAGCCTGGTTCCACTTCCACAACTTTGCCAGGCTGAACTTTTTGTCCAGGCGGGTTTTGGTAGGGGTTGGATATTTCCGGTGGTTTTGTATCTATTACTGTTAGGTTTAATGTTAGGAAGGTTCCTTGGCGGAAGATTATCCTCGTTACATTAATGGTTTCAACCCATAGGTCTATTGGCACACCGTCTGAAGAGGCGCTGGCTCCCAGCTTGAAGTAGCCGTTTAAATCTGTTATCCATTTCTTCTGGGGATCCTCCGCGTTGATTATTTTTGTGCCCTCTTTTGCGTAGACGGCGAACCCTGCTGGAACTGTTATGCTTGTTCCGTCGATTCTGCGGATCAGCACATAGCCGTCTATTGTCATTGGTATGGGCGGCACCTGAGATTTAGCCATTGAAATAAAGAGAGTTGCAACTAACAGTGCCGTTAAGGCTATTGTTGCAGTTTTTAGAGGTTTCTTCATCCCTTTTTGCCTCCATATTTCCCCGCGGGAGGGTAAAGAAAAGGGTGGGACTATGACGGGATTGGTGGAATCAAGTCTTGGTCTTTGTAGAGGTATATCCAGAAGGCTTGTCCCGGATTTAGTGTTCCTGCCTGCCCAGATTTGGTGTCAACCATGATCCAGCTTTGTGTTGGTGCATTCCACACGTAGAGCCATCTGAAGTAGCTGGCTGGTTCAAGGCTTCCCAGATAAGCGTCTGCAGCCATGTTGGTTGTTTCTGTGAAGCCGGCTAGACACCATCCTGCTGGCAGGTGGTACGTGGTTGGCAGGGCTGGTGGTTCTGGTGTTGGAAGCCCTTGCACTATTAGGACGTCGTAGGCTTTCATGTGGATCCAGTAGCCTTTCCCATCCGCCATTGTTGTTGGGTTCATAACCCATGATTTGGCTGTGTTGTCGAAGCCGTAGGTGACTGTTACTCCAGCGGCACCTTGCTTCAGTATCAGCGAGTAAATGTCGGATGTTGCTGTGCTGCTGGGTATAAGCGGCAGCGACACTAAGTTCCAGCCTGCGTAAAGCTCGACCGGGTGCCATTTGCCCTTCGGAACCGAGATTAACGTGGAGACTCCTGGGCCTTCGTTGGCGCCGCAGTCCACCGCCTTTATGGTTATGTTCGCAGTTTTGCCCGCACAATCCGCCAAGCTGAGAACCAATACACCTTCGAATGTTCGGTGGCTGCCAACGCTGGTTAGTTTTTTGGCTTGAAGCTTTGCGAGAGGCACATCCACTGGTGTTCCGTTAATGTAGACTTTGAAGCTTAAGACTCCAACATTGTCTGTGGCGGTTAAAGCTCTTATTATTGCCCCGCCGCAGATAGGTTGTACAGTGAACGTCGGAGCAGACGGCTTTTCTTCGTCTCTCCTGATTTCCCATGTTCTCGTGAAATTGTTTTTAGTAGGCGTGGCACTGTCGACTAGGGTTATCTTAAGAACAACATAGTTGGAACCAATCACATTGAAAGCTGGACTCGTTGCAGTTTCATTTTCGAAGGTGTAATATGTTGAGTTGAGATAAATTCTTCCGTTTATGGGTGTGGCTGGGTTATAGAAGGCGGCTTTAACTTTTATACCTGTTGTACCTGCTCCCATCCAATAAACGTTTGAAACGAATGGCAGTTCATTGTCATCTTGGTCTAAAACTTTAACGTAGACTGGTCCGGGTGCAGTGTTGTCTATCGTTGTTTGCCTTTCAGCCGAATTTGTGCGTCCAGAGGCATCTTTGGCGGTTACTTTAATGGCGAGTTTGCCGTCGGGAATGGCAGTTTTGTTGGCAAAGGCGAAATTGTACGTTGTGTGACTATCTCCTTGTCTCGTATAAACAATACGTTCAAACCTTGTGTCATTGATTGCTAGGGTTAACCCATACTTTGTTATGTTTAAATCGTCGCTTACTGTTCCGTTTATCCAAATTCGCCTTCCAGCGCCCACACTATAATAGTTGGTGCCCGACGCTGGTGCAGATATGGCAACTGTTGGAGCTTGTCCGTCAACGGTTACTGGGAGGTTGCAGGTTCCGAGAAGGGTTCCGCTTATATCCCAAGCCGTGGCAAGCCAGTTGACTGGATCGGCAGTTGAGAGTTGTGTGGTCATGTTGACTAGTATCCAGACGGATTCACCTACCAGTAGGTTTGGACCCCAAAGCTTGAAGGTTTTAGCAGATTCGTCGTGAACCGCCGACCACGGTCTGCTGCCGCCATAATTCACTATGGCGTTAAAAATCCACCCAGCCGGATAAGTTATGTTAATTACTCCGAGACCGGTGCTTGAGGCCAAATTCTTAATTGTAACATTGAAGTTGTAGCTTTTACTGCTTTGGGCAAGTGAGGGTGTTATTGTCGCAGTGAATTGGGAGACAGAGTCACCACTCACAAGTGGTGTGCATGTGACTACAAGCAGTGTTGCCATTATTAGTAGGCTGGTTAGGGTCAGAGAGAGTGCCCTTTTTCCTTTATTCATTTTGTTCACGCTCACGATGGTTGTGCGATGTTTTGTTATTAAAAAGTTTTTAGGGGTTCAGAATCCGAACTTGAAACCGACCAGCATCCAATAAACTTTTTATCCACAACACGTTTACTAAAACAGCCAAACAGGGCGAAAGGAACAAAGCCATGACCGCCGAACATTCAAACACAACCATTCAAACGGAATTCGAGAAAATAAAGGAAACGGTCGCCGCCCACTTCCAGTTGGAGGACGCCCTAGTGGAACATGGCATTCCAACCTTCTATCTAAAAAAGCCTCAGGAGACAAAACAGTCTTTCTTACGATTGCTTAAGGCTTTGGAGCCATTGGGATTGATGGCTGTTCTCCGGAAAACTGATGGAAAACTTGTGTTAAAAATTTTGCAGAAGCCTCCTTCAAGGCCTAGCAATGTTCTTGTTAACTGGCTGCTACTGTTCGCAACTATAGGGACAACCTTCATAACTGGGTACATCTTATCCGAAGATTTCACAGATCCACTGGTTGGCGGGGCAACCTTTACCGTAGCCATTATGGCGGTTCTCGGACTACATGAAATAGGCCACAAGCTAACAGCCAACAGGGAGGGAATAGAAGCCACCCCACCATACTTTATACCTGGACCACCGCCCCTTGGCCGCTTTTTGGGCATAGGAACCTTCGGAGCTGTAATCATGCAGAAGTCGCTTCCGCCAAACAAGGATTCGCTCTTTGACATCGGCATAAGCGGGCCAATATTTGGCTTCATAATATCCACCATAGTAACATTGATAGGAATACCATTTTCGAGTTACGAATGGATTAAACCGGACACATCAACGCTCCCACCCCTATTACTCTTCAGAGTGGCTCTACACTTCATACAACCGCAGAACCTAGTGCCGGAACCCCCAGGGCCAGAATATACTCTAGCGATTAGGCTGCACCCAGTAGCCTTCGCAGGGTGGGTGGGCCTCTTCGTCACAATGCTTAACTTGATGCCAGCGGCGATGCTGGATGGAGGCCACGTCGCCAGATCCCTTTTCGGCGAAAAGACTAGGACTATTTTGACAATCCTTTCAATAGTTTTTTTGGCTTGCGTTAGCTTGCCCATGGCCCTTTTCGTCATGTTCATGTCCATATTTAGACATCCAGGGCCCCTCGACGATGTTTCCGAACTTTCAACAGGAAGGAAGCTCCTAGTCGTTGTATTGGTAGCGATTTTCGTCCTTTCATCCTTCCTTTACGACCTAATATACGCGTTTATCCTATTTTTGAGGGAGATTTTTCCAGTCTAGATTTGTAGTTTTGTTCTTCGAATGTACAGAAATGTTTATTAAATATTAAGACGCTTGAGACAGTTGAAGGTCCCGGGAAAAAATTTGAGGGGTATACCCATCCTACTAGTTTTCTTCATGATTTTCCTAGCAGCCTCACTCTTAATTCCATTGCCCATGTTTCCAGGGAACATTCTAAGCAGTCTGTTTAAGAGTCTTACAACAGAATACAAGAAATGGCTCAGCGCGTTTTTCAACGCCATTTTTTATGGAGTCATCCTATGGCTTGTCTTCGTCGCGATAAGTCGCAGGTTTGAAGAGAAATAGCAAAAACTATTTTCAGTTTCAAATTTCCGATAAGTGTAGAAAGCCTACAAGCCTTATAATGCTTCCACATTTTTTGCAGTGAAGGACTAGTTCCGCCAACTCCGTCCCCTTAACAATAGTGTTTGCTATCTCGTATACCTCATCGCTTTCGTCGTCCGGTGATATCGTCACACCGCACCCTGGACAGGGGAAAGCGCCATCACCATCGATCTTCGTCAAGTCAATTTTGTAAACCGCACTCATTCTCCTTTTGATCACAGCTTTTTTCATCATTCGTTACCGTCCTCCTTGCTTCCAATTCACCACGACTATAAATTAACAATTGTGAATTGACAATTCATATTAAAACTCCATTAAATTCTAGTTTTACGGAGAAGGTATTCCAGCCACTTTTGGGAATGGGACAGCATCCCAAATGTTTTCAAGCCCGCAAATGAACCTTGTCAGCCTTTCGACGCCTATGCCGAAACCAGCTGACGGTGGGATGCCGGCCTTCAGCATGTCCAGGTACCAGCCATATTGTGAGGGGTCTTCGCCGCTGCGTCGCATCCGCTCAACGAGCTTCTCGTAACGGTGTTCTCGCTCGCCGCCTGAAATGGCCTCTCCAAAACCTTCTGGGTAGATGAGGTCGAAGTCCTCTAAAACGCCGGGGTTTTCTTCGCTTTCCCTGTAGTAGAAGCTTCTGGCGGTTGCTGGATAATTGGTTATCCAGAAAGGCTCACCGTGGGCTTTTGATATGGCTTCCTCCGCCTCCCATGGAATTTCTTCGCCATACTTGACGTATATGCCCATGCCTTCGAGAACTTCGAGAGCTTCTTTGTAGGTGTACCGTTTAAACGGTCTTTTCGGAACCTTTAGGGTTTCGCATCGCTCTCCAAGCTCTCTGTGGCATTTCGCCTTCACGTCGGCTATCACTTGACAGATCATTTTCTCCCCAATGTCCATAACATCGTCGCACGTGGCATAGGCCACCTCGAGGTCTATTTGCCTAAACTCGGCTAAGTGGCGCCGCGTTTTCACTGTTTCCAGCGGTTCAAGGCGGATGTTTGGCGAAAGCGCAAAAACCTTCGGTAAAGCGGTTATTATCATCTGCTTGTAGAGGATCATGCTGCTCATAACCTTAAAAGGCACACCATAATAGTCGATGGTAACCTGCTTGGCGCCTCTAATTCCCGGATCTGTAACGGGTCCAATGATGGGTGCTAATATTTCAGTGAAACCTTCGCTTTTCAGGAAGGCCCTTATCGAGGATATAATTTCATCTTGAACTTTGAAAACGTTTGCTAACCCGTTGTCCCTTAAAGCTAGGTATCTCCTTTTTAGGCTTTCTGAAATGTCCATAAGGCTGCCGCTCGCAGAAGTTTAAATGTTCAAGCGCAGCTATTAAATTTTTTATTTGGAATTGTGTATTTTTCTCAAACAGATAACTATTTAAGAGTGAATTTCTGTAATTTTTACACATGGAAGTCAAACTCGACGAGAAGGATTTAGCCATACTTGCTTTGCTGCAGGAAAACTGTCGCATGACAGCCAGAGAAATAGCCCAAGAAATAGGCTCGCCCATAACAACGGTTTTTGCAAAGATAAAAAGGATGGAACAGTTGGGAATCCTTAAGGAGTACAGGGCTGTTCTAGACCACAAGAAGCTGGATTTCGGTGTTACAGCCTTTATTTTGGCGTCCTTCTCTTACAGAACTAACAAGGAAGAGGCGCCTTTATCTCAGAGGGCTATTGCGGAACAAATATCAAAGTTTCCGGAAGTTCAAGAGGTTCACATAATATCGGGAGACTGGGATATACTGATAAAGGTTAAGGATAAAGACGTGGACGCTATCGGAAGGTTTGTGGTAGACAAACTTCGCACAGTCAAGGGTATAGAAAAGACTTTGACATGCATGGTTTTCGACACTTTGAAAGAGACAACAGCAATACCAATACCATTGAGGGTTTTAAGGAAAAAGTAACCTAAAAGCCTATTCTGTGGATATGTCGCTGGAATAGTAAAGCATTGGCAGTGCAAGAAGAAGCGTGTTTCGTCCCTTTTCCGTTAGCATATACTCCACCCTAACTGGCGGACCGCTTTTCACAATCCTTTCAATATAGCCGTTTTTCACTAAATCTTTTAGTTTGTCTGAAAGAGTTCGAGAGTTCACACCTAACACTTTCTTTAAACCACTGAAAGGGACAGCCCCGCTGAAGAAGAGTATGTATAGCAGTTCAAGGTTCCATTTTTGAGATAGGAAGCTAAAGCTTTTCTCGAGGCTTTGGATTTCTTCTTTTAAATCGTCAACCGTTATGCTCTGATTTTCCAGTATATTTTTTAGTGTTTCCTCTATCCCTTCAAGGGTTCGCTTCATCCGTGCTTCCACTAAACAGCGGAGTTCATTGCTCAGAGTGATTTTGCGGTTCATTTAGCTACACCAAGTGAGAGGTGGCTTACTTCAACACTTATAAAGGTTTACTATTACAACAAGGTATAGAAAGTAAACTGAGGGTTTTTATGAAATACGACGTAATAGTCGTGGGTGCTGGAACAGCTGGCTGCTTAGCCGCGAAAACAGCCGCCGAATCTGGCTTGAATGTTTGTTTGATTGAGAGAAAAAGCCGCATAGAAATTGGCGAAAAGATTTGCGGGGATGCCTTAGGCGAGCATCATTTGAAGGCTTTAGGATTAAGCCCGCCCCAACACGGCGAGCTTGAAAGGCGCATTGAAGGCGTCAAAATTTACTCGCCTGACATGGAAACAATTTTCACCGTTAGGCATGAGGATTTTTCTGGTTATTTGCTTAACCGACGGCTTTTTGGGCAGTGGCTCTTGAAGCTAGCCCTAGATGAAGGCACAACACTGTACGATTGCACCCAGTGTCTTGAACCTATAGTCGAGAAGGGTTATGTGGTTGGAGTTTCAGCTAGAAAAGTGAAAACTGGCGAGAAGGTTCGGTTTGAGGGCAAAGTGACTGTGGATGCCAGCGGCTTCTTGGCTGTTGTTAGACGTAAGCTTCCAGAAGGAATGATGATTGAAAACGAGATTTCAAAGGAGGACGTGGAAGCATGTTATAGGGAGATAAGGCAATTGAAACAAGAAGTTGGAGAAAAAAGCTACTGCGAAATCTACTTGAACCAGAATGTTTCGCCCGGAGGCTATACGTGGCTTTTCTATAAGGGCAGCGCAAAGGTTAACGCTGGCCTCGGCGTTTGCATGCGGGGCAACTTTCCAAACCCGAAAAAACAGTTTTACATGCACGTTTTAACTCAGCCAATTTTCGAAGGCTCGCTTTTGCTGGATGGCGGCGCATGGTATGACCCCACAAGACGGCCGTTAGACAACATGGTTGGAAACGGCGTAATAATCACCGGGGACGCAGCTTGCCTCGTGAACCCTATTCACGGCGGCGGCATAGGGCCATCCATGCTTAGCGGCTATCTGGCTGGAAAAACGATAGCTGAAGCCTTGGAGAAGGGCGACGTTAGCCAAGACGGCTTGTGGTCTTACAATGTTAGGTACATGGAGAATTATGGAACCAAGCAGGCGGGGCTTGACGTTTTTAGGCTTCTGCTCATAACATGCAAAAACGAGGATCTAAACTATGGCATGAAATATCAGCTTTTAACCGAGGAGGACGTTTTAAGGGCTGGTTTGGGCGAGGATTTCAGCCTAAAAATAACGGAGACGGCTAAACGAGTTTTTAGGGGGATTAGGCGCATCGGCTTTCTGAACAAGTTGAGGGTTACGGTCAACATCATGAATAAAGTTAAAGCCCACTATAGGAATTATCCGAAAACACCGAAGGACTTTGAAAAGTGGCGCTTGAAAACCGAGGCGCTGTTTAATGAGGCTGGATCAAAACTTTTAGAGTAGAACAACCATGCAAGTTGCGGTTTTAGCCACTGGTGGAAAGGATTCCACCCTTGCCATCTACAAGGTTTTGAAGGCTGGCTACAAGGTAAAATGTTTGGTGAGCATGGTTCCGTTGCGGGAGGACAGTTGGATGTTCCATTATCCCAACATGCACTTGATGGACTTGTTTGCCGAGGCTGTGGGGCTGCCACTTGTGAAGGGCGAGACTTCTGGAGCGAGGGAGGTTGAAGTTGAAGATTTGAAGAGACTGGTTGCCAAGCTTAACGTGGAAGGTTTAGTGTGTGGTGCAATAGCCTCCACCTACCAGAAAACGAGGATAGAGCGAATCTGCAGACAGCTAGACCTTGAATGCATAATGCCTCTCTGGCGGCAAGATCCCTATGAAATTTTGAGGGAGATTTTGGACTTAAACTTTGAAGTTGTTATTACTGGCGTCTACGCTTACGGATTTTCAAAAGAATGGTTGGGGCGGAGAATCGACCCAGAAACTATCAAGGCTTTAGTTGACTTAAACAGGCGGTTCGGCGTTTCCTTGGTGGGAGAAGGCGGCGAATATGAAACCTTGGTGCTTGACGCCCAATTTTTTAGGAAAAGGCTGAAAATTATTGAGGCGGAGGCTGTTTGGAGGGGTCAAAGCGGATATTTGCTTGTTAAAAGGGCTTTGCTTGAGGAAAAGCCGAAATAGGCGGTTCGCCCCTTGGAAAAGTTTATTTTGTTGGCTTGTGAATCATTGAAAGCCGAGCGGCGGACGAAGTCCGCTGGGATGTAACCGTATGGTTGAACCACAAACATGGCGAGGTGAGAAAATGGCGTATAAGTATATTGCGGAGGCTTGGAAGAAGCCGGATGAGTCCTACGTTGAAGAGTTAATGCGGCAGAGACTTGTGGAGTGGCGGAAGCAGCCCGCAGTGGTCCGCATTGAAAAGCCAACACGCTTAGACAGAGCAAGAGCGCTCGGGTATAAAGCCAAACAAGGCTTTATAGTGGTCCGTGTGCGTGTTCGGCGTGGCGGTCTACGCAAGCAGCGTCCAAGGTCTGGTAGAAGACCGAAACGGATGGGTGTCAAAAAATACAAGCCGGCCAAAAGTTTGAGGCTTATAGCTGAAGAACGCGCCGCAAGAAAGTTTCCAAATCTTGAAGTCTTAAACTCCTACTGGGTTGGCGAAGACGGCCGCTACAAGTGGTTTGAAGTCATAATGGTGGACCCAAACCATCCAGCCATAAAGTCGGATAAGGACATAAACTGGATATGCCAAAAACAGCATAAGGGACGCGTCTTCAGAGGACTGACAAGCGCGGGCAAA
>JAWBRY010000023.1:11830-15536 GCA_038843545.1 Bathyarchaeia archaeon | reverse complement strand
TATGTGGAAAGGATAACGGTGGAGGGTGTAATGATAGACTTGAACTTTGTCCAAAAAAGTGGATTCAGGGGCCTATTCCACCGGAGTTGGATCAGAAACTCTTCGAAGCCCAAATCCTCTACGACAGGGACTGGACGCTTACAAACGTTAAAATGTTGATGACAAAATCGTATGGCTTATCTGAAAGGGTTGAAATTCGAACAGCCGCCCACTTGGTGGAAGCAGACATCCACCTAAGTAGGGCTACATCAGCCTTGTCAAAGGGAGATCCTATAAGCGCTTGGCTCTTCGCCTCAACAGCCATGGAAAACATCCTAAAAATACCATTGGAAATAACGCTTCAGCCAATATCAAACAGCCACTTTATAGAGAAGGCCGAGGCAGCAGCGGAAAAACTCGGTTTAAGGGAAATTTTCAAAGATTACATGGAAATGGCAAAACTAAACTTTGTGGACAAAATGCTTGCCGAAGAAAAATTGAGACTTTTTAAATGTTTGTGGGATGAAATGTACTCGGTGGTTAAACAAAATAGCCAAACAGTCGAGAAAGCCCATTTTAAAGCTAAAACCGGAATAAAATACTATTTTAACCCAGCTTTCATGCAAGGCGTTGTGCTCAGAACCCTCTCCATCATCAACGCCAAAAATTTCGGGGAGGCAGCTCACTATTTAGAAAGCACATTCCTCAACATGCTTGAAAACTATGCATGGCTAAAATCAGCCATTGAAAAGCAGCCCATAGACCACACAACACTCATGCGCTCCATAGAAAGCCTTGAGAAGGCAAACCCGAAAATTCATCAAAACACTGCAAAATTGCTGGGACTAACCGACATCGACGAAGCGAGAGCAAGCAGAACTGTTGAAAAAGCCAAGATGAACATAGTTAGACTGCGAAGGGAGAGGAAACGTTTAATCAAAACCCACATATCTAAGAGTTAACGCAAAATCATAGTGAAGCCCGGTGGTGTAGCGGACAAGCATAGCGGGCTTTGGACCCGCTGACGGGAGTTCGAATCTCCCCCGGGCTACCAAAACTCCAAAATTTTTACGTTATAAGCGGGCCCGCGGGGATTTGAACCCCGGTTCTCCGGCTCCGGAGGCTTACGCACATGCCACGCTTCATGAAGCATGTTCGGCGCCTTAGTCCGTGCTGGGCTACGGGCCCGGTCAGTTGTTATGTAAGCTTTTATAGGATTAATTGTTATCTGTTTCGTCTGTTAAAGTTCTACGAGTTCTTCGTTTATCCACCATGCCTTTTTCTTGCCTGCCTTTTCACCTGGATAGTATTCTATTATTGGTTTGCCAAGCTGCTTTCTAGAGTTTTCCATGATCCTTTTAAGCCTGTTTAAGATAAGCCAACGGTTGGTTTTTAGGTATTCAGCCAGCTCCGGGGTTGTGGCGCCTTTATAGTGGATGAGGTATTCTATTATTTTGTGGTCTATTTCGTCTAGGCAGAAGGTGTGGGGGTTCATTTTACCCCTTTCATATGTAAGAAGCTCTAGGTCTGCGAGGTACTTTTTTATTTGGGAGAATTCGGCTTCAAGCCTTTCCAGCCTCTTCTCAATTTCGAGAACCTTGTCCGGCTTGGGTGTTCTCTGAAGCTTTTCGATTATGGCGTCCCTTATGAAGTTGCTTCTTTCGCCTTCAGGAACCCTTAAGGCCAGTTCCTGGTAAACCTCTTCTGGGATTTTGACGGATATAACCCTCAAATCGCTCATAATAACGCCCTCATGATTTCTGATGTTGCTGTTTTTTATTTTTTTAGAAACTTTTTAAAAGCTAGGTTTCTAACCATTTACCCGTAGTCGCTGTTAAAGTGATATTTCATGGCTAGGAAAACCACAATCTCCATTATAAAATGTGATGTGGGCTCTCTAGCGGGACACCATGTTGTCCCGAAACCCCTGTTGGACATAGCGGATAAAAACCTTAGGAGGGCTAAGGAAGAAGGGCTGATAAACAGTTATTACGTTTTCAATGTTGGAGACGATCTGCAGCTTTTAATGGTGCATGAAAAAGGCGAATCTAACCCTGAAATCCACAAGCTTGCATGGAACACCTTCCAAGAAGCTGCCAACAAAGCCCTGCATCTTAAGCTCTATGGGGCTGGGCAAGACTTGCTTAAAAACGCCTTCAGCGGAACAGTTCGAGGCCTCGGCCCGGGCGTGGCGGAAATGGAGATTGAGGAGCGCAAGTCAGACCCCATCGTGGTTTTTGCAGCGGACAAAACTTCGGCTGGAAGCTTCAATTTGCCGCTTTTCCGCATTTTCGCGGATCCCATGAACACAGCTGGCCTTGTGATAGATCCAAACATGGCTGGAGGCTTCAAGTTTGAGGTTGTAGATGTTCAAGAGGGGAAGAAAGTTGTCCTTAAATGTCCAGAGGAAATGTATGAGCTTGTAGCGTTAATCGGCACCGTTGAACGTTATGTGGTTTCAAGGGTTTGGCGGGCCCGAGACGACTTAATATGCGCTTCAGGAAGTGTCACAAAACTTTCTCTAATAGCTGGAAAATATGTTGGAAAAGACGACCCCGTCATGGTTGTGCGGGCTCAGCATGGCCTACCGGCTGTCGGCGAAATCCTTGCACCTTTCATACACACCTATCTTGTGGCTGGCTGGATGCGGGGAAGCCACTGGGGTCCCATAATGCCCGTGGGGTTAAAGGATGCCAAATGCACACTTTTTGATGGGCCGCCAAGGCTTGTGGCTTTAGGCCTCCAGATTTCAGATGGGGCTATAGCAAGCGATGATGAAGGTAACCCGATGATAGCAGATCTGTTTGCAGATCCAGCCTTTGACCATGCCAGAAAAGAGGCTTTAAAGCTTGCCGCCATGCTTAGGTATATGGGAGAATTTGAACCAGCCCGCTTAAGCGCTGAATCCATGGAGTATACGACTCTGCTTGAGATCGTTGAAAAGCTTAAAGAGAGGTTTACACCAGTTTAGGCGATGCGGAAAAACGCTTTATCTTTGCAAGCTCCTCGCAGCGGTTTTTCACAATTTCGTAGAGTTTCCTCCGAAGCTCCTCGCTGGAAAGTTTCCGCTCCCTGATTAGGGCAATTTTTCTGGCAAGCTCCACATCGCCTATTCCATTGAACCATGCCTCAAAGTCGCCTCTATAAAGGTGAAACTCTATGGAGGCTATGTCAATTTTTTGGATTTTATCACAGAAATCCATGAGGCTTACGGCTGAAACGTTGAGGGGTTTTCCAACGTCTACATAGAAGTGGAAGGCTTTTTCCATGGGGAGGCTGGCCAGTATCTGCTCCGCTTTTTCGCCATTCATTTCCGGCAGTCCTAGGGCTTCCCGTCCCCTTTTCGTTATGTTATAATATCCCTTTCCAAAAGTTTCCAGGTAACCCATTTTCGTCAGCCCTATCATGTGCATCATAACTGTTGGGAAGCTTAAGCCTATTTCTGAGGCTACCTCCATGGGTTTCACTGGTTTGCCGAACATCCAGACGGTTTCTAAAACAAGCCTTTTGACGAGGGATAAATTCACCTTAACATCCTCAGAAACTTATTTTGGTTTCGGGTTTTTCAAGCTTTCGCAAACTAAAATTTAACAGTCCCAAACGCCTTATAGAAGATGTAAGCTTGTAATACTGTTGAAGGGTTAGGCTTGCCTGTGGAAAGGCTCTCAACGGGCGTGGAAGCCCTTGACAAAATGCTTGCAGGCGGCATACCCAGAGGTTTTTGTGT
>JAWBRY010000023.1:0-11820 GCA_038843545.1 Bathyarchaeia archaeon | reverse complement strand
CACAGGGGAACCTGGCACTGGAAAGACCATATTATGTATCCACTTTATATCTCAAGGTGTTGTTGAAGGGGACAAGTGCATTTACGTAACAACAGAGGAAAGCCGGGAATCCATAATAACACAGGCTGGACAGTTTGGTTTCGACTTCGACGGCGCCATAAGGAATGGAAGGCTCATTTTAATTGATGCCTTAATGGGGACGGAGGATCAGTGGACTATTAAGGCTTTGACGGTTGAGGAGCTTGTGAACAAGGTTATTGAGGCGAAGAAGGCTCTGGGTTATGGAAGAGCCCGTCTAGTTATCGACTCGCTTTCGGCTTTCTGGCTTGATAAGCCGGCTATGGCGAGGAGGCATTCCTACTTTGTGAAGAAGGTTTTGGCGAAGTGGGACTTCACCATTCTGGCGACTTCGCAGTATGCCATAACTACTTCAGAGGCCTTTGGCTGGGGTGTTGAGCACATAGCAGACGGCATAATAAGGTTTAGGCGTTTCGTCCGCAACGGCGTTTTGAGGCGCTATTTGCTTGTGGAAAAGATGCGGCAGACACCCCACAGCCTCCAAATGCATGAAATAACCATCCAACATGGGAAAGGACTAATCATTCTTGGACCAGTGGAGGAGCGCAGGGAAGACATAGCCTTACCAAGAAAGGTTACGGAGAGAATCCAAAAAGCTGTGGAGAAGAGGGAGCTTGAAGAGCCAGAACCTAACCCGTGAACACTATTCAAAACCCGAAGTTCAGAGGGAGATAGTGGACTTCTGCAATAGAAGATGGGTTGCCATCCACTGCATAGGCGAGAAGGGCGAGCTGATTTTCCGAAGATACTTCAGGGGCAAACCACTAGCGGTTAACGAAGCAAGCGACCTGCAGGAACTTCTGAAGAGGATGAACTTTCAAGTCAGAACATTTTATGCATCAGTCAACAAATATCACTCAGTAAACAGCGTGAAAGAAGTTTATACACTTTCAAATGTGGTGGGCTGCACACCCCCATGGGATGTTGACGGCACACTCCAAAACTGGCAGAAAACGGTGGCCGCTGCAAAGCAGATAATCGCCTTTCTCGAAAGCGAAGGTGGAAGGGAATCTGTCTACGTGAAGTGGTCCGGAAACGGCTGCCACATCCACGTCCACGAAGGGGCTTTTTCCGAAGAAGCCCTAGGTAAGGCGCACCCCCTAGACTTAGCCTACGCCATCGTGGAATACGTGAACATCCATGTTCTGCCAAAAATTTATGAAAGTTTAAACGCTGAGGACGTGCGTGTTGAAAATAGGATGGATGCTGGAAGAGTTTTCACGTGTCCGCTGAGCCTCCATCGTGAACTGGACGTGGTTTGCGTCTGCATGAAGCCAAACGAGCTTGACAGTTTTTCTCCAGAATGGATTCAACCCAGCAACTTCAGACACAACACCCGGTGGCGGATATTCAAGAAAGGGGAGGCTGACAAGCTGGCTTTAAAAGCCTATGAAACTGTAGGCAGCTACCCAGCGTCCACAACTCGAAAGAGATGGAAAAGGAAAAGCCTTGACCAGCAGATAATCGAGTGGCTTCAAAAGTTATAATGGACTGTTTTCCGAAAACGTAAATAGGAAGCCAGCAGACATAAGCCTACAAAAGCTTTCAATGCTTGGGAATCGGCATGAAAATGGCTGTGCTTGTTTATGAGTTCCCGCCGAAAATCGTTGGCGGTTTAGGGACCTACGCAGCTGAAATCACAAGAAGGTTTGTCCTAATGGATCATGACGTAACGGTTTTCACCATGAACGATGATGAGGGAAGCCTTCCAACAAGGGAGATTTGGCGGGGCATAGAAATCCATAGACCACTCCACATTGACATTTCAGATTCGCTGCCGGACGTGGTGGCTGAAGACGTTAAGAAGTGGGGTAGGGGCATCCAGCTCTTCTCGAAAATTCTTGTTTACAATTATTTAAGCGCCGCAAAGCTTGTCAACGAGCTTATCGCTAAGGAAGGCTTTAAGTTTGACATTGTAGTCGCCCATGACTGGCTTTCGGTTATAGCTGGCATAACCATCAAGAAGGAGACGGGTTTACCCCTAGTTTTCCACGTCCACTCCACGGAGAGGGGGCGAACCCTTGGAAACGGCTCAGAGGTTGTCAGCAACATCGAGCTCCGCGGAGCCCAAGCCGCCGACATGATTATCACGGTTTCATACGCCATGAAAGACGAGCTGATAAAGCTTGGTTTCCCAAAGGACAAGATAGAGGTTTGCTACAACGGCGTTGACCCCCAAAAATACGACCCCCAAACGGTTAGCCAAGACCAAACAGCTCGTCTAAGAGAGTTTTACGGCATAAAACCAGAAGACCCCATGATACTGTTCATCGGAAGGCTTGTGGGCGTCAAAGGAGTCGACAAACTCGTGATGGCGATGCCCCATGTGCTACGGAAAATCCCAAACGCCAAACTTGTCATAGTTGGAATAGGCGACCTACAAGACTACCTTGTAAACCTTGTCCGAATGATGAAGCTCCAAGACTCGGTGAAGTTTAATTTCCAGTTCCTGACGGAGGAGGAGCGCATAATCCATTACGCAGCATGCGACGTGGCGGTTTTCCCAAGCCTCTACGAACCCTTCGGAATAGTTACATTGGAAGCCATGAGCATGGAGCGCCCGGTGGTTGTGGGTGCAGCAGGCGTAAGCGGAATGCGTGAAATAGTCATCCCGTTCAGCGAGGAGCAATGCGGCTTCCATATAAACCCCAATGACCCAGCGGACATCGCGTGGGGCATTTTAAGCGCTTTGGAAAATCCCGAAAAAAAGAAGTGGCTCGGCAAGAATGGGAGACGCCGAGTCCTAAACGAGTTTACATGGGATAAAATAGCCGAAAAAACACTTGTGTTATATGAGCGGGCAATAAAGCGTTAAAATGGGCAAACAAAACTCTGTAAACGCGGATTTTCGTAGAAAAGTTGCAAGGGAGGCAGCCAACCTCCTATACATGGGAGTTGAAAAGGAGTATAAACAAGCAAAGCTGAGGGCTGCTGAAACTCTGGGAGTAAACATTTTGCCAACAAACCTTGAAGTGGCGATGGAGCTTGATAAAATAGCTGAAGAAAGCGAGGGCGCCGCGCGCCGAGAACGCCTTGTCCAAATGAGATGGGAAGCCTTAAGGTTGATGAAAACTCTCGAAAAATACAGTCCAGTGCTTGTGGGCAGCGTTTGGCGAGGCACAATACATCACAAAAGCGACATAGACATAAATGTCTATCACGACAACCCGGATGAAGTTTTAGCTTTACTGGAGCAAAAAGGCGTTAAAATACTGGAAAGAGGCTGGATAAGCATGACAAAGGGCAGAGGGTGGAAGAAGGCTTACCGCATACTGGTAAAGTTGCCGTCAAACATAGAAGCAGAAATAACTGTTAGAAACCCGGCTGAGTATGCGGAAGCGGAAAGATGCGAAATATATGGAGATATTGTTTCTGGACTTGACATTCGCAGCTTAGAAAAAGTACTCTCAAAAAATCCCGCCCAGAGATTTGTACCATTCTAAACACATAAGCCATCGGACGCGCTTAAATAGGAGAAACGCCACTCAGAAATTAGGAAGCCTTTGAAGGTAATCATGTGGAGTTCGACAAGAAAACCTTCAAGAAGCTTTTTCCAAACCTAGCCAGAGAAATGGATCTTGACGAAAACAAGGTTTCAATAAGCTCCATACGCATAAACACGGAGGAAGGCGAGAAAACAGCCCATGGGAAAAGGAGAAGCCGTGTTGACCCCTTCGCCAACTACAACCCAGACATCATTGACTTTCTGCGCCGCTGCGACACACAAGAGCAAGCCGAAGAAATAATAGCCTACATGGAGAAGCGAGGCGAAATAAGCGGCGACTACGCCGCCCAGCTTAGGAAACAGCTCAGGGAGAAGGGTGTGAGAAGCTTCGGCCCCAAGAAGGAGGACGACTACTACCTGAAACGGGCGGGGTTCATTTAAATCCGCTCTGGAGGCACATCCTCCGGAGCATAACCCGTATAATACTTCAGTCCAAATTTCTGAAGCCTTCGAACAACGTGTGGGTATAGGATAAGCTCCTCGATTTCAATTTCCTCCACGAGTTTGGGGCTAATCTGGCCCAGCCTCTCAACAAGCTTTTTGAAGCTGTCTTTGGTTGAGAAGGAAGCCATAACCGACGGGTGGCAACTCACTCCAGCCTCCACGAGATTTTGGAGGGCCTTAAGCTGAAGTTTGAAACCTTCTGGTTCGGCGCCTGTCAACGCTGAAAATTCCTCTTCGCTGCATCCCTTAAGTGAAACCCTCACATGGACAAAGTTGTATCTTGCAAGGTTTTCAGCATAATCTTCATCATAGGCTATTAGTATGCCGTTTGTTTCAAGAATGAAGTGGAAACCCTTCCCCCTTAGGCTGTTTAAAACTGCAAGCAGGTGCTCCCTCCCAATGGTGGGTTCGCCCCCACTTATTCTGAGCAGGTTTAAGCCTCGTTTCTTCGCAAGGGAAATTAGGCTTTCAGCAACCCTTCTAGGCGTGTAAAAACTGCCAACACCGGCGGGGCGGCTCATTACAACGTCTGAAACCCAGCAGAAGCGGCAGAGCAGACCGCACCCCACACAGTCAGCTGTCACTATTCCGCCATACCACCTCGCCGGCCTTATACGGTAGTATTTCCGCTCCTGTCCCTCTGGACCCTTCCTCGTAACCAGTTTTTCTATGGCTATGTGCCTTTTAACAGGATCGTAGGGCAAAGCAAACCTTTCCTTAGGCTAAGCCATCCAGTCCTAATTTGTCGGCAGTGTTTTAAATTGTTGCCTAACCATGCATTTAATAGATTGGGGGATGCTGTTGAAAATTGGGGAAATTCTCAGCAACACGGAGATCTCAAGGATTTTCAATGTTTGCACAAGGAGGGGCATAAGGTACAGTGGAAGCCTAAAAACTGGAATTAGGCACGTCGTCTTGACAACGGTTTTGAATAAAACCCCTGAGGAGAGCGTTGAAAACCCCTACAATGACAGGTTTGAGGGAGAAAACCTCCTTTACACTGGAGAGGGCCGCCTTGGAGACCAGCAAATGAAGCGGGGGAACCTTGTATTAAAAATGCAGATGGAGAAAGGCTTTCCAATATTCGTTTTCGAGAAAAAATCGCCTGGAAGATACATGTTCCTTGGACAGTTTAACATCGAATCCGTTCAAACGGAAAAACAGCCTGACATTGAGGGAAAACAAAGAAAAGTTTTCATTTTCAAACTTAAAAGGGTGTCCGGCAGCTTCAAAGCCCTTTCAAAAACTGTAAAAGCAAATAAATATGTCTTTAAATATTTAAAAAGCCAGACGCCTAAGCCAGCGGAGGAAAAATGTTGAAAGGGAAAGCTTTGACACTCACATTTCTAATAGCTTTTTCCATAATTTTGGCTTTAAACATGTTCTGCTTGGAGAACGTTAAAGCTGAAAATACTTTCACCATAGAGTGGGTTAACCATAAGGTGGAGGTTTTTCAAGACGGCTCCATCCTAATAAACGACACACTTAAGGTTGCGGGAACACCGCCTAGCAATTTCTTAATAGGCTTGCCACATCAGTATGGCGCCCACCTATTAGGGTGTACAGCTCACCCCCTTAACAATCCCATGCAAAGATACAACGTTTTGGTTAATGTGCCGCTGGGAGGCCGCTTAGGCTTTTATGGTGTAAGCGTAAACCTTAACCCGCCGCCGGAGGGCGGGATTTTCAGCGTCTATTTTGTTCTCTCGCAAAATCTCCTCACACAGGACATGGCCAACACAAGCCTTTTCACGCTTAATTTTCCAGCCTTTCCAAGTTTAACGGTGCATGTTTCCTCATGTAACGCCTCGCTGGTTCTGCCTGCAGACGCAAAGTACATTTCTGGCACGGTGCCGGCATATAACTATGCAACCAATGTGATGTTGAATCCATTCACCTATGAACCGGCAAACGTCACCTTCCTTTTAACCACAGAAGATATACAGCTTTTCACCGTGGAGGAGTTTAAGAGGGAAATCTCCATATACGCAAACGGGGAAATAACGGTCTCAGACGCTTACTACATTAAAAACCGATCGCCCAAAGAGATGTCATCCATGGAAGTTGCACTTCTGCCAAACGCCTCCGACGTGACTGTGGAAGACGAGTTTGGAAGAAAGGGCGAAAAACCAACGGTGGTAGATAAGCCCACAGGCAGTTTCTATAAGGTGAAGTTTACGTTTGCAGGGCGGCTCCTTGCCTTGAAAAGCGGGGAGGCAGCGAGGTTCATTGTGAGGTATAAGGTTCCAAGCAGCCTTATCGTGAAAGGTGAGAAAAGCAGTGAATTTGCCCTCCAAATGTTCCAAAACGTCAGATACTACATTAAAGAAGCGTGGATAACTTTCACGTTTCCAGAAGGAGCGAGAATAGTAGGACTAAGCTGCGAAAGCAATACGCCCGACGTTACCTATGGAACCGTCAGGGAAATTTTCCAAGAAAAAATTACACTGCACACGCGGGGTGTGCTTTTGTTGGACAGCTTAACGGTGAAAGCCTCCTACACGTACAGTTTTCTGTGGCTTTCTTTCCGTCCCACTCTATGGGCTTGGGCTCTAGCCACATTTGCATGTGCAATCGTAGCAGTTTGGAAGAGACCTAAAGCTCCAACGGTTGCTGTGGAGGTCGCTGTTCCAACAGTGGCTGTGAAGCTGACAGCTGAAACTTTAAGGTCTTTTGTCAACTCCTACGAGGAGAAAAAGAGGATTATTGCAGAATTGAGGTCCCTTGAAGTTGCCGTGAGCAGGGGAAAGATTCCAAGGCGGAGATATAAGGTTCAAAGGAAGACTTTAGAGACCCGCCTTGCAACGCTTGACCGAAACTTGAGCGAGCTCAGGCTGAAAATCCGGTCTGCTGGCGGACGCTACGCGGATTTGATGCATCAGCTGGAGGTTGCTGAAACTGAAGTTAAGGAGGTTGAGGAGGATATTCGAAGCATAGAAGCCCGCCACAAGAGAGGCGAATTAACGTTGGAGGCTTATCGAAGACTTCTTGGAGGCTATCAACGCAGAAAGGAGAAAGCTGAAACGACGATAAATGGAATTCTGTTAAGGCTACGTGAAGAAGCCAATTAGCAGACCTAAAGGTTTTTATCCAACCCTCATGACTTGATGAAATCTAGCTGAAAAATGGGAGGAGGAAAATTGGTAAAAATAATGGTTGACAATGACAAATGCACTGGCTGCGGAACATGTGTGGACACGTGTCCTGTAGGCGTCTACGAAATAAAGGAGGGGAAATCCGTCCCCGTTAGAGTGGAAGAATGCCTTGTTTGTAGGGCATGCGAAGCCCAATGTCCAGAAGGAGCCATACAAGTAATCGAGTGACAGCATCTATATCCTTTCCTCTTATTCTCTAAACCCTATTACCATAAGCCTTGAAATATTTCCGCAAGGTATTGTTTTAAGGGTAGATTTCGCTTTCTCGCCAACATTCTAAGAGCCTTATCCACTCCCGTAGCATATTGCATTGCCCTTTTAGGCTTGTAAACTATTTGTTTGGGCAATCCAAGCTTTTCTGCTGTTTTCCTAAGCACAAACTTACGGAGAAAATCCTCCTTAGAGGCTATTTTAAGGTTTAGCGGTAAGCTTAGGGCGAACTCTACAATGGGGTAGGAGGCGAAGGGCAAACGGAGCTCCACGTTATGGAAAACGCAGACTTTAAAGTCCCTTTCAAAGTTTTCATCATGCATCCTCATGATGTCGAAGGTTACGGCCTCCTGGGCAACGCTCTCACCGAACCGCGCATAGAGAGCTAAATAACGCCGGTAACCTCCGAAAAGCTCATCCGCCCCATGGCCAGCCAACAGAACCTTAAAACCAAGCTCAGCGGCTTTTTCAGCCGCCCAAAAAAGAGGTATGGCTATGCTTGTTTTAAGCGGGTCTGCACTTTCAACACACCACAAGACTTCGGGGAGAACCCGCTCCACGTCTTCAACGCGATACAGAAACTTGTGGAAAGGCAAGCCTAGTAGGCGGGCAGCTTCTTGAGCTTGAAATGTTTCACGTTGATTTTCAAGACTTACATGGATTAAGTGCACTTCAACCCCTGCTTTTTGGACTAAGAGGGCTGCTAGGCTGCTGTCCAACCCTCCGGAAAAGGCCACTGCCACCCTATCCAGGCTTGCTGTTCTCTCATACGCTGACTGCAATAATAAACTTTGAAGCTCTTCGACAGCCTCTCCCGGGAACCATGGCTTGACATGACTTTCGGGAGACTTAACTCGCCTAGTTTGGAAACCGCTACCATTCACAATTAATAAGTGTCCGGGTGAAAGGGTTTTCACCTCATCTACGCCCATTTTCCAGAGGACTTTACATTCGGATGCAACGGCGAAAAGGTCGCTGGTTTCTCCATAGTAGAGGGGATATAGGCCCAACGCGTCTCTGCCGACTACAAGCGTTTCTTCTTCGGCTATGGCAAAGGCGAAGCATCCGTCAAACTCTTTGATTAAAGCTTCAGCCAAGGCTAGAACATCACAGCCAGCTTGAAGGCTTCGTGCAGTGAAAGCGTCCAAACATTCCATTGAAGGATTGTAGATTCTCCCATCAAAGAGGAAAGCTGAATTTTCAAGCGTCGTTAATTTGGGTTTATCTCCAGCCAGTACTTTTATGAAAACCTGTCCCAGGGCTGTTGAAGCCTTAAGCTCCCGGGGAAACGTTTCCAAGGAGACGTTTATGGCTGTGCCGTTTGGGGTTGCAACGCAATAGGCATCGGCGCCTCTACATCCCAGAACACTGAGCATTGAAGCTATTTTTGGAACAGCGTTTCCCCCCTTCTTGTCTAGAACCGCTGCAATTGCCTTCATGCCATCGCCTTTAAATGCACGCCACAACATATTTTGCATTCAAACCATTTAAACTAGACAGCCCCGAGGAGGGGAGAGCCATTGCATGGGGGAAAGCTTAAACTTGTAAGTTTTGATGTTTGGGACACGTTGTTGTCCGTGAGGGCTTTTTATCGAGACATCGCCTTGGAGCTTTCAAAACTTCTTATGGAAAGGCCCCGTGTCCTAGAGGATAAGCTCATGGAAGGATACGGAAAAGTTAGAGCCATTAGGAGAGCGGGCGGGTTCAGCGACTCCGAGATAGTGCCAGCAGCCCTAAAAATTATGGCGGATTTTCTTGGCGCAAAACCGGAAACCATTGAGAGAGCAGTTTTGAATGTTGCGTTAAAGGGCATGCCTAGACGTTACCTTTGGGAGGGGGGGACGGCGCGTTGGAATCCGTCAGCCGCATGAAGGAGATGGGATTTACGGCTATAGTTGTTGGCAACGTGGTTTTTTGGCCTGGAAAAGTCAATAGGATTCTGCTTGAAAGGGCAGGTTTGGCAAGGTTTATCGATGAACATTTTTACGCGGATGAGGTTGGAGTTTCAAAGCCCAAACCGGAAATTTTTGAAAAAGCCCTTTCAAGGTTTAATATTGAGCCTTACGAGGCTGTTCATGTGGGTGACAGCCTTTTTGAGGATTTGGTTGGTGCAGTGCTTGCCCAAATGAACGCAGTCTTAATTGATAAAAACGTGAACGGTGTTATTAGGCTTTCAAGCTGGAATGCCTACATAATCCCAGACATCAGACTATTGGAACAAGTTGTACGGGAACTGGAAAAGCATTAATCCCTAACCCTCCTATCTTCTAGGAGAGGGAAAGCGTTTGCCAGTTCTTCCCATTGACACTGGGCGTTATGGCACGCCTGAAATGAGAAGGATCTTCGAGGAGGAAAACCGTGTCCAAAAAATGTTGGACGTGGAGGCAGCCTTAGCTTGGGCGCATGCTGAGGTTGGCAACATACAACGGGAAGACGCTGAACGAATTGTGGCGGCGGCGTCCCTTAAACACGTGAAGCTTGCGCGCATAAAAGAGATTGAACGTGAGATTAAGCATGACGTTATGGCGCTTGTAAGGGCATTGGCAGAAGCTTGCGGCCCAAGCGGGGCTTACGTGCACTTGGGGGCTACAAGCTATGATATTGTGGACACGGCAACCGCTCTCCAACTGAAAGAGGCTTTGGAAATAATTGAGCGGCGGCTAAACGATTTTGAAAAGGTTTTGATGGAGAAAGCCCTACGCTACAAGGACACGTTAATGATGGGTCGAACTCATGGACAGCACGCCCTACCCATAACCTTGGGCTTCAAGTTTGCGGTTTGGATGAGGGAAATCTCCCGCCACATCGAAAGGCTTAGGCAATGCCGCGAACGCGTGCTTGTCGGCAAAATGAGCGGAGCCGTCGGCACACATGCGGGTTTAGGCGAGCACGCCATGGAAATCCAAGAACTTGTCATGCAGAGGCTTGGCTTAAAGGCAGCGGACATTTCCACCCAAATCGTGCAGAGAGACCGCCACGCCGAACTAATATGCCTGCTTGCTTTGATTGCCACAAGCCTAGAAAACTTCGCCACGGAAATCCGCGAACTCCAGCGGCCGGAAATAGGCGAGCTGGCCGAACCCTTCGAGGCGGAAAAGCAGGTTGGAAGCTCCACCATGCCCCACAAGCGGAACCCGGAGACATGTGAACGCATCTGCGGACTAGCCCGTATAGTTAGAAGCCTCGTGGTCCCCGCACTTGAGAACGTGGTGACTTGGCATGAACGCGACTTAACCCAGTCATCCGCCGAGCGTTTCATTATTCCAGAAGCCTGCATCCTCGTGGATTACATGCTCTACTTAATGACAAACGTGATGGCAAACATTTACGTGAACGAGGAGCGCATGCGCCAAAACATAGAACTAACCCAAGGAAGAGCCATGTCGGAAGCCGTTATGATAGCCCTAACAAGGAAGGGCTTAAGCCGACAGGAAGCCCATGAACTGCTCAGAAGGCTAACAATAAAAAGCGAGGTAGAAAAAGTTCCATTCAAAAGGGTTTTGTTAGAAAACGAGGTTGTAAAGGGAAAACTAAGCGAAAAAGAGATAAACGACGCATTAAACCCGCGGAACTATCTCGGAACCGCCCCGCAGCAGGTCGAACTCATGGTGGAAAAAACGAGGCGAGAACGTAAAAATAGAGGGATAAAAGATTAAAGCGCAAATGTCGAGAACCCGCCACCTTTAGAATGATGTTTTAATATTCGGTTAATGCTTTCTGTTTCCACTCCTCTTCTTTTTTGACTCTTTCCCACCCCTCTTTTTTGATGAAGCCGCCAACTTGCTCCTTAATCTTCTTCGCCAGTTTTTGCCCTATGAGGGGCAGGTTCATTAGGTCTTCGATTTGGACATGTTTCAAGTCATCTATTGTTTTGTATCCGGCATTGTATAGTATGCGGCCTCGCACTCTGCCAACACCTTCTAGGCGGACTATCGGTAGAAGCTCCTTCCTCACGCCTTTCTCAACCCTTTCCATGAGTTCGCTGGCTAGGGGCGGTATTTCCCTGTTGTTGAATAAGACTGCAAGCTCGTGGGTTGCGTACAACAGCCACTTGGCGCTTTCAATGGTTCGATACAAATCGCCGGGCTGCACGCGGTACTTTTCGATTATTTCGTCTTCGCTGGCTTCCTCAATCCAAGCCTTCAAAACCATGGCTGTTTTCACCTCGCCCAAGAACTGCTCGTAGGCTATGCGGTCTTCCCATTCGTCTGGAACCGGCACCATAAACTCTTCTCGGTGTTCTTCTAGGAAAACAGCCACGCCGTCGAGTTCCCTTGTGGAGGGTCTGAGGACTGGCCCCATGTCTGGTGTGTGGCAAACCAAGTGGAGGAGGCTTAAATCGGTTAAAAGCGGAGGCTTCCGCCTTAAGGCGTCGCGGATTATGACTGCTGAAACAGGGTCTATGTAGAGTTCGCTGGCGAGTGTGCC
>JAWBRY010000022.1:15797-16114 GCA_038843545.1 Bathyarchaeia archaeon | reverse complement strand
ACCCTTCCCTTGGAGATTTCTTGTAGGGCGCCTATGGGCTGTTCGATTAGCACTATGCGTTCAGTCTTCTTTTTGGTGGCTATGAAAAGCTTCTTTTCAAGAACCACTTCTCGTTTTCCTTCGAAAATGAACCGTTGATTCGTGAAGTATAGCGTGCCTTCGCATTTGTCTTTCGTCATGATTTTTCCTTCGATGGCCAGTACTGGGCTTTCTTCGGGTTTAAGCGGAAAAGAAACGAAAGAGAAAAGTTCCATGGTTTTCTCCGCAATTTTTAGGTCTCTGTCTATGGCGCTTATGCTTCCGAGAAACTCTCCTAG
>JAWBRY010000022.1:6696-15787 GCA_038843545.1 Bathyarchaeia archaeon | reverse complement strand
CCCTCAACATTGAAGCTTCCGCTGAAAGGCGGCTTGCCAAACCCCAGCTGAACGCTGTGCTTCCACGATTTATCTCCATCCTCAAACGGTTTGCATCAGACTGGAGCACGCGAATCTGGGCGGTTAAAGGTTGAATATTACTGTAGAAGACTTGCTTGATTGTGGGAGAGGCTTCCATCCACTTCTTGGTTAAGAGATCTATGCTCTTTTCAAGGTGTCCCATGGCGGCGTAGCCTCGCCCCCGAATCGTTGCGAGTCTACTTGGCAAAGAAGCCATGACACTGTCAATGTGGGCTAGTTTGCCCTCAACGTCGTTTATGGCTGCAGAAGCGCCGGATAAGTCGGACTCGATCGAGCGTAGCCTAGCGTAGAGGGCTTCTCGCTCTCTGTCAACATGAGTCATTATCTCGCCACAAGGCTAAATTTTCGCTTGGCATGGCTAATAACCCTTGTGTAGTTTAAATCCTAAAATACGGGTGCCGCATACTTTAGGCTAGAGGAGGATAATCTTGTCAGCGGCTCAAAGAAGGTTTTACACGGAGGTTTCAGCCCTTGTAGACAAAAGCGTTATTGTGATAACCACCACCGGCAAAACGTACAACGGAACATTGGTGGGCATAAACCCGGACAACCTAAGCTTATGTCTAGCAGACGCAAAGGATGAGGAGGGTAAAAAGCTTCATAGGGTGTTTTTGAATGGAAATGTTGTCGCCCAAATATTAAGTGTGGAGAAACCTTTTGACTTGAGGGCTTTGGCTGAACGCCTTGAAAGAGTTTTCCCAACCATGGTTAAACTTTACGAGGATAAAGGGTTCATATGGGTTATGGACAAGATTAAGGTAACCGAGAAGGGTGTTGTTGAGGGTTCAGGTCCGGCTGCTGAGAGGGTGCAGAAAGTCTACGAACAGTTTATTAGTGAAACCAGAGGCTAAACAAACCAACGGAATTCCTCACTCTTCTTTTCTTCCTCCTTGACTGGTTTAACCCAGCCGAAGGACTCCAAAATTTTGGCAGTTTTGTCAGCCGCACCGTCCAGTCTTGAAAGATCAACGTTTAAACCCAAGTACTTGTTCAGGGCTGAAAGGGCGTAACGCGCGGCGTTTGCATCCGGATATGTACCCAATGTTTCAACAAGAATCGAGAAGCCTCTAAAGCCCCTCAAGGCGCCAAGCCCTATTAGGATGCCGGCTACGCCGAAAATGTTTCCAACCATTATTTTGGCGCCAAGGCTCGTCAAAGCCTCCTTTAATGTTTCTGGATCTGATGCTGCACAGTAAATTTCTGGAACCCTTTTAATTTCCTCCTGCTTGAAGCCGCCCACGGTTATGAGGAAGCGGCATCCAAGCTCCTTGGCAATGTCAAGTATGCGCCCACAAAGCTCGTATTGCCCAAAAGTTGTAAGAGCTTGAGTGTTTCCGTACCATATAATTAAATCTCGACCTTCACCTGTACTCTTGTAATAGTATAGCTCGTTTATTGGTGAACGGGGTTCTCCTGTTTGTGTTGTGACAGCCAAATCTTGGAAGGATGCGGAGAAAATTTTTGCGAAGCGTTTGGCTTTTAACTCATGAATTAAGTGCAAAGCCACAACGTTGGCTACGAAGCCTATTCCGGGAAGCCCCTCAATCAACACAGGGTTATTAAGTTTTGGCTTCTCATCAATCTGGATCGATAATGGCATAGTTTTTCCTCACACTTCTAGAAGCTCGTCGAAGTAATTAAGCTTGCAGTTCACATTTTATAAACTCGTTTAACTGATTTTGTCTAGGCTTCACAATGAGCTTCGAGGTAAGAGACAGAGATCTGCTGGCGAGGATTGGAAGGCTGCGTACCAAAAGCGGTTTAGTTGAGACTCCGCTTCTATTCCCCGTTGTGAATCCAGCTGTGCAACCCATCCATCCAAAGAGGATTCGCGAAGAATTCGGTTTCGAAGCGCTTATAACAAACGCCTACATTTTAAAGAAGCGTTTCAAAGACGAACCCGTGAAGATTGGGGTGCATGGGTTTCTAGGCTTTAAGGGTGTTGTGATGACTGATTCTGGAGCCTACCAAATACTTGTTTATGGCGACGTGGAAACAACTCCTGAAGAGATTGTTTTTTATCAGGAGCAGATAGACACGTACATAGCCACAATACTGGATTGGCCTACAGGCTGGAAAGCCACGAGAAGACACACAGAGCAAACAGTAGAAGAAACCTTGAAGAGGGCTCGGCAACTATTCAAAATCAAAACTAGGGATGATGTTCTCTGGGTGGGGCCTGTTCAGGGAGGCCGCTACCTAGACCTCGTTGCAAGGTCAGCGTCTGAAATTGGAGCTTTACCCTTTCACATCCATGCGTTGGGCAGCCCCACGGAGGTTATGGAGAGCTACCGTTTCGATGTTTTGGTTGACATGGTTTTAACAGCCAAAATGAACTTGCCCATCGAGCGGCCTCTCCACCTGTTCGGGGCTGGACACCCATTCATGTTCGCTTTGGCTGTTGCTTTGGGATGCGACCTTTTCGACTCAGCGGCATACGCCATATACGCCAAACAAGACCGCTATATGACGGAAACTGGAACAGCCAGGCTTGAAGAGCTTGAATACTTTCCATGCACATGCCCGAAATGTTCAAGTAAAACGCCTAGGGAGATTTCCGAATTGCCCAAAAAGGAGAGGCAAGTTTTCCTAGCAGAGCATAATCTCTATGCCTGTCTTTCTGAAATTAGACGGGTAAAACAGGCTATTAAGGAGGGGCGTCTCTGGGAACTCTTAGAGGTTAGGGCTCACGGGCATCCTTCACTTCTGCAAGCCTTGAAAAAGTTGAAGAATTATGAGGATTTTATTGAAAAACATAGCCCAATAGTCAAGCCAAGCGGTATATTCTTCTTCAGCTCCGTAGATTTGTCTCGTCCAGAGGTTGCACGTCACAGGGTTAGGCTTTCAGAGCGTTTCACAGCCCCCGCGGGGGAAATCCTCGTCCTCATGCCTCAGACGAGGAATAAACCTTTTCATAGATCTGGGCTTTACAAGAAGCTGGCTAAAATCCTCCGCAGATTGGAGATGGAGGAGTCAGCCAACATTCACGTTTGTTTTTATGAAGCCCCCTTCGGCGTTGTCCCAATAGAATTGGATGAGGTTTATCCCCTTTCCCAACATGAAACAGCCCTTCCACCGGATTCGGAAACAATCGGGTATGTTGCGGCTCATGCGGCAAATTACATCAGCCAAAGAAACTATAAAACAGTGGTTTTCCTCAACGACCATGAAATTTGGGGTGAAAAAGTTCTGGAAGCATGCAGGAAAGTCTGCCAGGAAAAAGGGATAGTTTTCCGGCATTTTGATGTTGAAGATGATTGGCAAAAATTTGTCGCCGACTTATTAACACAAGTTGTAAAGGGGCTGGAAAGGAAGGGGTCGTGTTGATTAGGGCTGATCTACACGTTCATACGTCTTTCTCGTCGGATGCCTCTATTTCGCCGAAAAAGCTTGTGGACATGCTTGTGATTCACCCCTTCATTAAGGCTGTCGCCGTGACGGACCACAACACTGTGAGGGGCTATTTTAAGGTGCGGGAGCTGGCTTCCCCATACAATGACATACTGATAATTCCGGGCATTGAAGTGAGCACTGTTGAGGGTGACATAATTATTTTAGGCGTGGCAGAGGAGCCCTCACAATCCTGGACTATTGAAGACGTTATAGACTTCGCCCATGATAGGGGAGGCTTGGTGGTTGCCGCCCACCCCTACAGAATTTATGGTCTAGGCGATTCTGCAAGAAAGTATCCAATAGACGCTGTTGAAGTTCTAAATGGAAGCTGCCCCCGCCAACTTAACTTGTTAGCTGAGAAGCTTGCCAGGGCGATGGGTTTGCCGGGCGTGGCTGGAAGCGATGCCCACAGAATAGAAGAGCTTTGGACGGTTTACACCGAAATTCAAGCCTCCACGGACCTAGATGATATTTTGAAAGCCATTAAAAGGTGTTTTGTGAAGGTGTTCCATGCTGAAAAGTCAATACATTTTTAAAATAGCAGTGTGAATGTTTACTGCGTTAAATGGTTGAAGCGAAAATGGGCCCCTTGCAGATAAGGTTTCTCGGAGCAACCCATGAGGTTGGCAGAGCGGCCATAGCTGTGAAAACTTCGAAGACACAGGTTCTGCTAGACTACGGTGTCATGCTAAACCATGAGCCGGGATTCCCAATCCACGTTCCACCAAGGGAGGTAGACGCCATAATTTTGGGGCACAGCCACCTTGACCATTCAGGAGCGATACCCGTATTCTTCATTCATGGAAAGAAGCCCGTCTACACAAACAAACTTACGGCGAAGTTAACTCAACTGTTGATTTCAGATTTCATTCACCTTTCAAGCTACTATCTTCCATACGAGTATCTGGAACTTCGAACCATGATGAGGAACATTAAACACTTGGATTTCGGCGTTAAGGAAACAATCGGCGACTTAACCTTCGAGTTCCACAATGCCGGACACATTCCGGGAAGCGTTCAAGTGCTCCTGGAGGCGGAGGGTAGGAGACTCCTATATACTGGCGACTTCAACCTAATTGACACAAGACTTTTAGAAGGCGCAAAAATGGACTACGGGGATCTAGACGCCGTCATAATTGAAAGCACATACGCTAACGAGGATCATCCAAACCGCCTTGAACTTGAGAAAAGCTTCGTTGAAGAAGTTACAGAGATCGTGGAAAAGGGTGGAACAGTCCTTGTGCCAGCTTTCAGCATTGGCAGAGCCCAAGAGATCGCCTGCATCCTAGCCGCCCACCATTTTGAATACACAGTGTACCTTGACGGGATGGCGCGGGAAGCCAGCCGACTGATGATGAACCACCAAAAGTTTTTGAGAGACCCCAAACTGTTTATGGACGCCATTCACTCCGTCAACTGGGTGGAGGGGTGGAGGGACCGCAGAAGAGCAACGAAAACGCCATGCGTGATAATTTCGCCCGCTGGCATGCTTAAGGGCGGCCCCGCATCCTTCTACGTTTCCAAGATCGGGAGAAAACCCCAAAACGCCATATTCCTCGTTAGCTATCAGATTCCCGGAACGCCGGGCAGAGAACTTTTAGAGAAGGGTGTATGCATAATTGACGGCAAGCCTAGAAAGGTTAAGGCAACAGTTAAACACTTTGATTTCTCCTCCCACTGTGGTGCGAAGGAGCTTAGAGAAGCCATCCGCAGAATTGACGGCAAAGCGAAGATTTACGTGATTCACGGCGCTGAAGGAAACTGTGAACTTCTGGCGAAATGGGTGGAGAAGGAGATGGGGCTGGAGGCTGTGGCGCCTAAGCCCGGAGACACCTTTGAGGTTTAGCACAGCGATGAAAATTGGAATTTTAAGGGTTGGGGAACCTCCCCTAAATGTTTTGGAGAGACTTCTGGAAAACTTGAATATGACTTTTCCAGAACTAGAGTGCGCCTTAGCCACTGAAACTTTGGCCTTGCCTCCCCAAGCCTTTAACAAACTCCGGGGACAGTACCGTTCAGACATAATCCTTGGTTTAATCAAGGACTATGCACATAAAACGGTGGCTTTTAGTCGTGTTTTAGGCGTTGTCGATGTGGACATTTACGTTGCAGGATTAAACTTCGTCTTTGGAGAGGCTGAGTGCCCCGGAAAGGCTGCCCTCATATCCCTGTGGAGACTTAGGCCGGAGTTTTACGGGAAACACCCAAACTTTGAGGTTTTTGTTGAAAGAGCCACCAAGGAGGCTGTCCACGAGCTCGGCCACACTTTTGGTTTGGAACACTGCGCCAACCCATTTTGTGTTATGTACTTTTCTAATTCCATATTCGATACGGATAGAAAGGAAACCTTATTCTGTAACAGATGCTACTCAAAGGTTCAGACAAGCATCAACCATATACGGTGAAACGTTTGAGCCAAGGCTTTAAGGCGGGCCTCATTCACCTAACCCCCATCGTTGTCAGCTTGCTCTTCAGTGTGGGGTGCGCTTGCCTCCTCATGACGTCGGCGATGGAGCTTTACAGTGTCACACCATTCCCAGAAAGCCCAGTAGGGTCTTTAGGCAACGCCATATATTTTGTTGCCTTGGTAGGCTTCGGCGCCTTCATCATATTTCTCCTCTTAAAGAAGAGAAACTATAGGCTTATAGTTCTGGTTACGGGTTTCGCCTTGACTTCGGCAACCTTCCTCCTTTCAATGGTGTATATCTATGCCTTTTCCCTTGTCTTTGTCCCCCTACCCCTTGAATTAATAGTTGCCGTGTCTGCGGCGACAAGTTTTGCGGTTGGCTACGTAATTCTTGGAACAAAAAGTAGGCTCGGCGACTTCATCGTAGTGCTGCTTGGGGGAAGTTTGGGAACCCTTTTAGGGGCTTGCATCCAAACCTTGAGCGCCGTGCTCATTCTCTGTTTTTTGTCCATCTATGACGCATTTGCAGTTTACCGGGGACCCGTTGGCAAAATAGCCCACGCAGGGCTTGAGAAGCTTAGAGGTTTAAGTTTCTCTTTTAAAGATCTACAAATGGGTTTGGGTGATTTAACCTTCTATTCAATGCTTGTGGGGCACATGCTTCTTTATTTTGGCGTTTCGTCATGTGCGGCCTCCATGGTTGGGGTTTTGCTCGGCTGCCTTTTGGCCTTCAAAACGTTAGAGCGGATGGGAGTCTTTCCCGGACTGCCCATTCCGATTTCGCTAGGCTTAGCTTTCGGTTTTCTCGCCGCGCTCATCTAGGAGCCGGCTAAAACAAGCTTTGTAGCGTTCACGTCTACCTCGACAATTTTGCAATTTTTAAACTCCTTTAACTGGCCGGCCACGTTCCTCAATATCAACTTTCCATCTTCAACCTTAGCATAAACAACGTCATTCCAAACTTCTCTCCCGTTCAAGAACACTTTAAACTCGCACATTTCCATCGCCAACCTGCAAAACACGTTTTTAAAATAAGAATCTTTCGGACTGAACGCCAACAACGCTTTAAAATCACAACTTGACTCACCGGATTGTTGATTCTGAGTGAGCAATTAAAATAAATCCTAAAAATTATACATTAAATGTCTGAGAGCTAGCTATATGGTTGGATGGGGCGGAAGACGAAGCTCAATGGAACCGCATCAGCGGACATTTTCAGTTTGCTTGTTGAAGCAAGCGAGAAAGAAAGGCGCAAACGGCGAGTAGAACTGCTGGCGCCTTTAGGCGTTAAGGAATTTTTTGTTGACGGGAAAATCACCATCGACAAACGAACATGCAAGGGTGTGGAGTGTAAGCTTTGCATTAAGGTT
This sequence comes from Bathyarchaeia archaeon, assembly GCA_038843545.1. GTDB lineage: Archaea > Thermoproteota > Bathyarchaeia > Bathyarchaeales > Bathycorpusculaceae > DRVP01. Next base: position 8,536 of record JAWBRY010000022.1, on the reverse strand, counting down.
TGCCCCACAAACGCCCTTTACTGGAAGAGCAGCGGCGAAGTTGGCATAATAGAGGAACTTTGCATTTACTGTGGAGCATGCGTGTTAAACTGCATAGTTGACGACTGCATTAAGGTTGGGAGACGACGGGAAAATGGCCAAATCGAAAGGTTCAGCACACCCCGCGCCTTCACCATGCTTGAGCACAGCATAAATGCTAGAAAACGCTTCGAAAGGGTTAAGGCCGTTTTCCCATCCGCCACGGATTATTTGAGGCTGTATAAGCCCCCACTGGCTTGATGTTATATACGCTTTTAGCCCTCTGCCAACGCCGCTTTAACCTCTTTCCGGAAGTTCTCCCTATTCAAGAAGATGGTGATGGGTTTCCCGTTGACGGCGCATATTGGAACTTGCCCCCGTTTCTCCACCTCCTCCCGTTCCTCGAACATGTTTATGACACGCGTGGGAAGGTTTGGCGCCGCCTCGTTTATCGCCAATTTTATTTGCTCTGTGAAGTACGTGCAGAAGGGGCAGGATGGGTCGTAAAATATTAGCGCCCTGCCTTTATCTTCCGGTTGCGGGGTGAATTTTCTCTCCCTCGGATGGTAGACATAACCCTCCCTCAATGGATAGTAGAGGAGGAAGGGGTTGTTTTCGAAGACTCTTCTGAAACCCATTTTTTGGTAAAACATGTTCTGAGGGTAATAGCCTGGTATGCTGAAGGCCCATGTAACCAAAGCTAGGGGCGGTGCATCGCCAAAATATGGTTTTGGCTGGTTGGCATCTTTCATTAAAGCGTTTAAGAGGGCTTTTCCCAAGCCTCGCCGCTGATTCCCCCGTTCTGGAACAAAAATGCATGTTATTTCCAAGATTTTCTCCTCAACTTTTGGCTGGTACTGAATTAAGCCTGCTGGAGAGCCGTTTAGATAGGCTATTTTCGCCACTCCGCCAAAAATTTCGATGCATTTTCTCGCCCAATTTTCTTTGGCTTTCATGCCCTCAACGATGGATGGGAAACTGCGGTGTTCCGGTGGAACACAAAGGTTTATTAGCGAATCGATTTCTTCGGGTTCAACCTCTTTTACTTTGCAGAACTCCAAACTTCAACAACTCAAGGGAATAATTGGCAAAGCACTATAAAACATTTGCCGAAACAGCCTTGCGCACTATCACTATTGGCTTGTGTTTCATTGCTTCAAGCATTTCCCAACTTACTTCAGCAGAGCCGACTCCGAAGTGTTCAGCCATTTCCCAGACTGTTCTGCCGGCGCCAAAGCCTCTAGCGCGGTTTGCAATTTCCGCGATTGTCAAGGCTTCTTCGACTGATAGTGAGCGCCCTGCCACCGCTATGGGTGTGGCCCTTCTCTTAAGCTTCAGCATCCGTCCAACAACATAGGCTATAAAGCCTCCGAGACTGGTGATTCCCCTGATTGGTTTTGGTCTTGGAGTAAAGTGGAAGTTTCTGAAAGAGTATGTTTTGTCTGTGTCAGCGATTATGACGCAGATTTTCTTCCCGAACATTTTAAGGATTTCTCTGCGGATTTCTTCTGCTATTTTTTGGGCGTTTTTCAGAGGCAGGCAAACATACGCGTATGGAAGGTTTGTTCCATCTATGCCTCCTTCTGAGCCGAACATTAGGGCTTGCATTAAACCAGCATGTTGAAGGGCGACTTGCTTGTGGCGGCTTCCAGCGTCTTGCGGGTAGCTTCGGAGTTGTTTTATAAGTTTTGGCCGTAAATAGCATAGGGGTCCAAGAATGTAGCCCCAAACCACCGGCATCCATAGTTTGGCGATGATTTTGGCGGTTAGGCTTGGCTGCGCCTTGTTTTCGTCCACAATGTTGCCAAGCGCCACGGAAATA
>JAWBRY010000022.1:0-6686 GCA_038843545.1 Bathyarchaeia archaeon | reverse complement strand
GAAACGACGAGAAAATCGCCGTCTCTGATTTTTCCTGCGACGCTTTTAACTATTTCTTGTAGGTAGTTTTCGCCCGGCCTCCAGTATTTGGTTGTTATGGCGTAAGCCTTAAACCGAGCTTTCAAAAAGGTTTACGCTCAGAGGCTTTTGAACTGCTTTTTAATCTCTTCAATGTTGCATTCTGGCGGCTTCATTTTGCCTTCTGGACAGTAGCCGAACTCCACACATGTGGGTCCGGCGTTTTCAAAAAGTGAGGGTGCAACCTTTTTCACTTGGCGGAGCATTTCTATGGCCACTTCGCGGAGCTCCCATTGGGAGCGCATGCAGCAGCGTAGGTTGAAGAAGTGGCGGAGCTCCCGTGCGTTCATGGTTACGACAATGTTGGTTTTCGCCGCGTTTGGGAGAATGTAGCGTGCATCCTCTTTTGGGACGCCTATCTCCAGTAGCTTGTTGTAGGTTTCTGAAATGCGTTCTATGGTTTCGTTAAACAGTTTTTTGGCTTCTGGATTGGCGTTTATGGAAGGCGGAACCACGTAGCTCTTCAAAGTGTCATATTTGACGTAGCGTTGGCTCTGCTGCGTGTAGGAGGCGATGCGGTGGCGCACAAGCTGGTGGGTCATAGCCCTCGAAATATCCTCAATGCTGAATGTGAAGGAGGCATGCTCAATAACAGACATGTGCCCGTAGCCAGTAACCCGCTTAACAATCTGCCTAGCCTTTTCCAAATCCATTTTTTCAAGCATTTCGGAGGGATATCCACTTTTAGACGAGGTTAGGGCTGCGGCTCCACAAAGGAGCTCCGGGTCCGCCGTATAACGGAGAAGCTTAACCCTCATTTTGGACACCCTTTGCGCTTAAGACCACGAAGGTAATAAATTTGGCTTGTGATAAAACACTTTTGGAGGTGTTTATGGCAAGGAAAAAGAAAGCCATAGATTACATAAACGAGCTGTGCAGGAGCGAAAACGGGAAAAAGCGGGCCCTTGGCAAAACGCTTAAAGCCCAATATGAAAGGTGGACGGAAACCCTCGCCTTAAACGACTTCTTAAAGTTCAATGAAACGATAATGGCGAATAAGACGGAAGTCGGCGCGGCGCAGTTTTTCGGTAAGTTTAGGGCTTACGCCTTCGAAGAGTATGTTTACCGCCTTTTAAAGGCAAAAATCCGCATAGAAAAGCCTCTGGAAATCTTTTGGGCTGAAAAATGCTTGGTTTGGCGTGAAGAGGGCGAGGAGTATGCCATGGAATTTGATGTTTCAATAGGCACACAGGAAGGCGTGCTTGTTGACCCCATGGTTGTTTTTGATGCTAAGGTGGAGTTGGATTCTTCAAGGCTTAAAACGGCGGTTGCCTCGTTTGCTATGCTGAAACGTTGGAAACCCGAGGCTACGTGTGGAGTTGTCTACGTTAAGAGGGAGTTGGAAAACAGCCTATTGAAAATGGCGGAGAACTGGGCGGATGGAATATTTCAACTAAGCCTACAAAACAATGAAACTGCGGCTTTACTCAACTTTGTTGCCGAATGTCTTCGGAGGTGCCGCTAGATCCTTTCGTATATGCGGTCAACTGTGTATTTTCCACTTTCCATCTCCATCTCTATTTCACGTAGCAGCAGTATGCGTTTGAATGTTGGCGGGTGAGTGGAGAACCACGTGTTGATTTTTGTCCATGTGGATTGGGCTTCCTTTTCCATGGCTAGTTCAAGCTCCCTCTCGTCTAAAACGCCGTCCTTGTCCAAGTCGTATTCCGCCTTCTTCTCCATTATTGAGGAAATTTCCAGCTTAGCCATCGCCGGGTCGCCAATGTAAAAGGGTCTAGCTCCAGAGGGCGGTTTAGGCGAAAGGGACAAGCCATAAGTGATTTTTGCCAAAGCACTTTGGAGACTTCGAGGCGAGCCGGTTAGGTAGGCGGAGTAGGCGTCCGCGTAATGTTCGCGGAGACGGCTCAACCCTCTCACACACAAAAGCGAAATGATGTAGACTATGTAGGAAATTATTGCCGCGGCGAAAAAAGCCGCTTTAATGCTGCTTCCTTCCTCCCTCTTTCTCGACGCCGGTGCCCATCTTCCAGCCTCCCACGTGGCTCTGGCGATTATGTAAGCGAGAAGCGGCAGCGCGGAAAGCGCCGTCATAACTATGAAATCTCTGTGTTTTATGTGGCCCAGCTCATGGCCTATTACGCCTCTAATCTCATCCTTGTTAAGCTTTTTCAAGAGGCCTTCATGAACCGCCAGCGTGGCGTCTTTGGCTGTTCTGCCGAACACGAAGGCGTTAGGCGTCTCGTCTGGCACTATGGCGAGCCGTGGCATGGGCAGCCCAGCCTTTTCAGCCAGCTCTTTAACGGTTTCTTCAAGCCATGGGTTTTCACCCTTCTCCAGATAGCGGAGCCTTGTGGAGCTAGCCACGATTGCTGGGCCTACAAGGTATTGGATGAGTATGAATAGGATTGTGCCTATCACCGCGTATATGAGGCTAACTTGGAAAATGAACATGATTGCTGAAAGGAAAAGGGCGAATATGAAGGCTACTAAGAACATGGATGTGCCCATGGCAAGCTTAAGTTCAGCCAGCCTTCCCAAGACTAGCTAACACTGATGAAATTGCAGTGACCGACGCGAGTTAAGGTTTTCCCCTAAGGCGTCGGCTTTTTCATGTATTTCTTCGGGTTTCTCCTAAACTCTTCCTCGCATATCCGCGAACAGAAGTATATGGTTCGTCCCTCGTGTTCAATTTTGCTGTAGGCTGTATCCGGATCTATTTTCATGCCGCAAACCGGATCTGTGACCAAGCGTTTTTTCTCCATTTCCACCTTCACCCACTCCGGCTCATATTTCCTTAAGGTTTGACTGTTTAAGGCAACTATTATGGTGCTTAGGGACATTATTATTGCGCCGACGGCTGGTGGTAAGCTTACGCCGTAGCCTGCCAGCACACCAGCTGCCAGAGGTATTGTCACAGTGTTGTAGCCGGCTGCCCACCATAGGTTTTGAACCATCTTAGCGTAGGTTTTTCTGGAAATGTCTATGGTTTTAACCACGTCGCGGGGGTCGTTTCGGACAAGGATTACGTCGGCGCTTTCAATTGCCACGTCCGTTCCGGCGCCTATGGCTATGCCCACATCCGCCGTAACCAGCGCCGGAGCGTCGTTTACGCCATCGCCAACCATGGCAACACGGTAACCCTCGTCCTTTAGCAGCTTTATTTTTTCCGCTTTTTTGTCCGGTAAAACTCTGGCGAAGTAGCTGTCTATGCCTAGTTCTTTGGCAACCCAATTGGCAACATCTTCTGAGTCGCCGGTGAGCATGTAAACTTTGATGCCTCTCTTTTTAAGCTCTCTAACAGCCTCGTAGGATTCTTTCCTAATCATGTCAGCCAACGCTAGGGCGCCAGCAAGCTTGCCGTCAACAACCACAAAGATAACGGTCTTGCCTTGCTTTTGCAGCTCAACTATTTTCGGGTCGCTGACGCTTATTCCCAATTCGTCTAGGAGGTTTAAGCTTCCCATGTAAACTTCGCTTTTCCCAATCTTTCCATAGGCGCCACGCCCAGGCAAGGCTTTAAAATCTTTGGCTTGAGGTATTCGAACTTCCTTGCTTTTAGCATATTCCACTATGGCTTTCGCAATTACATGTTCTGAGTTAAGCTCGACGGCGGCTGCTAAACCTAAAAACCTGTGTTCTGGCATATAGGCGACCGTGTCGGTTACACCGAATCTGCCAACGGTCAAAGTGCCAGTTTTATCGAAGGCTACGGCGTCTACGTCTTTAACCATTTCGAAGGCGCGTCTATCCCTTATGAGGATACCGTTTTTCGCAGTTATCGATGTGGAAATCGCCACGACAAGCGGTATCGCTAAACCAAGTGCATGGGGACAAGCAATAACAAGCACGGTTACAGCCCTTTCAAGAGCCACATCTGAACCAGCCAGAAAACTCCATGTTATAAAGGCGGTTATTCCAGCGGCAAGAGCCACATAAAAGAGCAGAGCCGCAGCCCTATTCGCCAAGTCCTGCGTCCGGGAACGGCTTTCTTGAGCTTGTCTAACAAGCTTTATGACCTGCGCCAGATAGGTTTCTTCGCCTGTTCGCTCAACATGCACCTTTAACATGCCTTCACCGTTTATAGCGCCGCCCACCACTCTGTCGCCGACGGTTTTGCTTACCGGTTTTGATTCACCGGTTAACAAAGCTTCATTAACCGAAGACTCGCCTTCGACGACAACGCCGTCGGACGGAATTTTCTCGCCGGGTCGAACCAGCACAACGTCGCCTTTCCGCAGTTGGGCAACTGGCACGTCTATGATTTCGCCGTTTTTGATTAGGTGGGCTGTAGTGGGCATTATGCGGACAAGCTCCTCCAAAGCCATGGAAGCGCCAATGACGCTTTTGGCTTCAACCCAGTGGCCCAAAAGCATGACATCGATTAATGTTGCAAACTCCCAGTAGAAGTCTTTTCCGCTGAAGGCGAAGACTGTTCCAAGCGAGTAGAACATGGCCACGGAAATAGCCGCGCCGATAAGCGTCATCATGCCCGGCTGTTTGGCCTTAACCTCGTCCGCCAAGCCTTTGAGGAAGGGCCAGCCGCCATAAACGTAGACCACAAGCGATAAAAGTGAAAGAATCTCCCTTTGAAACGGGATTTTAAGCCACTCTAGGCCAAGCCACATCTGAATCATTTCGGAAAGAAGCAGAATCGGCACAGTCAAAACGAGCGAAATCCAAAATCTGCGCTTAAACTCCTCAACGTGGTGGGCATGGTGATGACCATGGGTGCTCAAACGCTTTCGCTCCAACGCTAGCCTTTAAGTTTCTCAAGAATTATTGCTGGGCAGATTTTCCTGACGCCCTCTATTGGCCCGATTTTTTCGGATATAAGCCTCGTGAGCTCCCGGCCGTCTTTTGTCCAGATTTCAGTCATTATCATGTGGTCGCCTGTTGATGTTGCCACACAGCGGATTTCCTTGAACTCGCAGAGTTTTTGGGCAACCTCCAAAAGTTTCGGCGGGTCCACGTCTATGCCTACAATCGCAACCGTGTTTAAGCTTATCTTCGCTGGGTCTATCTCGATTGTGAACCTTTTTATCACGCCCCTTTCTTTGAGGGATTGAACCCTCTTGCGGATTGTAGACTCGCTTAGCCTAAGTTTTTGCGCTATCTCCAAAAATGGAAGCCTCGCATCCTCTTGTAGAAGCTTAAGGATTTTCTGGTCGACTTCGTCTATTTCCGCATTCTTCTTTACCATTTTCGCACCACTTTGTACGATTTTAGCCGAATTTTGTACGAAAAGCATATATGCTTTGGAAGATAAAAGGATTGTGGTGTGCGAAAATCAAGGAGGAAGTAGAAAATGGAAAAAGTTGAAGAGGAGAAAAAGCCACTTTTAAGCCTCGGCGAATTTGTTCCAGACTTTGAGGCAGTGACAACTCACGGCAAGATTAGGCTTTCAGACTTCAAGGGGAAATGGGTCATACTTTTCTCGCATCCAGCCGACTTTACACCTGTTTGCACAACAGAGTTTGTGGCTTTCGCCCAAATCTATCCGGAACTTGCCAAACGCAACGTCCAGCTTATAGGCTTGAGCATTGACAGCGTCTACTCCCACATTGCATGGGTCAGAACAATCAAGGAGAAGTTTGGCATAACCATACCCTTCCCAGTAATCGCCGACTTGGACATGAAAGTTGCAAACCTATTTGGCATGATACACCCCAAACAAAGCACAACGGCGGCTGTCCGCTGCGTCTTCGTAATAGACCCGGAAATGAAGCTTCGAGCAATGATATACTATCCGTTAAATGTTGGAAGAAACATGGACGAGATTTTGAGGCTAATCGACGCCTTGCAAACAGCCGACAAATATAAGGTGGCTTTGCCAGCTAACTGGAGACCCGGCGACCCAGTGATAGTGCCAGCGCCAACAACCCAAGAAGAGGCTGAGAAACGTTTGCAGGAAGCCGCCCAACAAGGCTACGAATGTGTTGACTGGTTCCTATGCAAGAAAAAGCTTCCATAACCTCTTTTTATGCATTTAATTGAGGTGAATGTGTTTGGTGCAGAAGCTTCGTTCCACAGCTAAGCTTGTTAAGGACTTGCGGATAGCCGTTGACAATGGAAGAGCCCACAGCGTATGCCTCGACTTACCGCCAGAGCTTGGAACAGATATGGGCCCAACAGCCCTTGAGTTGGGTGTTATGAGTTATGCAGGATGTTTTGCCACAATTTTCGCTTTGATGGCTAAGAAAATGAGGGTTCAGCTTAAAGACTTGGAGGTCAAACTTGAAGCCGTAAAATCCGACGAGGTTGGAACCGTAACGGAGGCGGCTTTCAATATCCTCGTGAAAACCGATGCCTCAGAGGAAACCGTCCAAAGAATCTTCAAGTTAACGATGGAAAACTGTCCAGTTGGAAAGCTTTTCGAAAGAGCCGGCGTCAAAGTTAGCTACAACCTTAAGACCGAAAAATAGGAGCGAAATGCGTTTTGGCAAAGTGGGAATGTGTGATTTGCGGGTACATCTACGACCCGGCGGTTGGTGATCCGGAGCACGGCGTAAAGCCCGGGACACCCTTCGAGGCTTTACCCGAAGATTGGGTTTGCCCCATTTGCGGAGCCCCTAAAGACCAGTTTATTAAGAAGGAATAGGTTTGTTGAGGTGAATATTTTGGAGCAGACTAAACTCTATGTTTTGCCG
>JAWBRY010000021.1:6008-16770 GCA_038843545.1 Bathyarchaeia archaeon | reverse complement strand
CTAAACCACCACGGGTTGGGTCTTTCATGGCTGTTACGCCGCCCACTTCGCCGAGTAAACGCTGGATCAAGCGGTTTAATGGTTTAACGTCTGATTTTATGCTGCTTCCAAAGCTTAATCCCTCCTGGGCGGATAGAACAGCCAAACCATGGTCGCCTATAGTTCCCGACAAGACTATTTTGTCTTCGGGTTTGAGATTGGAGTCTAAAATCCACCGGGCTCTAAAGTTTCTCCTGAACCGTTTCACGACATTTAAGTTTTTTTCCAAGGCTTCTGTCCTTCTGCCGACTCCTGAAACGTTTACCACGCAGCCGCCTAAGCTTCCCTTTTCTACAACTTTCGTGTCGCCTGTAACTATGCTGACGCCTGCCTCTTGGCATGTTTGCCTCATGCTTGCCAAAATTCTTTCAAAATCGGATAGGGCTAGGCCCTCCTCTAGTATGAAGCCGCACGCTAAGGCATAGGGCTCAGCTCCTAAAACGGCAATGTCGTTAACTGTGCCTGAAACAGCCAAACGTCCGATATCCCCTCCTGGAAAGAATATGGGTTTAACGGCGTGGGAGTCGCTTTTCAAAACGATGTCCCCGACAACCGCTGCGTCGTCTAAAGCTTCCAAAGGAACCTCCGCACCGTTCAAACCGCCAAAATACCTTAGGACGTAGTTTCTGATGAGTTCGTGCATAACGGTTCCGCCAGCGCCATGTAGCATGGTTATAATGTTTTTATCCATGGTCAAACTCTTCACCGGCTTCAGCTTTTGATATAGAGTGGCGGCTGAACATAAATGAATCGCAACATTTTTACTGAGAGTGAGCAATAGCACCTCTTCCCCTTCAGTTTTTGGTTTTTGCGTTTCCGGTTGGTTAAAGTGTACTTTAACGCTTGTGGGTGGTCTGAAACAACTTTAGGCCGATGGAAAACCATATAAATCGCCATGTAGCTGTTCAATTGCACAGTTGGAGAGTCTATCAAGTGCCAGAATGGGGATACTCGATACCCGAAGAGGCATTAGACCCGGAGAAAACCGTTAAGGCAAGCGGGCGAGAGGTTAGGGTATCCCATAAAGCAGCCCGCGAAATATGTAAAACCATTAAGGGGATGACCCTTAACGAGGCTAAAAGATTTTTGCGGGATGTTATAGCCAAAAGGAAGGCTGTTCCGTTCACAAGGTACAAGAAGAAGGCAGCCCACCGCCACGGATTGGAAAAGGCCTATGCGGGCAGATACCCAGTCAAAGCAGCCCAACAAATTCTAAAAATCCTCAAGAACGCGGAGGCCAACGCTGAAAATAAGGGTTTAGACACTGAGAGGTTAAAAATAATCCATGCGTCAGCCTACCCGGGAATGAAGATTAAACGTTACATGCCTAGAGCCTTTGGAAGAGCCACTCCCAAATTTGAAACTTTAACCCACGTGGAACTCGTGTTGGAGGAGCAGCCGGAAGCAGTTGCGGAGGGAGCCTAAAATGGCTGTTGTGAAGCATTTTATATCCAAAGCCAGGAAAAGGGCGGAGATAGACGAGTTTTTACAGAGGAAGCTTGAAAAAGCTGGATATGGTGGGGTGAACATTGCGGAAACCCCTCTTGGTACTCACATAGTTATTTATGCCATGCGTCCCGGACTTGTAATAGGGAGAAGTGGCGAAACCATAAGGGAGCTCGCCAAAATCCTGGAGGAGAAGTTTGGCATTTCAAACCCGCAAATTTCAGTTTCCGAAATAGAAATTCCTGAGTTAAACCCCTACATTGTTGCCACGCGAATAGCCTCAGCCCTGGAAAGGGGTGTACACTTCAGACGGGCAGGCTTTTGGGCTCTAAACCAGATAATGGAGGCTGGAGCCCTAGGAGCAGAAATAATTATAAGCGGGAAGTTAAGGACTGAAAGAGCCCGCTACGAAAAGTTTAAGGCTGGCTACCTGCCCAAATGCGGTGATCCAGCGATAAAATATATGAGGAAAGCCGAGGTTCACGTGCAGCTTAAACCCGGCATTTATGGTGTTAAAGTTAGAATAATGCCTCCAGACGCGAAGTTTCCAGACAAGCTCCAGATAGTGGAGACCGCCCCGCCGGAAGTTGTGGAAAGCCTAGAAACAGCGTCTAAGGAAACGTTAGGGATGGAAAAGGGGAGCGAGGAAAAAAGCGGGGAGGCTGCTGAGTAGATGCCAATAATCAGGGTTAAAGAGATAAGGGAAATGTCCCCTGAAGAGCGAGCCAGAAAGCTCAACGAGTTTAGAACAGAATTGCTCAGACTAAAAACTATGGTTAAGGCTGGCGGCGCTGTGGAGAACCCTGCAAGAATAAAGGAGCTTCGAAAGGCAATAGCCAGAATACTAACAATAGAAAACGAGCAAAAGTGGAAGGCTAAAAAAGTGCAAGCTTCTGGAGAGGAAGGGAAGAGCGAATGAGAGTGACGCCGGACATAATACGCTATGAGTTTATAGGGACGGAGGCTAAAGTGGCTAAAAGCATAAACCCCGCTTGTACAGGGTTGAAGGGCAAAGTCATTGATGAAACAAGGAACACTTTTACGATATTTCATGAGGGCAAAGGAAGGATGGTTGTAAAAGAGGCATCCGTTTTTCACTTTAAATTTCCAGATGGCACCGTTGTGGAGATTGATGGTAAACTCCTTGTCGGACGCCCCGAAGACCGTCTCAAAAAGCGGATTAAGAGGTTATGGTGATGGCGCTGGCTTTCAAAAAGCCCGATAAAACGTGTACAGATCGAAACTGCCCGTTCCACGGGAACCTTTCAATAAGGGGGCGTATACTTGAAGGTGTTGTTGTCAGCGCCAAAATGGACAAAACAGTCATAGTGCAGCATAACTACCTAAAATATGTTCCTAAGTTCATGAGGTATGAAAGGCGCCACAGTCGAATACCGGCCCACAATCCACCATGCATAGACGCCAAGGAAGGAGATTACGTCACGATAGCCGAGTGTAGGCCGATAAGCAAAACGGTCTCCTTTGTTGTTGTTGAGAAAAAAGGGGAGAGAGGGAGGGAACAAGATAAATGGCTGCAAAGGCGAAGACCAGAGGTTTAGCCGCAAAAGGAGTTATTGGACAAAGGCCAAAAATATCGCGGGGACTACCTTCAGGCGCCATATTAAAGTGCGCCGACAACACTGGAGCAAGGGAACTACGCCTAATTCAAGTCATAGGCTACAAAGGTAGACGGGGTCGTCTGCCATCTGCTGCTGTGGGAGACCAAGTGGCGGTTTCCGTTAAGCGGGGAACACCGGATATGCGTAGAAAACTATTCCATGCCGTTATAGTGCGGCAGAGGATGCCCTTCAGAAGGGCAGACGGCGTCTGGGTTCAGTTTGAAGACAACGCTGCTGTAATAATAACTCCGGAAGGCGAGATGAAAGGCTCTGAAATCCGTGGTCCAGTGGCAAAGGAGGCTGCTGAGAGATGGCCAAGGATAGCCAGCGCAGCCAGCATAATAGTGTAGTGAGGTGACTGCTATGCAAGTTGCGGTTAAACCATCAAAACAGAGAAAACGGCTGTTCCAAGCCCCAGATCATATGCGCTACAAGCATTTCGCCGCGCCTCTCTCTCCGGAATTGAGGAAAACTCATGGAACAAGATGCCTTCCCGTGAGACGCGGAGACACGGTTCGAGTTATGCGAGGCGACCACAAGGGTTTTGAGGGGAAAGTTTTCCGTGTTGATAGGAAAAAGTACCGCATTTACATTGAAGGTTTAACCAGGGAAAAAGTCGATGGAACCACCGTCCTTATCCCCATTCACCCGTCAAAAGTCATGATAACCAAACTTAACCTAGAAGATAAATGGCGTAGAGAAATTTTGGAAAGAAGAAAGAGAGGAAAAGAGGTGGCGGAAGTAGCTGAAAAAGTTGTTGAAAAAATCGAGAAACCTTTAGAAGTCGCGGCTGCTGTGGAAAAAACGGCAGCGGAGGAGAAAGTAGAAAAGCCCAAAAGAGGGAAAAGGGCTGCGAAAAAGACTGTAAAAGAAAAGGAAGAAGTAAAAACAAAAGCGAAAACTGAGACTAAAGCCAAAACAAGAAAGAGGAAGTTATCGGAGGAGCAGAAACTTGGGTAGAAAAGGAGGTTCAACGGCTCTAAAACGTAAGCCAGCACCGAAAATCTGGCCAATTCGTAGGAAGGAGTATGTTTGGGTTGTAAAGCCCACACCAGGCCCCCACTCTCTTGAAAAATGCTTGCCCTTAGCCATTGTGTTGCGTGAAGTTCTCGGATTCGCAAAAACGAGAAAAGAGGCGAAAATAATAGCTTCTCAGGGAAAAGTTTACGTTGATGGAAAGGTTAGGCGTGAAGACAAGTTTCCAGTTGGTTTAATGGATGTTGTTTCTTTCCCGGAAATAGGCAAACATTTCCGCGTGCTGCCATCCCGTAAGGGTCTAATTCTCCACCCGATAGCCAAGGAAGAGGCGTCCTTCAAGCTTTGCAGAATAGAAAACAAAGCAACAGTTAAAAATGGACATGTACAGCTAAACCTCCACGATGGCTCCAATGCCCTCATCAAGGTAGCGGATCCCAAAAACCCCCTGGAGGACGTTTACAGCACATTTGATACGGTCCAACTAAGCCTTCCAAACAGGCAAATTATAAGGCATATAAAAATGAAGGAAAAAGATTACGCGTTGATAACTGGCGGCAAAAACATGGGGAAATATGGGCGGATAGTTGAAATTGAAGAAGCGAAGGGTAAGAAGCGCAAAGACGCCATAGTAACCATAGAGGATGAAAAGGGAAACCGCTACCAGACAATTCTGGATTTTGTGTTTGTAATAGGTGAAGAACGTCCACTAATATCTCTGCCGGAGGTCTCGTAGAATGTCTGAGGATGAAATCCGAAAAAAATGGGAGGAAAACCCCATGCTTAAGCCAAGAATTGAAAAGGTTGTGGTAAACATATGCGTGGGGAAATCGGGAGAGCCTCTTGAGAAAGCCTCAAAAGTTTTGAAGGATTTGACAGGGCAGTCTCCGTGTAAGAGGAAGGCAAAGAAAACGATAAGGGATTTTGGAATCAGGAGGGGTGAGCCGATATCCTGCGTGGTCACGCTTAGAAGGCAGAAGGCCATAGAATTCCTTAAGAAGGTTTTACACGTTGTTGATTACAAGCTTCCGAGAAGCTGTTTCGACAAACATGGAAACTTCGCTTTTGGTATAAAGGAGCACATAGAAATCCCAGGGGTCAAATATGACCCCGAAATAGGCATTTTCGGCATGGACGTTTGTGTGTCATTATGCCGGTCTGGTTGGCGCGTTAAATATAGGCAAAGGGCAAAGTCAAAAATTGGCTCCAGGCATGCTTTAACCCCTGAGGAGGCCACGGTTTTTGTTAGAGATGCTTTGGGGGTTGAAATAGTTTAATAGGTTCATGGGGGAAGTTTATGGCTAAACAGAAACCTAAAAGAGAGCGAAAATATGGCAAGGGATCCCGACCGTGCAGAAGATGCGGATCTTACGGACCTATTATCCGACGTTACAATTTATATCTATGTAGGCACTGTTTTAGGGAGGTAGCCAAAAAGCTAGGCTTCCAAAAGTATGAGTGAGGAAAAGGGCTATGGACGTGCTGGCAAATGGCTTGACAACGATATTGAATAACGAGATGCGGAATAAACGCGAATGTGTGATTAGCCCGGCCTCTAAACTTCTCGGCAAGGTTTTGAGGGTTATGCAACTTCACGGTTACGTTGGCGAATTCGAGTTTATAGATGATGGGCGTTCAGGAAAGTTTAAGGTTCAGCTTTTGGGTAGAATAAACAAGTGCGGAGCCATTAAACCCCGCTTCGCGGTTAGGGTTGACGAGATTGAAGAGTGGGAGAAAAAGTTTCTGCCATCTAGAGACGTGGGTTTACTTATTATTTCAACGTCAAGGGGAGTTTTAACCCATAGAGAGGCAAAGGAGAAAAAGATTGGGGGAAGACTCCTAGCCTTCGTGTACTAGAGGGTACGCTGATGAGGGCGATTGAAGCTTCAAAGGTTCTGCAAATCCCCGATGACGTGGAAGTTAAGTTGGAGGGAAAGAAAGTAACAGTAAAAGGAGCTTTGGGAACGCTTACCAGAGACTTTTCGTACGCTCCGATTTCGATGGAACTTCAAGATAAAAGCCTCCGAATATGGGCTAACTGGCCCCGCAAAAAGGAAAGCGCCCTTGTAGGCACCGTTTACGCCCATATTAAAAACATGATCACTGGAGTTAGGAAGGGTTTCACCTACAAGCTGAAAATAGTTTTCTCCCACTTCCCAATTTCGGTTAAGGTTCAAGACAACATCGTTTTGATAGAAAACTTTACTGGTGAAAGGAGCCCGCGAAAAGCGAAAATTGTTGGAAACGCAAAGGTTAGGATTTCAGGCGACGATGTGATAGTTCAAGGCATTAGCATTGAAGATGTTAGCCAGACGGCGGCAAACATAGAGCAAGCAACCAAGATAAGAAGGAAGGACCCGCGGGTTTTCTTGGATGGAATATACCTTTATGAACGTAGAGAGGGGATGGACTAGCATGAACGAGTTGACGGCTGTTCGGGAAAAAGCTCTGCGTTTAAGAACCAAGATCAAAAAGAAGAAGCCGGACTTTGTGAGGCAGGAAAGCTGGCGTTACGACCGTTTAAAGGAGAACTGGCGTAGGCCCAAGGGCATAGACAACAAAATGCGGAGAAAAATCAAAGGCTGGCCGCCCACTGTGAACGTTGGGTACCGTGGACCGAAAGCCGCTAGGAGGCTTCACCCCTCCGGCTATGAGGAAGTTTTAGTTTACAATGTTGAAGATCTTAAAAAGGTGGATCCGAAAACGCAGGCCGTGCGGATAGCCCACACCGTTGGCAAGAAGAAGAGGGTGCAAATTCTTCAAGAGGCAAGAAAGAGGAAGATAACAGTCCTAAACTTGGGCGAAGCTAAAGAAGAAACTAAAACAGTCCCGGCTGAAGAAGAAAAACCAGAAGAGGTTAAGGAAATCAGCGAGGGCGAAGGGAAAGAAGAGACGGAAAAAGCTGCTGAGGAAGAGAAACCGAAAACTAAACGGGGAAAAGCTAGGGAGAGCAGTGAAAGGAGGCGGAAGCGATGACAAACCTCAGAAGCCAACGTCGTTTAGCAGCCCAAATATTGAAGGTGGGACTGGACAGAGTTTGGATAGACCCGAATAGGATAGAAGATGTGGAGGCTGCCATAACCCGTGAGGAAATTAGAAAACTAATCTGTGAAGGCGTAATCAAGCCCCTAAAAGAGAAGGGTGTAAGCCGTGCAAGGGCGCGGGTTGTCCGCGAAAAGAAGAAGAAAGGCTTGAGGCGTGGACCTGGAAGCAAGAGCGGAGCTGCCGGCGCTAAATCTTCTAAGAAGGAGGTTTGGATGAACAAGATAAGGGCGTTGCGGAGGAGACTTCGTGAACTTAAGGCTAAAAAATTAATCACTGAAAGCACATACCGAAAACTCTATGTTATGGCGAAGAGTGGAAGATTTGCCTCCGTTGCTGAAATGGAGCGCTATATAAGGGCGCATGACCTTTGGAGGAAGCGTTGATGGCAAGGAATGCCCGCTACTGTGTTCCCCACCGCCGGAAAAGAGAGGGAAAAACAAATTATAGAAAGCGGAAGGCGCTGCTGCTTTCCGGAAAACCTAGACTCGTGGTTCGTGGTTCACTTAAAAATATAGTGGTTCAGATAATCACTGCAAAACCTAAAGGCGACGAAGTTTTGGTCTCAGCTCACAGCCGAGAGCTCATGAAAAGGTTTGGTTGGAAAGCTCCTAGGGGCAACCTTCCAACAGCCTACTTAACAGGGCTCCTCTGCGGACTGAAAGCTACGGCAAAGGGCATAAAAGAGGCCGTATTAGACATTGGGCTGCACTCGCCGACGAAAGGTGCTAGAGTCTTCGCTGCCTTAAGAGGGGTTTTAGATGCGGGCTTGCATGTTCCTCATGGAGAAGAGAAGCTTCCGGATGAAGACAGGATAAAGGGCTTGCACATAGCCCAGTATGCCAGAACCCTAGCGGCCACTGAAAAGTATACAGCAGTGTTTTCCAAATACTTAGAAAACAAAGTTTTGCCGGAAAAACTTCCAGAACACTTTGAGGAAGTCAAGAAGGCGGTAATCGCCGCCTTTAGAGGTGGAGGTAAAAGCAATGGCTGATGAGACCAGAAGCTTTGAAGAGTGGGTTCCCAAAACCCGTCTTGGAAAACTCGTTCAAGAGGGTAAGATAACCTCTATCGAAGAGGTTTTTACGGAAGGCTTACCTATACGGGAGCCTCAAATCGTTGACGCGTTGCTCCCAGATCTTCAAGAAGAAGTTATAAACATAAACCTCGTCCAGAAGCAGACAGACGCTGGCGAAAGGTCGAGATTTAAAGCAATAGTTGCTGTTGGAAACAGAGACGGCTACCTCGGATTAGGTTCCGGCAAGGCAAGCCAGGTGCGGACAGCTATAGAAAAGGCGGCGGCCGCCGCCAGGCTCAGCATCACCCCAATTAGGCGGGGGTGTGGAAGCTGGGAATGCGGATGCGGAAAACCTCACTCTGTACCTTTTCAAGTTGAGGGAAAATGCGGCGGCGTCAAGATTGTTGTAATTCCTGGACCTAGAGGTTTAGGCCTTGTTGCCAGCGAAGTTGCAAAGGTTATCCTTGGACTTGCGGGAATAAAAGACTGTTGGACTAGGAGTTACGGTTCAACCAGAACGGTTCCATCCTTCGCCTACGCCCTTTTCGATGCTCTGAAGAAAACCTACAGCCTAATAACTCCGATGGATTGGGTGAAATAGTTGGCAGATCAACTGCAACAATGTAAATGCATAGCCGTTGTAAGAGTTCGCGGAATCATAAGTGCTCCCCTGCAAGTTAGGGAAACCCTTCGCATGCTAAACTTGAAAAGAAGCAACTATGCAGTTTTAATCGATAATCGGCCCTCTTTCCTTGGAATGCTCAAGACGGCACAGAACTTTGTCACATGGGGTGAGGTTTCAAAAGAAACCGTGGCAGCCTTGTTGAAAAGGAGAGGCAGGCTTATTGGAAACAAAAAATTGACGGATGAATACGCCCAGAAGCTTGGTTTTAAATCGTTAGACGAGCTAGCCGAGGCCATATATAACTGCAAGGTCGAGTACTGGAAGCTTCCAGATATACAGCCCTATTTTCGGTTGCACCCGCCGACAAAGGGGTTTAAGGGCAAAATAAAGAAAGGCTACGGTATGGGCGGCGAACTAGGGTACAGGGGCGAAAAAATCAACGAACTGATAGAACGGATGATTTAAAATTTCCATAAGCTTTTAGGCGATACCTTTATAGCCAGTTTATAAATGCCATTTACGCTATGAGGAGAAGACCAAGGATGAAGTGGCGGAGAAGCAACAAGCGTCCAAAGTGGTTTAAAGCCTTAAGAAGATTGGATGAGGCTGAAGGTAAAAAGCGCCTTAAACCATTCATTCTCAGAAACGTGAAAGCCGAAGGATATCCACGCAGGCGCAAATGGTTACAAATAGATGGGAAATACTCTTCTCGATGGAAGGAGCCTAAACCATTGTTAGACGTTTTAAACTTGGAGGACGGCATAGTTGTCGTTGCTGAACTAAAAGGTTTCAAAAGGGAAAACATTAAAATTAACGCGGAGAAGCAACAGCTAACTCTCATGGCGAAGAATCAAAACCGTAGATATTACAGACGTTTAAATCTGCCAGCTGTGGTTATTCCTGAATCTATGCATACAGCTTATAAGAATGGAGTGTTGGAGATAAGGCTTAAGAAAGCTGTTAAAGAAAGTGCAGTAAGCAAATTGGCAGGTTGAAGGATGCCCCACAGGCTGAGGAAAATCCGCAAAAAAAGAGGTTCACGGACATGCGGCTATGGCAGGGTAGGCCAGCATAGAAAATCCGGTTCAAAAGGCTATAGACGAGCTGGCCGCCACAAGCACGGATGGACCTATGTCATAAAATATGAGCCAGAATACTTTGGAAAGAAAGGTTTCACGTCGCCTCAAAGTCTCAAGCGGATGGTTAAAGCCATAAATGTTAGAGAGTTGGAGGAAAACATTGAAAAATTCCAACCGAAGAAGGAGGAAGGCAAACTTTACGTGGACTTAGAAAAATTTGGAATAACAAAACTTTTAGGCGGTGGAAAAGTCACAAAACCTTTAATCGTGAAGGTTGCCTCATGCTCCAAAACCGCGGCTGAAAAAATAAAGGAGGCGGGAGGACAAGTTCTCGCAGAGTCTCTGGAGTAGACTGGAGAGTAGCGTTAACCCATGGCTGGAAGATTCCTAAACGCCTTTAAGCCGATTTCAAGATTCATTCCAGAAATTAAGGCTCCTGAGCGGAGGGTGAGCTTTAACGAGAAGCTTTTCTGGACAGCCATAGCCCTAATAATATACCTTGTTATGGCAAGTGATGCTTGCCGTCTTTATGGAATTCAAAGGGAGGAAGAATTCGCCCCTCTTAGGATAATTTTCGCTTCAAGCCGCGGCACTTTAATGGAGCTTGGCATAGGCCCAATAGTAACTGCTGGCCTAATCCTACAGCTTCTGGTTGGTTCAGCCATGATAGAATGTGACATGTCAAAAGCTGAAGATAGGGCGTTGTTCACGGTTGCAAGCAAGGTTCTAGCCATAATCTTGACGGGCGTTCAAGCCTCAGCCTACATAATAAGTGGCATGTATGGTCAGCTTCCGGGCACAACAGCCATCATTGTCTTCCTACAGTTGCTGGCAGCTGGAATCATTGTCATGCTTCTAGACGAACTTATCCAGAAGGGCTGGGGCTTCGGCAGCGGCATAAGCCTCTTCATAATGGCTG
>JAWBRY010000021.1:0-5998 GCA_038843545.1 Bathyarchaeia archaeon | reverse complement strand
AACCCTTCCCCACCGGTCGACGAGTATGGAAGCGCAGGAATCTTCATTGCACTGGCGCAGACGATTATGAGCGGGAAGCCCGTAACTGGCCTGCTGCTTAGGGGAAACTTTCCATCCTTGGTTGGCCTCATAGCAACCATCGTCGCTTTTCTCGTGATAATTTACATGGAAGGCATAAGAGTGGAGCTACCGTTGTCCTATGCTGGTTATCGCGGTTTCAGGGGCCGTTATCCGATTAAATTGCTGTACGTTTCAAACCTTCCAGTGATTTTTGCTTCAGCCCTCTTCGCCAACATATACTTCTTCTCCTATATCCTCTGGAGCCAGCCTTGGGGACGAAACAATTTCTGGATTAACCTTTTAGGCTGGTACAAGCTTGAGGGAAATCGATACGAGCCGGCTGGAGGTCTGGTTTATTATGTGACTTCGCCAGGGAACCTATCAAACGTGATCGCCGAACCCCTAAGGGCTTTTGGCTACCTGGCGATTCTGGTGGCTTTCTGCGTCATTTTCTCGTTTACATGGCTTGAGGTTGGCGGTTTGGGTCCATCAACAGTTGCAAAACAGCTTGTGGATGCTGGCATGCAGATTCCAGGTTATAGACGCTCTGAAAAAGCCGTTGAGCAAATCCTAAAGCGTTACATTCCAGCTGTAACAATGCTTGGTGGAATAATAGTTGGGCTTATCGCCGGCTTGTCAGACTTCTTCGGAGTTTTCGGCTCCGGCATTGGCATCCTTCTCTCTGTTGGCATTATCTACCAATACTACGAGATCTTAGTGAGGGAGAGGGTGGCTGAAATGTACCCTGCCTTCAGAAGAATATTTGGAGGCTAAAAGGGGGATTGGTGAAATGGTGCCCAACACTCCCCCGGGCTCAACACTTTTCATTTTTGCTCTAGCCGCCACAATAGCTTTTCTGATGACTCTTGCAAACCGCCTTTCCACAGACCCCAAAAAGCTCAAAGCTTGGAAGAGGGAAATCTCAGAATACTATCGACAGTTGAAGGAGGCACAGAAAAGCGGGGACAAAAAGCAGATGGAGAGGCTCATGAAAAAACAGCAGTACATTTTGCAGCTTAATGCCAAAGTTTCATGGCAGTCAATTAAGGCAACCCTCCCATTCTTTATCATAATTCCGCTTATATGGTACTTCTTAAGGGGAGTGAATTGGGGGCAAGGTGTGGCCTACTTCCCCGGCGTTGGATGGGATCTTCCCATACCCTTGTTCGGGGCGTCCCTATTTTGGTGGTTTGCCTTGTGCTCTTTCCTTTTCAACACTTTGTTCTCCCATTTATTTGGATTGGTAAGCGTGGAGTGATGCTAAATGCCTAGGCCAGCCTTACGGACGAGAAGTCGGAAACGCGTTTCTAAAGCCCTTCCTGGAGGACGAACTGGCATACGCTTTAAACGTGAAATCCCAGCCCAAGCTAGGTGCGGCATTTGCGGTAACCCGCTCGCAGGAACCCCCCATCTACTTCCGTCGGAGATTAGGAAACTAAATCGTTCGAGAAGAAGGGTTTCAAGAATTTATGGTGGGCAAGTCTGCCCAAACTGCTTGAAAACAGCCTTAAAACAGGCGGCTAGAACCCTAAGCCTTTCCAGCTGAGGCTGGCAGATGGCTAAAGAGCCCGTGGTTATCTGCATTTGCGGCATGGCTGGAAGTGGAAAAAGCACCCTCGCCAAAAAATTAGCTGAAAAATACGGCTTAAAATACCAATCCGGCGGAGAAGCCCTAAAAGCCTTGGCCGTGGAAAAGGGCTATAAGCCTCTTGGTAAGGGCTGGTGGGAAAGCCCGGAAGGCTTATCCTTCCTAGAAAACAGGGAGAAAAACCTGGAACTTGACAGGATTGTGGATCAAAAACTATTGGAAGTAGCGGAGCAGGGCAACGTCGTATTGGACAGTTGGACCATGCCATGGCTTCTAAAAAAAGGCTTCAAAATATGGTTGGAGGCTTCTCTAAAGAAAAGAGCAGAAAGAGTTGCCAGAAGGGATGGAATAAGCATTAAAAAAGCTTTGGATGCTTTAAGGAATAAGGAGGAAAAGACAAGGGCCATCTATAAGAGGCTTTATGGTTTTAGCCTAGGTGAAGACTTCACGCCATTCCACCTGATACTGGACACAAACAATTTAACGGCGGAAGAGGTCTTCCAAACTATCGTTCAAGTTTTGGACAGAATGGTTTTTAATAGGTACTCTCCTTCGTAACTTTTAAAACGTACTAAAAATGAAACAATTCCTCTAGAAGGACCTCAAGCAAGCATGGGATTTGTCCAATTAAGGAGGAGGGGGCTTGAGGCATTTAGCGCTCGGACTGGTTGCCGGGGTTCTTTTAACAATTTTCTTCTATTTGATAGGGGTTGCCCATGAATCTCTTCAAGCGTTACTTGTCTTTAACATCTTCTTTGTTTGCATGTACTTTCCGCTAAATGGTCCGTTGAGAATGAAAATGCTTGTTCTTATTGCAGGAAACTTTGCGTACCTCGTTTGGAGCATGCTGTTGTCCATGTTTACAGCTATAGTCGCGGCTCAAGTTAGTGATGGTTTAAACGTATTTCTCGCTTTTTTAAACATGATGTTGAATTTGCTGTGGGTTGTTTCCTTCTGGTCTATAAGTTTAACGTTTTTGGTGAAGTATAGACGTGGCGGACGGTGATGGGCTAGTTGCTGATTGAGGTCTTGGAGGCGTTGTTTTTCCTTTTAACCGCTGTGATGGTTGCTTACCTTGTTCGCCACTACCTCTTCACCATAATAGTGCTCAAAGACTATCAAAGGAAAAGGGCGAATCCAAATTCGGGGGAAGCCTCTTACCAACCAACAGTTTCGGTTTTGATACCAGCCCGGAACGAGGAACGCGTTATTGGAAGGCTCTTAGAAAGGATGACGGAGCTAACATACCCAAAGGACAAGCTTCAAGTAATAGTTGTCGACGATGCATCTAAAGATAAAACTGGAAAAATAGCCGACCAATATTCCAGAGCTTACAGCTTCATTAAAGTCATCCACCGTAGTGAAGAAGAGGGTGGACGTGGAAAGGCTTCAGCCCTAAACGCTGGGTTAAAACATGCAAGTGGCGAGATAATCCTATGCTTCGATGCAGATTATTATCCGCAAAGGGATATTATTGAAAAACTCGTGAAAGAGTTTGCAGACCCCAAAGTTGGAGCAGTCCAAGGGAGGGTAGTGGTTCTAAACGAGCCGCAAAACGTTGTAACAAGACTTGTCGCACTTGAAAGAATAGGCGGGTACCGTGTGGACCAGGAAGCTCGCGACAAGCTGGGCTTAATAACCCAGTTCGGCGGAACCGTGGGTGGTTTCCGCCGCCAGCTCCTGGAGAAGCTTGGCGGTTGGGACGAGTATATGCTTGCAGAGGATACCGATTTAACTTTCAGGGTTTACCTTGCCGGCTACAAAGTCAAATATGTTTTAGATGCTGAATGTTATGAGGAGGCTGTTGAAAGCTGGCATGCCTACTGGAAACAGCGGTATCGATGGGCGAAGGGACACATACAATGCTTCTTCAAGCACCTTGTAAACCTATTAAAAAGCGACAAACTCACGGTCGCCCAAAAAATCGATGGGTTAATGCTTCTAAACATCTACTTTATGCCAATTATAGTTCTGTTCTCATGGATCATTGGCGTTCCACTTTTTCTTCTAAAGTTTCCCCATTGGCTAATCCCTTTCTGGTCCGCGACCATTGTCTCTGTATACAGTGCTGTGGGAAATTTCGCTCCCTTCTTTGAAGTGGGCGTCGGAACTTACCTAGACGGCAGGACAAGGGCCCAGTGGCTTATCCCCCTTCTAGTCTTCACCTTCCTCTACAACATTCCAATATGCACAAAAGCATTCATCGATCTCCTTTTATCAAAGATCACGGGGAAAAACAGCCACCGTTGGGATAAGACTGTGCATTCAGGAATAGAAACTGTTATATTTCGATAATATAGAACCAGAGAAAATGAATGGTTCCAACTCCGACTATAAATTTGAGGTTGATGCTTCTATTTCTCAGCATATTAACTTTCATTTTCATCACGTTGTTGCCATCAATTATCGAGCTAAAAAAGCCGCGGGACCCTGGACCCAGAATAATTAAGGACTACGATTATGTAATGCTGCATGATTTGGAAGCTGAATTCATCTTCGTAAAGAATGAGCATTACCCCGGGGAACCCTTAAAGCTGACCGTTCAATTTTTGGGGAGGTTATGGCAATACTCGCCGTGCTACCTAACTGAGAGTCTTAATCTGCAAAACCTTAAAGAAATAACCCGTGAACAATAATTAGTAAACCGCGTGGGTTAGGGTTTCGAGAGATGGTTTGAATGGATGATTACGTTTCAATTATAGTGACAACGCTTAATGAGGAAAAGTACCTTGAGAAGTGTTTGCGTTCACTGTGCAACCAGTCCTATCGCAACAAGGAAATAATAGTTGTGGATTCAGAATCGACGGATAAAACGGTTGAGATAGCGAAGAAATACGCTGATAAGGTGATTGTTAAAAAATGTTCGATTCCAGAGGGTAGAAACATCGGAGCAAAGGAAAGTAAAGGTAACTTTTTGATGTTTGTGGACGCTGATGTAACCCTCAATCGTAATTGGATAGATACAGTCATCCCTTATCTGAAAAATGATGATGTTGTCGCCGTTTACGGCGAGCTATTCCCCATTGAAAACAGCATTAAGGACAAACTAGTCTACTGTATTTTTGGATTCACCAATTTTTTCTCTAGAACGTTTGCCAGAAAAACATTATACGCGAGATTGGGAACAGCTGTCATGATAAAAAGGCAAGCCCTTGAACAAATCGGCTACTTCTCTGAAGACATTTGCGTTGACGATATTGATTGCTCCTTGAAACTTAATAAGGTTGGAAGGATCAAGTTTGTTAAACAGGCTTACGGCTACGTGTCCACCAGAAGATTTAAAAAATCTGGCTACTTTAAACTCTCTCTAATTTGGCTCGTCAACGGCAACACCTACATCCTTTCTAAGAAACTTTTTATTTCAATATATACAAAAAAATTCCCATGAATATGGCCTCTTGTCTAATAGTTTTGTCTGAAAAAATATTTGGGTGTCGCTTTCATTATTAATTAAGAGCTCCGCCATGTGTTCCAGCTAAAAAGTTTGGAGTTAAGCCATGATATCCCTTGAGTGCTGTTCATGCAGCTCAAAATTTGACGGCTTCCCTCCTAGACATACTTGCGAAAAATGTGGAGGTCTCTTAGAGTACATGTACGACTATGAAAGGTTTAGAAATGCAAGGTTCGTGGGAAAATTTTCTTTCTGGCGTTATAGGCCGTTCATGCCCGAAGTTAAGAATGTGGTTTCCATGGGGGAAGGTGGAACTCCCCTTCATAGGGCACAGCGGCTTGCCAAAATGGTTGAGTCTGGGGGGTTATACTTTAAAGATGAAACACGAAATCCGACAAACTCTTTTAGGGACCGTTGTGCCGCGCTTTTGGTTTCAAACGCCTTAGATCTGGGTTATAAGTCTATAGTATGCGCCACAAATGGAAACCTAGGGGCTTCTCTTGCTGCTTACTGCGCAAAATTTGGGCTTTCATGCCATGTTGTTGTTCCCAAGAGTGTAGATGTGGGAAAACTTGCCCAAATGCTAATTTACAACGCTGCGATTGAAGAACATGGCGAAATAGTTGATGAAGCCTTAAAGAAGGCTGGGGAAATCGCCAAGGAAACAATAGCCTACGAGGTTTTTGAGCAGATGGGGGTTCCGGAATGGTTCATAGTTCCCATGGGAAGCGGTGGGACATTATACGCCATATGGAAGGGGTTTAAAGAGCTTGAAAGGGTTGGCAAAACAGACGCTCTGCCAAAAATGGTTGGGGTTCAGGCTGAAGGCTGCTCGCCGATAGTTAATGCCTTTTTGCAAAAGGTGCAAATGCCAGTTTTAAGGTCGAAGCCTTTAACCCACGCCCTCGCAATTTTGGTTAAAAACCCCGTTTACGGGAGTTTGGCGCTCAAAGCTATAA
>JAWBRY010000020.1:0-16963 GCA_038843545.1 Bathyarchaeia archaeon | reverse complement strand
CTATTCAGTTTTTGCGATTATGAGGAACAGTCCAACGGCGAGGATCACGAAGCTGAGGAACCCGAAGAACCCGGTGTAGATGCTTAATGCTTGGGTGCTTGTCAGCGTGAAGTATAGGGTCAACGCGCCCACGATTATGAGGATTAGTCCGAAGAATTTTTCTGCAGCTGTTACTCCGAATCCGCCCTCCTCGCTCATGATGTTTCGCCTTTGGCACTTGACGTGTGCATATAACATGAAGTCGGTATTTTAAAGTGTTTCCATACTACCTTGTTTCTTCAAGTTTTGATGGCAAATACTCGTCTACGATGTAGGTTAGTCCGTAGCGGCTGAAGGCCTCTTGTTCGGCTTTGCGTTTAATCTTCATGAAGGTTTTTATTTCCCTCTGCCATAGGGGATCTTCCTTGTACCGGGGGTCTTTCTGCAGTTCATAAAGCCTCTTCATGTCAATCTCGTCTAGCGGGTCTGTGGGCAGCTTGTACTTGATGATGTCCGTTGCCCACACGCCGCTCCACTTGGCGTCCGGCGTTGTCAAGTCCCTTAGGTGGGCGGCGTTCGCCGAGCCGGAGATTATGACCATGGCTATGTGCATCCCCCACGGGTCGCCGTCGGTGAAGATGTAGACTGGCAAGCCTAGTTCGCGGTTTAACCGCCTAATAAAGTGGCGGGTTGCTCTTGGCGCTTGTCCCGCTGTCAACACCAGTATGGCGTTGAACTTTTTGTGCACATTTTCCTCTATAAAACGCGTAAACAAGCCGCCCTTCTCGATGGCTATTACTTTGTCGGCTGTTGTCTCTACGAACTCGGCTGATGTTAAGGCTGGTCCAATCATGACACCGTCTGGGTGCGACGTTAGGTTCAATGTTTTTCCCTCGTAGCCGGGCACCGTGTAGCGTATTGTTAGGTCACCGAAGACTGCTGAGCGTTCTTCTGGGAAAATGTTGAAGTCTTCACGGGAAAAGCCAAGTATGGTTTCTAGATCGGTTATTATGTTGTTGGATTCTTGCTGGTCTTTGAAGGTCATTTCGTAGGCTTGCGCTGAATAGTAAACGTCCCTAAGCGTGGAAGTTTTACGTTGGGATGTAAGCTCATAGGAGAATAGGGCTGTCCAAACAAGCTGGGCGAAAGGCTTCAAGTGGCGGATGTTGCGGGTGCTCCGCCTAACCTTCTTGTCGCCTAAAATGAACTGGCGAAATTTGGGGTCATAGTAAATGTTTTCGGTTGAGCGGCTTGGCATTTCAATGGAGGGGAAAAATCCCTTCTCCATCTGTTCATAAATGCGGAGTCCAAAATTTTCAAGGGTGGCTAAAACCTCTTTACGCTTTTCAATTATGCTCCTAAATTCCTTCGGCTCCAAACCTCCTCACACTCCTTAAAAGTTTCTCAATATCTGGAGGCTTCTCTTTTCCAGCAAGCTTTGTTGAAAACTCAGCTATTCTTGGCAAGTACTTGCTAAAAACTCCGAGGCGCTTGCGTTCTCTGTCAACGTGTTCCCTCCGCGTCAAGAAGCGTTGCAGCTGCCGCGCCACCTCCCGCAGTCCGTTGGCTATTTCCCTCCTAACTTCGGGTCTGTCGGCGATAAACTCCTTTCCAACAGTTTTGTATGGCACTTTTGTGCTGCAGATGTGCACCACTATGGCTATGGGCATGTCAGGCGAAACCTTGTAGCGGCGCCAGTTCATGGCGTTTATAACCTTCACTGAAACGTCACTTGCCTCGTCATAGAGCAGCGGTATCCTGTTAGCGAAACGGTATATTACGAAGCCTTCCCGCTGGGGGATTTCCCCACCGTAGGCGATTGCCACCTCAACAATGAATGGGTGCCCCGCGTAGGTGGATGGTTTCCTCTGGTGGACAGCCACAAACTCCGGTTTCAACTCTTTTAAGACGCCAGTTTTCAACAACTCCTCGCCGAGGGGTGACAGGCAACTGGCGTCAGGCGGCAGAAATTCCTTGAACTTTTTCATCATCTGCATCAGCCTAACAATTTCCTCGTGGGCGAGCTTCTTCGGGTTTTTGGATGGACTTATCCCGCTGAACTCGAGGAATTTTCTGGCCGTTATTTCGCCGACACGGTGGAAATGGTTCCTCAAAAAGTCCAACATGTTGTTGTATGGTGTCACCTGAATTAGGCGTTGGAGAAGCTCCACGTCAACGCCATAAGGGTGGGGAAGCGTCTCCTTAGGCGGGTCAGGCATTACGGTTGTTGCCCTTACAAACCTGTATAGTCTACCCTTCGGATCTACAAAGGTTATGTTGGCGTAGGGGTTAACCATGGCTGTCTGCTTGAAATACTCTAAGATTTTGGGCATAGCCCTCAAATAGTCGCCTTCAAGACTGAACTCGACAACGGTGCCCCGCCAACCCTCCTTGTTTAAGAGCATCTTCCGGTCAAGGATTATTGGGCGGTTTTTTTGAATGTCAATCATAAGCTTATACATGTAAATTCTGGAAGACATGCTCGTGCTTGAAATTATGAGGGCTGGCTGGTGGGTTGTTATCTGCCCATATAAAATTGCCATCTTTCCGCCTAGGCCGAAGGTGCCTCTCTGCTGTTTCAGCTTGTACTTGGAGCCGTAAAGCACCTGGCCGAAGGCTGAGGGGATATGTTGGGGTGGAACCCCGCAGCCGTTGTCTTCAACTCTCAACTTGTAGATTTGGGTTTCCTTGCTGGCTTCCCCCTCAAAAGAAAGCCGAACGTAAATGTCTGGCGGCGTTTTGATACTTTCAGCTGCGTCCAGCGAGTTTTCCACAAGCTCTCTTATGGCGGCGAAAATCGCCCGTGTAGGGTTCGTAAACCCGGCTATATCGCGGTTTCGATAGAAAAAGTCTGAGGCGCTTATCTCTTCAAACGTTGTCTGTGCCACCTAAGCCTCCACCAGCACCTCTACGTGAGGTTTAACACTAACGTATACACGGCATGCACATTAATTTAACTATGCTTTTCGGCTGGAATCCTTCATTTTCTGAAAGGATTTGGCAAAAGCTCCCTAAGCCTTTTTACTTCAGCTGTTTCAAAGAGAACTTTGCCGCCTTCAACTTTTGCCGTGACAATTTTAATTTCGGGGTTTTCAGCGAAATCCGAAATGTATTGGAGATGCCCCACAAGGCTTTATTTCACTTTTATTTTGTGCGTCAACGACCACGGCCACAGCTTTAACTGTGTTCTTCTCCTGCAAGACTGCATGGTGGATGGCGCATCTTTCAGCGCAAACGCCTAGCCCTGAAACCCAGCTTTCCACGTTGCACCCGCCATAGATTTCTTCGTCTTCTGTTAAAACTGCGGCTCCAACGGGGAAGCCCCATAGCACGTGGGCGTTTTTTATGGCTTTTGCTGCCTCCTCTAAAAGCCTCTTTTCACGTTTTCCAATTTTCTTATTCATTATTCTTCCTCTGTTATTGCTGCGGTCCGCACATAATAGTATTCGCCTATATCTTTCTGGTACCTGTCCAGCCTTGAACCCTCCTTGTTTACCCGCGGCCTTTTTGTTATGGGGTCTCTTCTGAAGGTGACGTTCATGTCCTTTAGAAAGGCGTTCATGCCGTCTCTGAGGCTTGTGGGCGGGTTTGCAAAGCCTTTTACGCCGGGCTCTCCGGTGAAAACCATTAGGCGGTCTGCGATGAAGTCTTGGGCAACCACGTCGTGCTCAACCACGAAGGCTGTGGCGTTGCGGGCTTCCACCACCCGCCGAATGGTGCGCGCCATGTGAAGCCTTTCCTCCACGTCCAAGTAGGCGCTTGGTTCGTCCAAAAGGTAGAGGTCCGCTTTTCTCGAGAGACATGCGGCTATGGCTGTTTTCTGTAGTTCACCGCCACTCAGTTCAGCCACGTTTCTGTCGAGAAACTTTTCCAGTCCAAGCGGACGGAGAATTTCAACCTTATACCAGCTTGAAGTGAAATCCTCTTTGGCTATGCTCATTAGAAGCTCCTGCACCGTTCCTTGGTACTCCGCCGAAATGTATTGGGGCTTGTAGCTTACGCTAAGCTGTTTAAACTCTCGTCCATCATCGGTTTTCTCCAGTCCCGCCAAAATCTTCACGAAGGTTGTTTTCCCAATGCCATTGGGTCCAAGAATCCCTACGATTTCACCCTTCCTAACCTCGCCGGGAGCCGCCACAAGCTTAAAGCCCTCATAGGTTTTCTCTATACGGTCCCATTTCAGCAGCGCCTCGCCTCCGCCAAAGCCGGCGGTTGGTGGTTTCTCATGGAAGATTATGGCTTCCTTTCTGAAGCGTACATTCTCGTCTGGAATGTAGCCTTGCAGGTAAATGTTTATGCCTGTCCTCACGCCGTGCACGTGGGAAACAATGCCGTAAACGCCTGCCTCACCGTAAAATATGCATATTTGGTCTGAGAGGTAGTCTATTATGGCTAGGTCGTGTTCCGCCACAATGACGATTTTCCCCTCTTTCTTCAGTGTTCTTATGGCTCTTGCGGCTTCAAGCCGTTGTTTGACGTCTAAATAGCTTGAGGGCTCGTCGAAAAGGTATACGTCGGCTTCGCGGCAAATAGCCGCAGCTATTGCGACTCTCTGAAGCTCACCTCCGCTAAGAGCGTCTAATGGGCGGCTCCAAATTTTTTTTAAGTCTAGTTGCTCGGCGACGGCGTTTAGCACGTCGCCCCGCTCGTTTACTCTTTCGAGAATTTCGCCCACTTTGCCGGAAATGACCCTTGGAATTTTGTCCACGTATTGGGGTTTATGCACAACTTTGAGTTTGCCCTCGCTCATCCGTTGGAAATATTCTTGCAAGGTTGAGCCTCTAAAGTAGCGGATTATTTCGCTCCAGCTTGGCAGGTTCTCGTAGTTTCCAAGGTTTAATCTAATCTCGCCTGAAAGAATTTTGAGGGTTGTTGTTTTTCCAATTCCGTTTTTCCCAAGCAAGCCCAACACCGTGCCGGGTATGGGTGTTGGAAGCCTGTAAAGTTTGAAAGTGTTTGGTCCGAAGCGGTGGGTGCAGTCCTTTTCCAGCTCATCGGGAAGGTTTACTATGGATATGGCGTTGAAGGGACATTTTTTAACGCATATTCCGCATCCAGAGCATAAGGCTTCCACAATTAATGGTTTTGTTTCCTCGAATTGTATGGCTTCCACGTGGCTTCTAACCATGGGGCAGAAGCGTTGACACTGCTTGCCGCAACGTTTAGGCTTACATTTATCTGAGTCAAGCACCGCCACGCGGGTCATGGTCTATCAACAATTAAAGGTGCAACAAATTATTGAGCTTTAAGTCAGAAGGTTTGACACTAAAATTTTTGGGTAAAAGAAATTGGGAGAGGCTTGGAGGCTTTTGGCTTTCACCATTCCTCTTCTTCCCATTCTTCTTCCCATTCTTCTTCCCATTCCTCTTCTTCCTCGAACAAATTTTCCACCTCCAAGGGCGGGGTTTGGCATATGGAGAGCTACCTAGAAAGCTTTAAATGTTTTTATTCGACGGATGTCGAGAATGGGCTTCCAAGGAAAGGCTTGGTTTTAAATTTTTCACCTCAAAATTTTGCCGTGAGGGATGCTTTGGGCTCCGGCATTTCCGGCGTTAGGTATGCCCAACACATGTGTTTTGAGTTGTGGGCGGCTCCTATGTCACCTTTAACGTTTACAGCTATCAAGCCCATGGCGTTGTAGGTTCCAGCCATCCGCTCGTTCACAAGCCTTATGGCGGCTTCAACAGCCTCTTGGGCTGTCTTGCCATTTTCCATATAATTGCAAACCGTTTTCGCTAGACAAAGCCTTATGGCGATTTCGCCCACGCCGGTGGCTGAACATGCTCCGCTTCGGTTGTCGGCGTATGTGCCACATCCAATCAAGGGCGAGTCGCCAATTCTGCCCGGCAGCTTCAGCGGGAAACCACCCGTGGATGTTGCAGCCGCCACATTTCCATCTTTGTCAAGGGCTACGGCGCCAACGGTCTCCAAGTCAAAAAGCTCCGGGTGCTCCTTAACAAGGCTTGCAAGCTTTGGCAGTTCAAGCCTTCCCTCAAGCAAGGCTTGTCTTTGCTGCTCATAATTTTTTAGGCGAAACTCTGTGATGGGATTTCTCCTTTCAAGGTTAAAAAGCCTAGCAAGCTTCTCCGCGCCCTCTCCCACAACAAAAACGTGGTCCGTATGCTCCATAACAATTCTCGCCAGTCGAACAGGGTTCCTGATGTCCCTTAGAAGCCCGACTGCTCCAGCCCTTAAAAACTTCCCCTCCATAACAGAAGCCTCCATCTCCACGGTTCTCTCTATGGTTAGGCTTGAACCGTAACCAGCGTTGAAAACGCCCTTGTCCTCTAAAATGGCGACGGCTTCCACAACAGCGTCGAGGGCGCTTCCACCATTAAGCATGACGTTAAAACCTGTTTGGGCAGCCTTCTTAACACCTTCGATGCAAGGGTTAGCCCTTTCCGGATGCCAGTTTCCAGCACCTCCATGAACAACAATTACAGGCTTTCGCTCATTCATCTGGGGGCCTCATTGAACTTTGAAACAGAGAAATTTACAAAGCCAAATTTAAACCTGATGTACAGGCTTTTGTTTCTCGAGATAACCTTAAATCCGTTGAAGTTGTTAGACATTTTGGGATGATGTGAGGCGACGGCTGAGAGCTTAAAGCTGTGAGAAGCCGACTAACCTGCGCTGACCATTACCCGCTTGATCAGCCTCAAATGGAGGGCGTCCCGGATGATTAGGGATTTTAACCTTTTGGCCACAACCTTCCGCGGCAATGAGGATGAAGCGTGTTCGGAGCTTTGGTACCTGCTAAGCGAGATAGGTGACTCCGCGCCGGTGGTTGAGAAGACAGGGGTGGCTGGTTTAATTGCCGCCAAGACAGCCTTCAACCCCTTTGAGGTTATTGAAAAGTTTAGGCAGATCCTCCGTGAAAGACCCTACGAGTTCCGTTATACGTTGAGGGTTATCCCCATTGAAAAGGTGGTGCGCACAGATCTCCGGGAGATTCAGCGGGCTGCCACCGAGCTAGGTGCTAAAATCGCACTTAACGAGAGTTACCGTGTAACAGTGGAGAAGCGTTTCACTGAAACATCCACAAGGGACATCATTGAGGCTGCAGCTTCCAACATCGAGAGGAAGGT
The DNA here is from genome assembly GCA_038843545.1 of Bathyarchaeia archaeon. Lineage (GTDB taxonomy): Archaea > Thermoproteota > Bathyarchaeia > Bathyarchaeales > Bathycorpusculaceae > DRVP01. Next base: position 9,896 of record JAWBRY010000020.1, on the reverse strand, counting down.
TAACCTTGAAAACCCTGACAAAATTCTGTTGATTGAGGTTATAGGCGGCTTAACGGGACTCGCGGTGATAAAGCCGACGGACATTTTGTCTGTGGCTAAAGAGAAAGTGCTGTAGGTTCAGCGTTCAGTTGCTAGAAGAGCCATCCTTTCGATCACAAGGTCTATTATGGTTTTTTCCAAACTTTTGCCGTTTGCCACCGCTTCGATTTCACTGTCCGAAATTTCGAAGACCCTTCGTATTTTCGCAATTTTATCCCTTCCAAGCTCCAAAACGTTGTCGTCGCGTCTCCCTCCCAAAAATTTTGAAATAACATTCAAAACTTCTTCAACCTCTTCGGTTTTTTCCCCAACAACCAACACGGCCACGTCTTCCATGTTTTTCTTTATCCCTAAAAGCTCCACGGCTTTTCGGATCTGCCTCTGTGCGGAGGCGTAAAGCAAAATCTCCACCGCAAGGTGTTTCGAGATATTTTCGCCGTTTTTGAAGGCCTTCAGGGCGTTTAATGCCGCAAAATACAAATGTTGCCATGAAGCTACAAGCTCGGCGTTAAAAAACTGAACCTCAACTTTTTCGCCGACAGCCTCTCGCACCTTCTCAAGAAGAACGTCAACATCCTCTATGTTCACGTATCTGAAGCCTCCAATGGCCACGTTTTTCCCATATTCTTGAATGTGTTTCAGCAAGTTTCTTCCTCTAAAATTTCTTTCAAGAATTTTTTAACAAGTCTTCTGGATAAGCCGGCCTTTACAAGCTTCTCCATCCCCGCCTCCACTGAACAGCCTTTTTCTCTGCATTTCTGGACGATTTTCCTTACGGTTTCCTTTATTTCCCATGGGAACACTATCCACCGGCTTGTTTCCTTCGCGTAGTAATCTGACTTCACGGTGCTCCATGGTTTGAGGTATATGGTTGCTATTCGAATTTGGCTGGCGCCCTCAGCTTTCAAGTGTTCCTTTATGAGTTGGAGGCTCTTGCCAGTGTCAGCAACCTCGTCCACCACAAGCACCTTCTTACCGGTCACGTTTACGGAGACAGGCTGCGTGAGGGTTGGCTCGCCCTTTGTCTCTGCCACTCCAAGGTAGAATTCTGCCCTAACATTTGCAAGGTTTGGGTTTTCAAGAAGGTCGCTTAAAACCCTTGCAGGAGGCCAACCGCCGCGGGAAACACCAACAATTACGTCCGGCTTGAAGTTATCCCTGCGAATCTTTTCGGCTATCTGCAAGAGCATTCTGTATATTTGGTTCCACGTGGGCGCTTCAAACTCGATTTCACGGTTCAAGTTGTCCATCCCGCAGTGGCAATTCAACTTTTCTAGATTGCAGGCGGCTAATAACTTTAATTAGGGTTCTTCGAGTGATTAAGAGGCGGTGGCAAACGTTTGAGGGAAATCATTGAATGTGTTCCGAACTTCAGCACTTCCGACCCTACGATTGTGGAGCAAATTTTAAGCGAACTTAAAGGCGCCAAGAACGCGTTTCTGCTCGACTACACCTTTGACGATTACTATAATCGCCTTGTTATTTCCTTTGTGGGGAATAGGCGATCCGTTCTTGAAGCCATGTTGAAAATGGCTTCAAAAGCCATAAAACTTATTGACATGCGGGCTCACAGAGGGCAGCACCCCCGCATAGGAGCGGTGGACGTGGTTCCCTTCATACCCATCAAAAACGCCACCATGGAGGATTGTATAAGGCTTGCAAGAAGATTTGGCAAAATCCTAGCCGAAAAACACGGTGTACCTGTATATCTCTATGGAGAGGCGGCCACAAAACCGGAAAGAAGGGACTTGGACTGGATCAGGGAGGGCGAATTTGAAAGGCTTGCGGAGATGATTGTTAAACCTGAGAGGAAGCCGGACTTCGGCCCAGCTAAACCGCATCCGACAGCCGGCGCCACAATAACCGGGGCTCGCAAGGTCATGGTTGGCTTCAACGTGAACCTTGGAACCGCAGACTTGAAGGTTGCAAAGAAAATTGCGAGGGCTCTGCACTCAAAAAAGGGCGGGCTTTCAAACGTTAAGGCCATGGCCGCCTACATCCCTGGAAGAAACATAACCCAAATTGGGATGAGTATAACGGATTTTGAAGCCACACCCCTTTACAGGGTTTTCGAACTTTTGAAGGTTGAGGCTTCCCGCTACAACGTGCCAATAATAGGCTCAGAATTCTGTGGACTGGCACCCTTGAAGGCCGTAGTGGATGCGGCTGCCTACTATCTGAAAATCGACAACCTAACCACCGACAGGGTTTTGGAAATAGCCATCCAAAACGTTTTAGAGAGGAGGAAAAACCTTGAGTAAGGCTAAAACTCCCGTGAAGGAGAAGGCTGACATCCTCATTGTAAACGCCAGCGAACTTGTAACGTTGGCTGGCGGGAACGAGAAGCCCCGTGTCGGCAAGCAGATGCGGGAACTCGGCATAATTAGGGGCGGCTGTGTAGCCATAAGAGATGGTAGGATTATTGGGGTGGGCAAAACAGCCGACGTTAGGAAAACTGTTAGGGCTGAAACCGTAATAAACGCCAGCGGAAAAACAGTCATGCCCGGCTTCGTTGATCCCCACACACACCTTGTTTTTGCGGGTTCAAGGGGGGACGAGTTCCAGATGAGGATTGAGGGGGCTTCATACATGAGTATTCTTTGGGCTGGCGGCGGCATACTGAAAACTGTTGGGGAAACTCGCAAAGCCAGCGTGGATGAGCTTCTAGGCTTCGGGCTAAATACATTGGATGTTATGCTGCGTCACGGCACAACAACCGTTGAGGCTAAAAGCGGATACGGTCTAACAACAAGGGACGAAATGAAAATTTTAGGCGTGATAAAACGTTTAAACCAGCTTCATGCTGTGGACGTTGTTCCCACTTTCATGGGAGCCCACGCCGTTCCAGTCGAATACAAAAACAGCCCAGAAGATTATGTTAAACTCGTTATTGAGGAAATGATGCCAAAGGTTGCGGAAAAAAGGTTGGCCGAGTTCTGCGACGTCTTCTGTGAAAGAGGCGTCTTCACTATAGAACAGTGTAGGCGCATACTTGAAACTGGCAAAAATTATGGTTTAAAGCCGAAAATCCACGCCGATGAAATGAGCGCTTTTGGAGGGGCTGAACTTGCCGCTGGCCTTGAAGCAGTTTCCGCCGATCACCTGCTTTTCGCTTCGGACGCTGGTTTAAAGGCTATGGCTGAGAAGGGCGTTATTGCGGTTCTGCTTCCAGCAGCCGCCTTCAGTTTAATGGGTGGACGCTACGCCGACGCGCGGAAAATGATTGATTATGGTGTTCCGGTGGCTTTGGGGACAGATTTTAATCCAAGCTGCTGGGTTGAAAGCCAGCAGCTGGTTATAGCCTTCGCCTGTCACTTAATGAGGATGACGCCGGCTGAAGCCATAACCGCCGCCACGATCAATGCAGCCCATGCTGTTGGAAGAGCCCATGAAGTTGGCAGTTTAGAGGTTGGCAAAAAAGCCGACGTAATTGTTTTGAATGTTCCGAACCATGTTTACTTGGGCTACCGTTTCGGAGTGAACCTTGTGGAAAAAGTGATAAAAGACGGTCGGCTCGTCGTGGACGAAGAGGCGGAACTAGCTGAATCCGTCAAATTTTTCAGCAAAGAATTAGAATAGCCTCACGCTACCATATTGTAGGTGAAACTGCTTGTTAAAGCTTGAAAGACCCATAAAATGTTTGACTGGACCAGAGCTGCACTGTAAAAACTGGCAGATTGAAGGCATTCTCCGCATGCTCTTCAACGTTGTTGACCCTGAAGTGGCTAAAGACCCTGAAAGGCTTATTGTCTACGGCGGCACTGGTAAGGCTGCTCGCAATTGGGAATGCTTCGAGAAAATTGTGGAAACGCTTATTGAGCTTGAACCAGACGAAACCATGCTTGTTCAAAGCGGCAAGCCTGTGGCTGTTTTCAAAACCCATGAGTGGGCGCCCAGAGCCCTAATAGTAAACGCCATGCTTGTGCCAAAATGGGCGACTTGGGATTACTTCTACGAGCTTGAACAGAAGGGCCTAATAATGTTTGGACAGATGACCGCCGGCTCATGGTCGTACATTGGCACTCAAGGCATTCTTCAAGGCACCTACGAGACTCTGGCGGCTGTAGCCCGCGAACATTTTGGCGGAACCCTCCGCGGAAAACTTGTCTTGACGGCTGGGCTGGGCGAGATGGGTGGCGCCCAGCCATTAGCTGTAACTATGAACGAAGGCGTCGCGCTTGTTGTGGAAATCGATAAGCGCGCCATTGAAAGGCGCATACGCCACGGCTATTTGGAGATGTGGACAGACGACTTGGACGAAGCCATTAAACTGGCTTTGGAAGCAAAACGCGAAGGAATACCCAGGAGTATAGGATTGTTGGGTAATGCGGCTGAAGTGCACCCAGAACTGCTAAAGATGGGCATAATCCCCGATGTATTGACGGACCAGACAAGTGCCCATGACCCGTTGAACGGCTATTATCCAGCAGGGCTTTCGAAGGAGGAAGCCGACGAACTCCGCAGAAACGATCCAGAAGAGTATTTGCGGCGGGCCAGCCAGAGCATGCGCATCCAAGTGGAAGCCATGGTTAAAATGATGGAGAAAGGCGCCGTAACCTTCGAGTATGGCAACAACCTTCGCCAGCAAGCCTATAACGCCGGATTTGAGGATGCTTTCGTCTTTCCAGGTTTCGTGCAACGCTATATCCGGCCTATGTTCTGTGAGGGACGCGGGCCTTTCCGTTGGGCGTCCCTAGTGGGCGCTCCCGAAGACATTTACACGTTGGATGATGTAATCTTGAAAGAATTTTCCCACAACAAGGAGCTTTGCCGATGGATTGTGAGGGCGCGGGAACACGTTAAGTTTCAAGGTTTGCCCGCCCGCGTCTGCTGGCTCGGCTTTGGCGAACGGGCCTACTTCGGAAAAATAATAAATGACATGGTGGCAAGCGGTAGACTTTCCGGTCCCATATGGATTGGAAGAGATCACTTGGACGGCGGAAGCGTCGCCTCGCCGAACCGCGAAACTGAGGGTATGCTGGATGGAAGCGACGCCATAGCCGACTGGCCCATACTAAACGCCCTGTTAAACGCGGTTGCAGGCGCCACATGGGTCAGCGTTCACCATGGTGGAGGCGTCGGCATAGGCTACAGCATTCATGCTGGCATGTGCTTGGTGGCGGATGGCACAAGAGAGGCTGAAAAACGTGTGGTAACCGTGCTGACGACGGATCCGGGAACAGCCATAGTTAGGCACGCGGAGGCTGGCTACGAAAAAGCCAAAAGAATTGCGCGGGAAAAGGGCATAAAAATGCCGATGCTGAGGTGAACGAACAGAAAAATTTGGGGGTTTACTCGAATTCCGATTCTTCTTTGGGTTTCTCCTTCTCTTTCTCCTTTTCCTTCTCGATGCCCTTTGCGGCGATGACGTCGTCGATCTTCAGTATCATGTTGGCCGCCTCGGTGGCGGACTTGATTACTTGAAGCTTCACGCGGAGTGGCTCCACAACGTTTAGCTCCAGCATGTCTCTGATTTTGCCTGTGAAGACGTCTACGCCCATGCGGTAACCATCAGCTTTCTCGTGGGCGGCTCTCAGTGCCACCATGATGTCCACAGGGTCTAGGCCGGCGTTTTCGGCCAGCGTCAGTGGTATAGACTCGACTGCGTCGGCGAAAGCCTCTATCGCTAGCTGTTCGCGTCCGCCGACTTTTACAGCGTAGTCTCTGAGTTGCTTGGCTACTTCGGCTTCTGGAGCGCCGCCGCCCGGAACGATTTTTGCGTCCTCGATGGCGTTTCTTACCACGCAGAGTGCGTCGTGCAGTGAGCGTTCAGCCTCGTCAACCACGTGTTCTGTTCCGCCACGAACCACTATTGTGACGGCCTTGGGGTTCTTGCATTCGCGGACATAAACCAGCTTGTCATCGCCTATCTTGACCTCTTCAACGAGTTTAGCCTCTCCAAGCAAGTCTGGCGTTAGGTCTTTCACGCTTGCCACTATTTTGCCGCCGGTCGCCCTCGCCAGCTTCTCCATGTCGCTGCTGCTCACGTTTTTAACCGCCAGTATGCCCCTTTTCGCTAAGAAGTGCAATGCCACGTCGTCTATGCCTTTCTCGCAGAAAACCACGTTGGCGCCAGCCTCAGCGATCTTGTCCACCATCTCCTTAAGCATTCGCTCCTCCTCGTCTAGAAACATCTTCATCTGCTCTGGACTTTCAATGTTGATTTTAGCGTCAAACTCCGTCTTCTCAATCTCCAGCTTAGCGTTTATCAAGGCGATTTTCGCGTTGTGAACAATTTTCGGCATCTGCGGGTGGGCAACTTCCTTGTCTATGACCATGCCCTTGACAAGCTCTGTCTCTTCGAGGCTTTTGCCGTGCTTCTTCAAAATCTTAATTAGGTCGATGTCCGCCCTTATCTTTCCGTCCTTCTCTTCAGCCACCTGTTTGACGGCTTCCACCGCCAGTTTAGCGAAGTGCTCTTTGGCAGCAGCGATTCCCTTGCTGCCCATAGCGGTCATGGCAACGTTCAAAAGCATTTCATCGTCGTTAATGCTCACCGGAATGGCTATCTTCTCCAAAACTTCTCTGGCTTTCTCGCCAGCCTTCTTGAAACCTTCAATTATGATTGTTGGGTGAATGTTCTGATCGAGAAGCTCCTCAGCCTTGGCTAAGAGTTCACCTGTCAAAACGGCGGCCGTTGTTGTTCCATCACCAACCTCGTTGTCCTGAGCCTTAGCCACCTCCACGAGCATCTTTGCAGCTGGATGCTGCACATCAATTTCTTTCAGAATGGTTGCGCCGTCGTTGGTTATTGTGACGTCGCCGAAGCTGCTGACAAGCATTTTATCCATGCCTTTAGGGCCAAGTGTTGTCTTCACAAGCTCAGCGACTATTTTCGCCGCTGCAATATTGTTCCTTTGAGCCTCTCTCCCCGTTGTTCTCCCGGTTCCTTCCTTCAATATTAGAACTGGCACTGTTCCAGGTACGGCAGCCATTTACCTTCACCCCTTTCATCCGGTGATTAATTTGAAGCAAAATCACCAAAAAATTACTTCTATATAAACTTTTCTAACTGCTTGCTCTGACAATCCTATAACCAGAAGCCTTCCTAAGCCTATTCATAACCGCCAGCCCGAGACCCTCAGCGGGCACACCTTCAGCTATTATGATGTCAACGCCTTCGGCGTCAAACTCCCTTAAAAGCCTAAACAAGTTTCTTGCAATCTCGTCCATGCGCCTTCTGCTTCCAAGAGACTTTACAACATCCGCCCTATAGAAAGATGCTGTTTCATCGGTGGCTAAGACGCCCACCTTCGCCCCTCTTTGCCTATAAATCTCCACAAGCTCCATAACCTTTCCAACAGCGGCCTCCAAGTCTCCCTCAACAACAATAATCTTCGCCTTTGGCGCATAGTGTCTATGTTTCATGCCCGGCGAACGGGCTTTCTCCACATGCACCATTTTCTCAGCCACAGCTGCCGGGTGAAGTTCAACTTTCCCCAAAATCTCCTTCAAAACCTCGTAGGGTGTTCCGCCCGGACGGAGGATTTGAGGAGGGTCCACGGTTAAGTCTAGAACCGTGGATTCCACGCCAATTTTAGTGGGTCCGGCGTCTAAGATGGCGTCTATTCTGCCGTTAAGGTCTTCCAGAACATGTTGGGCAGTTGTTGGGCTTGGTCGTCCAGCAAGGTTTGCGCTTGGAGCAGCTATTGGGCAACCGCTCTCCCTTATCAAAGCTAAAGCCACCGGATGTTTTGGCATTCTAATGGCAATGGTGTCTAAGCCGGAAACAGTCACGTCTGGCACGATGCTTGAACGTTTAAAGATGATGGTTAACGGCCCAGGCCAAAAAATCCCCATTAAAATTTCAGCTTTCTCAGGAACCTCCCTTGCCAAACTGTAAACGTCTTGAGGGCTGCCGACATGAACTATTGGCGGATTGTCCAGAGGCCTCCTTTTAGCCTTAAAAAGGGCTTTGACCGCTTCAGGGTTTAGGGCGTTGGCTCCAAGTCCATAAACGGTTTCCGTTGGAAAAGCCACAAGACCGCCTTTTTTGATTATGTTTGCTGCAACACGTATGACATTAGCCTGAGGAGTTTCCGGGTCAACCTTTAACAGTAAAGTTTTCTTCATAGACTGGGAGCCCAGCTTCTAAAATGGGTTGTGGCGTTATAAAGGTTAAAGGAAGGCTTCCCGGTTTACACCACGTAATAGTCTATGACTTTTTTCATGCTTTTCGGCGGTGCATGTTTCGTGGCTAGCTGTTTCAGTATTTTTATCATTTGAGGCTGGAAGCGGGCTATATCCGTCAGGCTCACAAGTCCAACGAGGCGCTTTCCATCTACAACAGGCAACTTCTTTATCTTCATTTGGAACATTAGTTTCACGGCTTCCTCTAGGTCCAGATCTGGCTCAACAACCACCAATGGGCTTGACATTACATCCTTCACCCTTGTCTTGTTCACGTCCCTTGCCTCGGCAACAACCCTTTTCAGCATGTCTCTTTCAGTGATTATTCCAACAGCCTTCCCTTTTCTAACAGCGATCAAGCATCCAATTTCAAACTTATTCATGACCTCAGCGGCCTCCTTCACTGTTGCATTTTCATCTATCGTTATAACTTCCCGCACCATCACGTCTTCAACCTTTAATATGATTGGGCTTTTGCCTTCGTTGAGTTCTTCCTCATTGTTTTCAGCCGGCAACATGATCCCTCAATTGTCTATTTGAAGCCAGCCATATATAACCTTGGCATGCAAAAGGTTTATGCATGGCTTAGGCTGCGGAGTCTGTGCACAAGTTCCTCAACATGTTTGCTTGATGGGATTTTAGCTTTCTCAAACTTTTCTTTAGGTTTTGAAAGCGGTCTTGTGGCGTCTACGCCCATCTTGCTTGTTAAGCCTGTCTCCTGGTTGGCTGAGGAATCCAATGTTGAACCCCGCACGTTTTCAATGAGTAACAAGTCTTCGCCAGCTTGAAACCTTGTGGCTATGGCCCACTCCACATCCGTCAAATTGTAAACATCAATGTCGGAATCCACAACCACGGCATGTTTAAGGCTTGGGTGGGCTGCGAAAGCGGCTAACAAAGCGTTTTTGGCGTCCCCATCCACCTGTTTTTCGATGGATATTATTGCGTGGAACCATCCACTCCCGCCCACTGAAAGGTTTACCGCGTGAACTTTTGGCACAACCTTTGAAACAGCTTCGTAGATGGCTGCCTCGAAGGGGAGACCCATCAAAAGCCTGTGTTCGGTTCCTGACGGCAAAAGCGCCTGATAAATGTAGTCTTCACGGTGCATGATGTTGACAACCTCGACCACCGGCTGCTTTCTCTGTATGTCGTAGGTTCCAGTGATGTCCACGAAGGGGCCTTCCAGCACCTCCTTGCTTGCGGATATCCTTCCCTCCAAAACTATTTCAGCTTCTGCCGGCGCACACGCATCCACATATTTACACTTGACCAAACGTAGTTGGTCGTTTAGCAGCGTATTTGCCACGTCAAACTCGCAGATCCCGAATGGTGGTGACGAGGCTGCAGCCAACATTACAGCTGGGTGAACACCTATGGAAATGGCTACATCCAAGTCTGTTTCAGCCTCTTTAGCCATGCTCCAAAGCTTGTAAAGGTGTCGTGGAACAAGTCGGATGGCCAAACGTTTTTCGTCCAAAACCTGCAGTCGATGAATGGAAACATTTTCAACGGATCCGTCAAGGCTTTTGGCGTGGACAACAGCGGCCGTCATGTAGGGGCCAGCATCCAGTTCAAAATGTGTTAAAACCGGGATTCTAAGCAAATCAGGCTCTTCAACAACTTCCTTAACGGGGCCATCCTCCACAATTCTGGGTTTTTTGGGTGAACGCCAAGCCTCCAAAAGCTTCTGGTAAAGCTTGTCCTGGCCGACGTTAAGGTCCTCA
>JAWBRY010000019.1:3773-17028 GCA_038843545.1 Bathyarchaeia archaeon | reverse complement strand
TAGAAATAGCAGTTGCCAACTATATAAGCACTGGCCCGTTCTTTCATAGAGCAGAAGCCCACACGCCTATACCAGTACCAGAATGGTGGTTCAAAAAGGAGCTAACAGGTGGTGGAGCGCTAATAGACCTAGGAAGCCACCTAATAAACTTGCTCCGCTGGTACTTCGGCGAAATAACAGACATAAAAAGCCATTTAGGCTATAGATTTAACATGGACTTTGAGGATAAAGCAACATGCCTCGCTAAATTCGAAAACGGAACAACAGCCACAATAAACGTAGGCTGGTTCTTACAAGGATACCAGCTAAAAATTGAGTTAATAGGAACAGTAGACTACATAACAGCTCAACATAAACCATCAAACCCCTTGTCCACAGCCATTCAAATGCTGGCCATGGGAACATCACAATTCTACCAAGGTCACAAAGCAGAACTCCAACACTTTGTTAACTGCTTAATCCAAGACAAAACACCTTTTCCTTCAGGCGAAGATGGGCTTAAAGATTTAGAGGCAATAGAAAAAGCATACAAAAACCAAATATGCCTAAAAATTGTGCGGGATGAACTTTAAGGCACATTTTCAGTCAGCGACACAATTGACTATTTTTAAATAAGCGTTCAATTTATACTTTTAAAAACAGGCGGCATTTAACATTTTCAGCTTCCTGAGAAAAGCTTTCTTAAACCATCTTCAAGCGAGACTTTTGGATTGTAACTAAGTTTTTCCTTAGCCTTTGAAATGTCGGCAACGCTATGTCTGATGTCACCTTCTCTAGTCTCACAATACTGGATTTTTAAGTGCTCTTTGTTTGCGATCTTCAAAAGAATATCCGCTAACCTGTTTACAGATGTAGCCACACCCGTCCCAATATTAAAAATTTCACCAGTCACCCCTGAACTTTTTAAAGCGAGCAGATTTGCCTCGGCCACGTCCTTAACATGCACATAATCTCTTGTTTGCTCTCCATTACCAAAAATTACTGGCGGCATGTCATTTTTAATTCGATTTAAGAACTGGGTTATAACTCCGCTATATTCATTTAAGGCTTGCCTTGGTCCATAAACATTAAAATACCTCAGACAGACGATCTCTAAACCAAACTCTTGATAAAATCTGAGCACATGTCTTTCAGCCTCCAATTTTGAAACTCCATAGGGCGAAAGAGGCTTAGCCGGGACGTCCTCCCTGATGGGCAGCCTTTCAGCATCCCCATAAACGGCACATGAAGAGGCATAAACAAAACGTTTTACGCCAGAATTCACGCAAGCCCTTAACAAATTCAAAGTCCCATTAACATTAATATCAAAGGTCAAAGTCGGATCTCTAAAGGATTCCGGAACACTCACCAACGCAGCCAAATGAATAACGCCATCAACATCACCCACTAAATCCCGCACAAGCCGAGCGTCTCTAATGTCTCCCTTAACAAAGCGGAAATCATCCCTGCCAAAATGCTGCCTAACATTATCTAAGCTTCCACTACGCAGATTATCTAAAACAACAACCTCGATGCCCTCGGCTAAAAGCCTATCAACGGTATGGCTCCCAATAAAACCCGCGCCGCCAGTCACCAAAACCCTCAAATACCCTCACCAACACCAACAAACCAGCAAAACCGCCACATAAACCTTCACAAACAACAATAAACCAGCTCAAACTAAAAATTTTTCCAGCAATAAGGTATAAGTTAAAGCAAAAGAAGGCCATGGTCATGCAAAAAGCTCTAGAAATGGGCAAAAAATCCGCGACAGGAAGCTTCCAACTATTCATAGGCGTAGCAGCCTCCACCATAATAATGGCGGTAGGCACCATAATCCTAGCCAGACTGATGACGCCGGAAGAGTATGGGCTATACTCAATAGCCTTAATCCCATCATACATGGCAATACTCTTCAGAGACTGGGGAGTAAACTCAGCCATAACCAAATACACAGCCAGCCTAAGAGCAGAAAACAAGGAGAATGAGACCCGCAGAATAATTTTTGCAGGATTAATCTTCGAAATCATAATAGGCCTCATTCTATCCTTAACGCTTATTTCGCTTTCAACATTTATCGCATCTGCAGTTTTCCAAAGACCAGAATCTTCCCGCCTGATCGCTATAGCCTCCTTCACAGTGCTCTCAGGGGCGATAATTATTGCTGCACAATCAAGCTTTGTGGGATTTGAAAGAATGGGGTTAAACAGCTTAACCAACATATGCCAAGCCATAGCAAAAACAATAGCCTCTCCAATCCTAGTCTTCTTAGGTTATAGCGCGCTGGGAGCAACCCTCGGATACACCACATCATTCATAACCGCAGCCATAATAAGCCTAACAATACTGTACTTTGCCATAGTTAGAAAGCTAGAAAGAGGAAATCCCCAAAAAATGGACTTATTGCAAACCTTAAAAAGGATGCTATGTTATGGCGTTCCACTTTCAATAGCTTCAATTATAAGCGGTTTCCTTGTGCAATTCTACGCCTTCCTAATGGCTATCCACTGCGACAACGCCATGATAGGAAACTATCAGGTGGCAACACAGTTCGCCACACTATTAACATTCTTTACAATACCAATATCCACCGTTTTATTTCCGGTCTTTTCAAAAATAGACCCGCAAAAAGAAGGCGAACTGCTCCAAACAGTTTTCGCTTCATCAGTCAAATATTCAGCATTCATCCTTATCCCAGCCACAACGGCGGTTATGATATTATCCAAACCAATGATAAGCACTTTGCTCGGAGAAAAATGGACCCACGCACCCCTATTCTTAACACTTTACGTGATAAATAACATCTTTGCAGTTTTTGGAAGCCTAAGTTTAGGAAGCCTTTTGGCGGGCATAGGCGAGACAAAAACTCAGATGAAGCTAAGCCTAATAACACTATCATTTGGCATGCCACTAGCCCTTTTACTAATACCAACAGCCAAAATAATTGGCTTAATCTTAACAAGCATAACAGCTGGAATACCAAGCCTGTTTGCTGGGCTTTACTGGGTTTGGAAGCGCTACAAAGTGAAAGCAAACTTTAAATCTTCAATAAAAATATTAGTGGCATCCCTCACAGCGTCAGCGCCCACAATTCTAACAACAAATTTTATTAACTACCCCGCAGACTGGGTTAAACTAGTTGCCGGGGGCATAGTTTTCCTAACAACATATTTAATCGCGGCTCCGTTAATCAGAGCGGTCAGCAAAGCAGACATGCAAAATCTAATGACGATGTTTTCGGGTCTAGGGATAATTTCAAAACTGCTAAACATTCCATTAAAAACTATGGAAAAATTGTCAACGGCTATGTAACGAAATTTTCTGAACCTTCGAGGTGCCCATGTTGGTTACAATTCTATGCAAGAAAGATGGTTCATGGAAAGGGCAGCTTGAAAAGCTACTTGAAAAAAATCCATCGGAACCCGTCACATTATTGGCGTTAGGTGAAGTGAAAATGGAGATCCTAAAGTACCTTAATCAACATGAAGATTTACAAATAATCGGGATGGAAACAAGATATATGAAAAAGAGGGGAAAAGGCCTCGGATTAAAAGTTCAAGTGATTAAAAAGATAGAGAGATGAACGGAAGGTAGTGAATAATTGAAATCGCCTTTATACATGATCACTTTAATGCGGCGCCATTGGAAACTCATACTGTTATGCATCGGAGTTTCCTTAACAACGCTAATAATAATCAGCACGGTAGTTTCAATTTGGCTAAGCGGATCCCACAATTTACGTCTACCGAGTCTAGGAACCATAAGGACAGTGGGTGTTAAAGTTTTCAACGGTGATCTAATTGATGGAGCACAAATTAACTGGGGAACAGTTTATCCTGGGACTTTAACTAACCGCTCCTTTTACCTTCAAAGCGAAAGCAACACACCAATAACTTTAAGCCTAAAACAGTTGAACTTCACGCTCTTAAATTCGAGAAAGGAGAACGTCACCGGCCACCTGCCACTATCTCCAATTGACGCGTTAAATCTCACATGGAATTGTAGCAGCGTTATTTTACACCCTAAACAAGCAATTTCCGTAACATTAACATTAAACGTGTCAAACGAGCCGAAATTCATAAAGTTCCTATTAAACTATGAAGTGGTTGAGTTTAATTTTGACATATGTATTGAGGCGATTCCGTTAGAATAAATTATCTATAACACTGCGGAGAGTTTTCTATATTAGTATTCCATATGGGTTTAATTTTCAGTTTTGAAAAATTTTAATGGGGAGAAAGGAGAGCATTAATGCAGAACAAATCCAGCCCCACCGTGTCAGTAGTTATTCCAGCCTTTAATGAAGAGAAAACCATAGGAAAAGTTGTTGAGGAAACCCTTCAAGTAATGGATTGCCTAGGTTTACCCTATGAAATCATAGTTGTCGACGACGGTTCGGAAGATCGCACAAGAGAAAAGGCGAGCAGATATAAAGTTACCGTGCTGTCGAACGGAAGGAATATGGGGAAAGGCTACGCCTTAAGAAAGGGATTTCACCGCGCCGGCGGCGACATAATTGTAACCATGGACGCGGACGGCTCCCACAGACCCAAAGAAATTCCAGACCTGATCAACGCGTTAATAGAGGGCGCGGACATGGTGGCTGGCTCAAGGTTTTTGGGCAAAAACAAAAACTACACTTCAAAGCTCCACTTGTTTGGCAATTACCTCATAAACATAATGATTATGGCTTTAACTGGGAAGACGATCACCGACAGCCAGACGGGGCTTAGAGCCATGAAGAGGGACTTTCTCCAAAAAATTGGTTTGGACTCTAAGGGCTACGAAATTGAAACCGAAATAACCGTGAAAGGATTAAAGAACGGGTTTGTTCTCAAGGAAATACCCATAAGCTGCGACAGAAGAAAAAACGGGGCTTCAAGGCTCAGAGCCCTTTATCAAGGTCCCAAAATCCTTAAAACGATTCTAAAATACGCGGCTGTGCCGAAATGAAGTGTTGGATAGAAAATTCCGTTGAAAGATCTATACTTGTTTTCCATACTAACTTATAAGAAGATTCAAAAATTTATTAGCATACAAGAGGAAAGGGATTTGAACATCAAAAAATTGCTGCCAGCCCTAGTAATAATCGCTCTCATTGCTAGTTTTATTTTCGTGTCTTTTGTTAATGCAGAAGATGGCATAGGCGACTACGATAATGTAAAAGCGGAACAAGTAGTCAACGACATCAACAGCACTGTTAACTCGGGCATTAATGAAGGAGAGATAAAATACGACTTGAATTACACGCTTTACAGGTTGACGGTGGTTTTGGCGAGTGATACCGTTGGGCAACAGATAACCACAATAGCTGAAACGAACAATCAGCGTGTGACCCATGTCACGTTTATGTGGGTGAAACCGTTTGGTGGAATCCAAAAAATAGAGACCTTTTTAGTTGCCGATTCGGAAAATAACTTGAAAATGGCTGAAAGCACATTTAACACTGACGAGCCAAGCTTATGGTGGGTTTTCGCCTTGTTTGAGCAAAGGTATACTGGTTCATGTAAGTGTGGATGGTTGTTCGCCATGAGATGGGTACGCTGTACATGTTTCAAAGTAAAGCAAGTTATCCCTGATTTTCCAGTGGTTGGCACAGCTGGCGCTATGACAACCATGTTTGCGGGTTTAGGTTTATTCCTAAACAAGAAGAGACAAAAACCAATCTAGAAGTCTCACTTCTAGTATCTAAACTTGTTTTATTTCATTTTTGAAGGGTTGATACAGTGAAGAAGTTTTTAGGCAAGGTTAAGATAATCAGTACATTGGAGGATTATTGGCAGCATGCTTTAGGCGTATTTCTGTTTTTGTTGGTAATCTTGGTTGTTTATTGGCGTGACTTGGAAATTTTGGTTAATGAAGCCTTCCATACAGAAGCCCTTTCACACACTCTTCTAATGCCGGTGTTCGTGGGTATTATTGTTTACTGGAGGAGGGATGAGTTAAAGGCTCTGTTTGCTTTAGATTCGATGCAAAAAAGTTTTGGAGACATGTTCTTTAACTCGCTTGTTGGATTAAGCCTATGCCTCATAGCCTTCTTAATATACTGGTACGGTTCTTACACATTTTATCCGCTTGAATACCACATGCTTTCCCTGCCCATATTCGTGGCAGGCGCCATACTGATCATCTTCAACCTAAAAGCCTTGAAAGCCCTCGCCGTCCCTGTCGTGCTTCTCGTTTTTCTGGTTCCAATACCCAACGAAGTAGCATATACCCTAGGCGGAAGCCTTGCAAACTTTAATACTCAAGCATCCTACACGCTGCTAAATGGTTTAGGAGTCCCGGTAACATTAAACATGACGTACGGCTCTCCAACCATAATGCTGGCAAAACCCCAAGAGCCGCCAATCCCCTTTACGGTGGGGATCCCATGTTCAGGGATTCACACGTTAACTGCCTTTCTTTTGTTCGCCGTATTTTTAGCAGCTATAGTGCAAGCCTCAGCTCTTAAAAAAGCCTTGATATTCATGTTTGGACTCGTCATTTTCGAAGTTTTGAACATAATCCGCATAACATCCATAGTTTCTGTGGCTTACCTCTTCGGCGAGGAAGCTGCTATGTTTATTTTTCACTCAGTAGCTGGTTTAATACTCACATTTATTGGGATATTCATCACTCTGATCGTTTCTGAAAAGCTGTTTGGAATAAAGATTACCACCAGTAGGATGGAAGCGCCTTTGTGTCATGAATGTAATAAACTGCGAGAGAAATTCCAGAACTTTTGCTTAAATTGTGGAAGGTTCTTTAACCCATTTAAAAGGAAGCCTTCCCGAATTTTTTGGGCAAAACTAACACTGCTACTGATCGGCTGTTTCCTACTATCTTCAAGCGTCAGTGCACCGGTCTTCGCCATATCCAAAGAAACGGTGAAAGTAACCTCGTGGGAAAAATCAACAGAAATTCTGCCACAAGTTCCGGGGTACCGCCTAGTTTTCCTATATCGAGATACAGACTATGAACGAATAGCCAAACAGGACGCGTCACTGGTTTACGCCTATTTTCCGGAGAACCTTACAAGGCCGGTTACATATGTTCTTGTAAGTGTGGCAAGCAGCATCTCAAACCTTCATAATTGGGAAGTCTGCCTCATAACATGGCAGACAGCCCATGGACAATACCCGCTTGTTGAAGTTCTAGCCTCTAAGGATATACAACTGCTTGAAGGTAGCCAGTTGACTGCAAGATACCTTGTTTTCCAAAATTCTGAGGAAAATTATACGCAATTTACCCTTTACTGGTATGAAAGGGCGACGTTTAAAATGGGTGCCACCGTGCAACGGCGTTATGTTAGAATAAGCCTTGTAATACTGTTATGGAAAGCTTCTAGTCACCAGCAATATGAAAGCCAACTTTTAGAGCTTGGAGAAGCCATGGCCCAGCACTGGGAGCCGATAAAAACGCAGTCCCTATTGTCTCTGGGGGTAACCGCACAGCAAGCCCTCCTCGCTTTCTCAATAACCCTCATAATAGCCACAAAAGCAACGCAGTCAACCCGTGAGTGGCGTAAAAGAATGAATAACCTTAAAATATTCAACAATTTCGCTTCGCCAGCAGACAAGCTTGTGCTTCAAGCAGTTACTGAACTGGGCAAAGTTAAAGGAACCATTACAACGGCTGAAATAAGCTCCGCAATTAGAAATAAAACTGGAAAAACTATTAGGCTTGAAAGGCTTGTGGAAAGGTTAAACCGCCTGCAAGAATACGGTTTCATAAAAATGGATATAACCATAAAGAACAACAGTCCAACGTTGGTTTGGAAAAGTTCAGTAAGCCTCTAGAAAACTTAAATGGCGGCTCAACCCATTTTAGCTTGAAAATGTGTTCAGAAACAAAGAAAAAATTTGAAGCCGAAGAAAAAACGGCTGAAATTACAACCACACAGTATTTAATAGAAACCATAAAACAGCTTCAAGGGGAAGTTGAAAATCTGAAACTGGAATTAAAAAAGGCTAGGAGCATACCATCAGGAAAAATAGGCTTGGCCTTCGCGGTTCCTGGCATTTTAGCCCTCGTCGCTGCAGTCTTAAACAATTCAAATGTTTTAGCATTCATAGGTTTAAGCTTGACCTTTTGGGGCGCTTTGTTCTTCTTTGTGAGACCAGTGCGGTATGTGCACAGCAGCCTAGTAGACTCCACAGCACTGCCCATATACAAAACAATTGACAGAATAATTGTGGATTTAAAATATGGGGGTAAAAGCTATTACATACCACCCTATCCAAAGGAGGTTTACCTCCCAGACTACTTAAAAGGTCTTAAAGACCCCGTAGTGTTTATTTCAGCAGACACGGGCGGCATGCCATCCATAGAAGAGTTGGCGAAAAGCAAGTTTCTCCTAAAAAATCCGAATGGAATATGCGTTGCCCCGCCTGGACTGGGGCTTTTAGCACAATTTGAAAGGGAGTTGAGGAGAGATTTGGCGAAATTTCAACTAACCGAATTATGCGAAACTCTTCCATCAATAATCGTTGAGGGTTTGGAGTTAGCTAGAGAAGTAGAGATGCGGATCGAGGCGGATGGTCAAGTTTACATTAAAATGCTGGATTCAACCTACAAAAACCTGTACAGTCTTGAGGAGAACCTTAAAAGTGTTCATTTGCTCGGGTGTCCAATCGCAAGTGCTATAGCCTGTGCGCTTGCCAAAGTTTCTGGGAAAATGGTTATGATATTAAGGGATAATATGTCTGCTGATGGAAAAACCTTGGAAGTCTGGTACCGCCTTATGGAGGGCTAAATATGAATTTTCCAATGACCCTATCTGACATCAGTCTTTGGCTGGCGGTCATGGCAATAATTCTGCTAATAACCTCTGAACTTATATCCTCAACAGTTGAGTATCCAATGAACATAATCATCGAAAAGAAACGCCTTCGGCTCATAGCCCTAGCCTTGGGACTAGGTTTTATGATCACCGTAATTATGCGGGTTTTCCAACCATTTTAGCTAATTTTCAAATAAAGATGTTAAGGATTGTTGGTTACTGGCTTTCGGTTGCCACTATGGAGATATCAAATGAGAATTGGCCCCCTTGGGCGTTTGACGACACGGTCAGGGTGAAGGTTGCGCTAATAGACGCACCGACATCTAACATGGTGTTCTCACGGTTCCAGGTCAAAGTTAGGTAAGTGTTTGCCGATGATGGGGTCCAGTTTCCTGTAGTCATGGAAAGTTTTACCTTTACATTCCCAAGGTTTTTTAAGTATATGGTCTTCTGATAACTCTGACCTGGAATCACTTCCCCCCAATTAATACTCGACAAGGGGGATGTGCATGCTTGGTCGCTGTATACGCCAAGACCTATGGTGGCTCTTACGTTGCCAGAGTTTTGAACCCTCTGAGTTGTGGCAAGCAAACCTGTCACCGTGACAGTTATAATGATTATTGCTAGGGCTATAGCCAATATAGCCGTTGCATGTAGTTTTTGTGCTTCCATTATTGAACCTCGAGGGAAAAGCGATATATTAAATCTTAATAAACGTTACTGTTTAGGATTACAACACAAATACACATCACAGTTAAAAATTGACGGAGGTGAGAACTATTGAGCAAAGATCAAGCAATAGGCGCTTCAATATTCTTAATATGCCTTGCAATAGCCATCGTCTATATCGTAACACTGCTATTCCCAGCGTGGCTAGGGCTGCTAGGAATTAAAGTCGCTGATGCAGAAGTGCGCTTCTGGACCATAGCAACACCGGTTTTCATAGCTTTTCTAGCAATAATGGGCATCGGCGCATGGATAGGGTGGACAATGGCTACAACACCTCCACCAAAACCTATAGAGGAAATAACAAGCGAAATAGACGAGGAGAAGAAAGAGGCAACGGAGGAAAAATAAACCGTTAAAGTGTTAATGGCTATTCAGCCGGTTTAAAATCCGGCGGCCACTAACACCTATTTTAAACTCTTAATCCATTACGGTGTTTTCAGTTAATGCTGGAATTCGCTTCTTTATTGCTGCATAGGTTAGGCATCCGAAAACCATGCTTATGCACCCTTGAATAACGTTGAAAACTCCTGTTAAGGATAGGTAGACCATCGGGGCCTCCTTATATGAGGTTGGAAGGGGCATTAATCCAAAATAAATCAGTGCATAATTTGCAATGGTCATCGCCAGAACCCTTATTATAATGCCTAGGAGAAAGGCCGCGGATAGTCCAAATTTTTTGGTCGCCCTGAATCCTAAGAACATGCCTAAAACCGTAGAAAATTCCGCGATTCCCTTCATTAAGGCGCTAATTATTTTTCCGCTTCGGGCAAGAATTCCAAGGACGGCGATGGCGGATGTGAAGCCTCCAGGAACTAAACCATACAACAGCAGAGACAAAACAATGGGCACCCCGGTGAAATCAAACACTAGAAATTCGAGTCCAGGAACCGGGAATGGAATTTTCAAGCCTGAATATTTCATTGCATAGTCGAAGACCACAGCCAAAGAGGCTAACGCAATTGTGCCGGCCAAAGTTCTAGTGTCAATCTTCATTCAGAAAGCTCCTGCAGCGGCCTGCCTTTTTCCTTGAAAGCTTAATCAAAAGGTTTAAGGCATTCGGTTCCATGCTTACGTCCCTTGTAATGATAGCTTCAGCTTTTTCGGCGGCGGAAAAGAGTTCTTCACCTTTTTTCGTGCGTATAATTATAAAGGTCCAGCCTTCTAGCCTCAGCCCGCCGGCAGATATATCCGCAAACTCTGAACTGAAGTCTTGGCAAAATTGGCAGCTCTTCCTTACATGCTGCTTTGCCTCTGCAAGCGGTATAGCCACAACATCGGTGTCTAATGCCACTAACATCTTACCTTTAATGTTGATTTTTCTTATGCGGTTTAAGTTTATGCCCAGTTTTCCACGTATATAAGTTTCCATAAGCCCCTCGTAAATGAAGCATTCAGAGCACATCAATCCCACCAGAAGCTTTAACGGTGCAACGTACTTTTTAAGCCCAGCAAGCTGCATTTTCCGAAGTGCACGAATTTGGCATGGTGTCCCCACAAACGCCACACTATCCCTTTTTTGTTCGATGGCTTTTGCTAATGCAAGGATATTTGGCGAGTAGAAGTATTTTGATCCAGCCGCCTTCAATATTTCGTCGGCTGTTGTGGCAAACGTTGGAATAGGGAAAAATGGTTTCTCCTCGATGCTTTTCGCAACCACCGCGCCGTCTATCAAATTACTCTTCAATGCGAACAAGAGTAGGGCTGTAACCGCCCCGCCGTCTTGGCAAACCTCCAAAACTCGGTTGTTCGTCGCCCTCGCCAAAACCAGCCTCTTGTAAACGCCGAAAACCTCGTCGTTTTTTCGCCTTCTTCCAAAAGCTAGGTTTTCAATACTCGACCGCGGAAACTCGTACTGAGGGCACACATGCGCGCATATTCCGCAAATCTCACACTTCTTCACTAAATTTGGCTTTTCATCGGAGTATTCGAGACAGTTGAAGAGGCATAGAAGCACACATGCGCCACAGCCAATACATTTTCCAGCTTTAACAACCGCCTTAGCTACCGACTCTTCGAAGCTGATTTTAATAGGTTTCATATAAGCGGCTTATGATTAAGTAATAAAAAAGTTTAGCCTCCCGAGCTGAGAAAGTTAGGCTTTCTCGTTTTTAAAGATCGCAACATGGCTTAGGCTCGCTGATATGTCAGTCTTCACTTTTTAATAAAAATCACCAGCGTAGCCAGTGTTGTTTTGAACCTTAACTTAAAAAGAAGGGGTTATGGCGGGGTTGCTGTTACGGTATAGGATTGGAATCCTTCACCCATAAGCCTTATTGTGTACTGATTGCCAACTATGGGGGTTAATGTGAATAGCGGATACTTATCGAATTTCCAGCCGACATAGAATGTAATGACGCCCTCAAATTCTAGCGTGACAGTTTCCCCAGGTTTTATGACTGTCGGTGTAGGCGGCGTGGGCTTTTCGATGATCGGGTATAGGGGGATCAGCGACGTACCGTTCACCCTGAAGGGTATTGTCCGAGGATGATGCTGTACCCATAACTTGCAACGTGGGATCTGCCAAAAGACTTTAGGAGCCAAGCGTTTAGAGATCCACTTCACGGTTGTATTGAATTCGCCGTGGAGAGTTAGCCCGAAGATGGCGAAAGGTATGTAGCCCTCGTTCTTCAGCGTCACTGAAAGCCTTGTAGTGTTGCCTTCCACCATGAGCGAGGCTGAGGTTATTGTGAGGTTTCGTGAGAAGTCCTCAACAACCCGCTCAAGCTGCACCTTATGGTTTTCGCCAATCTTAATGATGGTCCCAACCTTTAGATGAGCTTGGGTTAGCCATTGAACAATAAGAGCCCTCGCGCTTGGCACAAGCACATAGTAATACACTGTTGTGTCGTTTTCATCTGTCGCCTCTATCTGGACCAGCGTTGGGTTGAAGTCTATTAGCAGCCCCGAAAGGGATTGGCTGATCTTGCCGTTCGATATCTTCGCGACAAACGTGTCGGATAACGGAGTAACTTCATAAACTTGACCGTTAATAACCGCTATGACCCCATCAATGGTGAACTTAACTTTATCTATGGTCGAATTTACTGGTATATTTAGCACGGCGATGGTCTGCGTCATGTTGACTATTGAAAACAGGTTCACCGTACCTGAAGCATCAACAAAGACCCATTCTTCGGTGCCGTTAGGGTAGATTATGTGAATGTAAAAGTCTTTGTATGTCATGTTAAGCTGGGTTGTGCCTGCAGGCACAACAGGCGGGTCGGTCAGCAGAACAGCCAGCGTGGCTGTTGAGGCTCCTTGCGCAGTTGAAGGCGTTTCAGTTACGCTGGGCACGTAGGCAAGGTTTGCAAACAAAGACAAGGCGATGATAGCGGCTGCAGCTATAACCGCGGCGGAGCCGTACTTTAAAACCCATCCTTGTTTCATACGCCTTCCCGGCAAATAGTAAAGAAGCGGCGAATTTTAACCTACACTTTTTAAAATCTTTTAAATATGTTTTAATGAAACGTTAAAAACCCTTTAAACGTTTTAAACGGCAAGCTGCCGCCAAAGCCTAACAGTTTCAAACCATAAAACGGCGACCATCGAAAAACTTACACAGATAAAATGCGGCACAAAGTTTAAACCGCACAATACAGCAGCCGAGAAGAAAGCTACGAGAATTGTGAAGAATAAAGAGAAGAAGAACAGTTGTGGCACAACGGCGGGGCCGACTTTCAAGTAGCCTTCAAGAACTTTATGAAGCCCATCCTTCACCGCGTAATACCTTCCATACTCGTCCTGACAATCCAATCCGGACTCCAATAGTTTCGCCAAATGATA
>JAWBRY010000019.1:0-3763 GCA_038843545.1 Bathyarchaeia archaeon | reverse complement strand
CAGTTAGAGTTTCCAAAACTTTAAAGTTTTCATAATTCCTTCAAAGTAGCATTTTTATCGCCTGCGGTTATAAAGTGAAACTCGTTAAACTGATGTTGAAAAGTCCTGAAACATGCGTATAGACTACGCGTAAATGTTATATGTTCTTTGAATTGGTTTTCATTAATTTGGTGTGCTAAGGATTGAATATAATAAGGTTGGATTTTCTTAGAAGGGCTGGGATGACTCCTTGGAATTATTGCGCTTTATAACGGCTATAGCCTTCTGGGTTTGGGCTTTCCAAATATTCGCGGCGACGAGGCATGTTGTTACAAACACAGCGCTGGTTGCTATAGGCGCAATCATGGTCAGGTTGATGCTGCTTACAACAGCATTTTATAAGCTTATAAAAGTGGTTAAAGAGGTTTGGTGAAGTGTTGGAGATTGAAGTTGTTGAGGTTAGGGGCAGATGCCCCGTATATAAAGTCGGAGATAAAATATTGATTGATGGGCCAAGAATAGTGCTAGAGAAAACGGACGCACTTTGCATACACGCCCTTTCAGTTATACTTCACTATGCGGTCGCGCTTAACGGGGGAGTGGATCCAGTTAAGCTGGGGCTGACGAGGCCTGAGGATGGGGAAAACGCCTATGTTCAATGTGTTGATCCGTGGAAGCCGTATACTGAAGGCGGAACAGTCATCTTTAGAATGAAAAGAGTGGCGAAATGAAAATCGCTATAGTGCTTGGCACAAGACCGGAAATTATTAAGATGTCTCCGATAATTCGCGAGTGTGAACGTTTAGGTCTTAACTATTTTATACTGCATACGGGTCAACATTATTCCTACAACATGGACAAGGTTTTCTTTGAGCAGCTGGAGCTTCCAGAGGCAAAGTATAATCTTGATGTGGGTTCTGGAAGCCATGCAGAGCAGACTGGCAAAATGCTTATAGGCATTGAAAAGGTTTTGCGGCAAGAATGGCCTGACATAGTTTTGGTTGAGGGGGACACCAACACTGTTTTGGCTGGAGCTTTAGCGGCTGTCAAGCTGGGAATCAAGGTTGGGCATGTGGAGGCTCC
The DNA here is from genome assembly GCA_038843545.1 of Bathyarchaeia archaeon. Taxonomy (GTDB): domain Archaea; phylum Thermoproteota; class Bathyarchaeia; order Bathyarchaeales; family Bathycorpusculaceae; genus DRVP01. Next base: position 2,701 of record JAWBRY010000019.1, on the reverse strand, counting down.
AACTGAAAAGTCGAGGCAGATACTACTTGGAGAAGGCGTAGCGAAAGAGAAAATATTTGTCAGAAAAACGGTGAACATTTTAAATGATTTGGGCCTTGACGAGGATGAATATTTTTTGGTTACCGTTCATAGGCAGGAAAACGTTGACGATGAAAAGAGGTTTCGCAACATTTTGAAAGGACTTGAGATGGTCCATAAAGAGTTTGGCGCTGAGCTGATTTATCCCATCCATCCGAGATCTAGAAAACGGTTAGAGGCTTTTGGGTTAAATCCCAACGGCGTTAGGCTTGTTGAACCCTTAGATTACCTGCATTTCCTACAGCTTGAAAGTAATGCTAGGCTTGTGCTCACCGATTCAGGCGGGGTTCAAGAGGAAGCCTGCATCTTAGGCGTGCCATGCGTCACCTTGAGAGACAACACAGAGAGACCAGAAACCATCGAGGTCGGCGCAAACGTTTTAGCCGGAACAAGCCCGCAAGAAATCGTTGAGAAAGTTGATCTTATGCTTAAAGGAGGAAGGAGTTGGTCTAACCCCTTTGGCGATGGAAAAGCCAGTGAACGGATAATTAAGATATTGAGGGACAAAACTGATTGTAAGAGCATTAAAAATGCGGGGAAATCTGTCAAAAAAGCACATTAAAATTGGCTTAGAGTACCGAGTGAAAAGTAATATTTGCTCTGAGGCTTATTTATAGCTATGAGTTACCATTTGTCCGTCCAACCGCTGGATTGCCAGTATGGTTTTCTTGAAGAAATCGGTAGGGTATCTAGGGAGGTATTCGCGCCTAAAATAAGGGATTTTAAAGTTTTGCCAACTAAATTTTTGCCTGAACGTTTTCTTCTAAAACCGCGGAGTTTTCTAGCGAAATTCATTATGAAAGGAAAAAGTATGGTTTACCTTGATGATTTATATGAGTTGTTGAAAGCGAATTGGGGGTATGATTCGGAAAAGATTGGACTTTTTATTCTACCCCATCTCATCATAGGGGTTGGTTATGGCATGGCGGGCTTCTATTTTGGCTCTAACTTGTCTGTGGTTTCAACCTATGGCATGAAGGAGAAATATCTGCGCCAAAGTTGTGTTGGGGTTAGTCTGCATGAAATTGGCCATAATATTGGATTAAGACATTGCAGGGTTGACAACTGCTTAATGAAAACGCCTTGCAAACCTAAAAATTTCTATGCCGGAATTTATAAGTTATGTAAGGAACACGAAAATCAAGTTTTAAAATCCCTCTAAAACTTATCCCAACGTCTTTCAGCACCTGCCTCACTTTTGTATGTCCAGTTTTGAGATGCCGAATCCACCCATGACTGAATGTTAATGCAGGTTTTACGCTTTTAATTGTCTATTTTCTTATCGCCTCTTCCCAGAAGGCGTCGAAACTGTTAATTTCGCCTCTTCCCTCCTATCAAGGGCGGTGACTGGTGTGAAAACGTATTTGACTATATGGTTTTGCAGTGAGGGTGCATCTCCCTTGGAAGTTGTTGAGAAACTTCGCTCCATGGGTTTTGAACCGTTAAGGGGTTATCATGACCACGTGTACAACTGGGGGAGGAAGGTTGAGTTAGTGGAGGTTCTTCAGCTTGCCAACAAGGTTCATGAAACCCTCAGAGGCATGAAAGTCCTCTACAAGCTTGAAACAGAGTAGTGCTGGACATGCACCTTCGACTCACATTGAAATTCATAGTAAAAAACTTTTATACTAATGCTTGACTCAACAATCCCTCTTTTTGAGGGAAATGGGAGGCCTAAAACGGGTTCGGCGAAAAAAAGCGGTTTTTATAATCTCCCTTCTCTCCTTTCTCCCCTCGGAAATCCCTTCGCCGGCCCGTGGGCAAACATATTGAAGCTAAGCTAATATTGCGTCTGAATTGTTGTTGCGGATTTTGAATGCTGTTTTGGGATATGTAAACAATTTATATTGTTGCGGTGTGTATTACAAGCAGTGAAATTGATGCTTGTAACAAATAAGGAATTGTTGTCGGCTGCCAAACTGGGGGGCTATGCTGTTGGGGCTTTTAACATACAGAATCTTGAAAGCTTTTTGGCTGTTGTGGAGGCGGCTGTTGAGGAGAGGTCGCCTGTTATTGTGGCGGTGACTCCGGGCGCCATAAGATATGCCGGGTTAAAGTATTTGGCAACGCTTGTTAGGACGGCTGCTGAAATCTTGCCTGTGCCAATGTCGCTTCATTTGGACCACGGTGAAGATGTTGAGACGGTTCGCAAATGTTTAGAGGCGGGCTTCACCTCCGTCATGATTGATGGTTCACACTTGCCCTTTGAGGAAAATGTCGCCTTAACGAGGTGTGTGGTTGAGCTAGCCCATCCCGTAGGGGTTTCAGTTGAGGGTGAGCTTGGGAGACTTGCCGGTGTTGAGGAGAAAACTGTTGAAGAGCGGGAGGCTGTCATAACAGATCCCGAGGAGGCTGAGGAGTTTGTGAAACGGACAGAAGTAGACGCCTTGGCGGTTTCCATAGGGACCTCCCATGGTGCTTACAAGTTTAAGGGTGAACCCCAACTGGACTTTGAGAGGCTTAGGCTCATCCGTGAGAGGGTTGATGTGCCGCTGGTTTTGCATGGCGCCTCAAGCGTCCCCCAGTGGATTATCGAAAAGGCCACAAAATACGGTGCGGAGCTGACGGGTGCCAAGGGTATTCCGGAAGACCATATTAGGAAGGCGATTGTGCTTGGCATAAC
>JAWBRY010000018.1:8977-17563 GCA_038843545.1 Bathyarchaeia archaeon | reverse complement strand
TCAACATAGTAGAAGCCTTTCTCGTTTTTTGCCTCATCATAGTTTATGGTTTCCGTACTTCCAGGGTAAACCAGCAAGCCATTCTTAAACTTGCCAATGTATGGCGCGTGAACATGTCCAGCAGCATAATAGTTGAAGCCTTCCGGTATGAGTTCTGGTGACGCCTCAGCCTCCATGTATGGCGGGTTAAGTTCTGGAATATCCAAAGCCATGTGGAAAACGAAAATGTTAAACAGTGAAGGGTCGGGTGTCGGCTTGTTCTTCTCCATGAAGGCTGGAAGCATCTCCTCGGTTTTCCGGCGAGTTCTAAAGTTTGGGATTCCATAAACATAGCAGAGGTCCGGCTTCCGCCAGCAAGCCCCTTCATGCCTTGGAAGGAAGTGGATAAGTCCAGCGCTGTCCAAGGGGTTCAGAATGGTGCTTGTAACAACGTTGGGCGCTGAATCATGGGAGCCGTCAACCACCAGCACTGGCACGCCTGCTTCCCGAAGCCTGTTAAAGTTTTTGACGGCGTTTTCCAGGGTGATGTTGGATGGCCGCGCATTATGAAAGAGGTCTCCTGCAATAATCATGAATGTAGGCTTCAACTCCAATGTTTTGTCAACAAGCTCGCTGAAGGCCCTGTCAAAGTCCTCCCTTCTGGTTTCAAGCCCATATTGAGAATAGCCCAAATGCAAGTCTGCGGCATGAACGAAACTGAAAGCCTTCAACCTTTTCCACCTCTAAGCCTAACATACAATAACGGAGCAAACCCTATTAACGTTTAACCGTTGGTAGGTAAACGTTATAAGAGCAAAAAGCATGTTTCAGCACTGCGAAGGGCTGTCCAAAAATGGAGTGCCAAAGGTGCGGCAAAGAAACATTCCTACCCTTTAAATGCCCCTACTGTGGGGGATATTTCTGCACAGAGCACCGTCTACCGGAAAACCACGAGTGCCCAAATCTGGAGTTTGCCCGCGCGCCTTCAAGGGAAAAAACGCTGACGCCTACACAAAGCCCATACGAATACACCATAACAACATATTATATTCCGGTTGAACAAGGGAAAAAGTTTCACTTTAGCGGTAAGGAGATTGCACACCTCACTGTCGCCATGCTCTTTGTTGCGGGTATAGGGTTCTCGCTTGGACTTTCACCGGCGGTTTACATGAGGCTCGGAGGCCCCGTCATGCTGGCTTTATTCGCCCTCGCCGTGGCCGCCTCGTTCCTAGCCCACGAATTGGCCCACAAATTCGCAGCTCAAAGGGAGGGATTGTGGGCTGAATTTAGACTCATGCTTACGGGCTTAATCTTGACGGCAATATCCATTATTTCGCCAATCTTCAAGATCATATCCCCCGGCGCAGTTATAATTTTCGGGTTCACCCAGAGAAGAAGTGTTGGAAAAATATCCATGGCTGGACCAGCCACCAACATGGTGCTGTCAATGGTGCTGGCCGGGCTTTTCTTTACAGTTAAACAGCCATTTTTGATATATGCCTCTGCCATAAACTCTTGGATAGCCCTATTCAACCTAATCCCGTTTGGAGTTCTAGACGGCTACAAGGTATTCACATGGAGCAAAAGCATTTGGGGACTAGCCTTCACAACAAGCCTTGCCCTAACAATCCTAACCTACATGTATTCGCCTTTCTAGACAAGTTCTATCGTGATGTGAACTTCTTCTGGAACCCGGATCCGCATAATTCGTCTCATGGCACGCTCTTCAGCGTCGATGTCTATGAGACGCTTATGAATGCGTAGCTCCCACTTGTCCCACGTGGAGGTTCCCTCTCCACAAGGCGACTTCAAAACTGGAACCCTAAGCCTCTTTGTCGGAAGCGGAATAGGCCCAACCATTTTCACCCCTGTTTTTTCGGCGATGGCTTTCAGTTCTTGGCATACCTCCTCCAGTTTCTTGTAGTCTGTACTTGTTAGACGAATCCGCGCTTTTCTAACCATAGCTCGCTATTCACGCCTCAAATCACTGTTTTCTCGGTGGGATACCTTTACACAACAAAGCACAAATAAAAACTTATCGAAGATAAACACCAACAAAACGTAATGTTACTCGACGGGAACAAAGTGGAGTTGAAAGTTAAAGCCATCATAATGGATCTTGACGGAACAATAGTGGATTCAAGAGAAGCCTACATGGAAGCCTTGAAGACGACATGGCAGTCTCTGGGACTTAAAAACTTCAACCCAGCCATCGCCCTAGAAATCCCGAAAAGACTGGAGCAAAATCAGCCAATAAACGATTTAATAATGGGAGCTGACGTTGAAAACTTCCTTAACGTGTATTTAAGAACGTATTACTCGGTAACGGAGAATAAAATAAAACCGTTTCCAAACGTTTCAAAAACTCTTGAAGCTCTTTCAGGAAAGGTGAAGCTTGCTTTGCTTACGATGCGCCACGTTCCAAGAGAAAACGTTGAAAAGGAGCTGGAAAAACTCGGTATAGCCAAACACTTCCACTGCATACTGACAGCTTTGGATACGCCTTTGCCGAAACCATCCCCAAAAGCCATAATGATATGCGCGGAAAAACTGGGCGTTGAAATAGGCAACTGCGCCGTTGTAGGCGACTCCGTATGCGACATAAGGGCTGGGAAAAATGCTGGAGCCAGAACAGTGGCGGTTCTGTCCGGATTATTTACGGTGGAGGAACTTGCAAGGGAGAAGCCGGACCTAATTCTAAGAAACGTCAATGAACTTCCAAAGTTTTTAGGACCACCTTAAGCATCCGAAATATTACAGGATGGACAATATAGCTGAAAAACACTTAAAAATCTTATAGAAACAACCATAAATAAAGCTTAATTAAAACTTCGAGGATACTAATAACCGGAGAGGCTTCGAAAAACAATGAATTTCATTGAAATGCTACTATCTGAAAAACTTAAAGGCAAAAATCCTATGCTGGATCTTTTTGGAGCAGACCGTAAGGTTCTCCAGATAGCATGCCAAGACCTGACAAACTACCTCAAAGTGCATTGGAATCTTGTCGGGAAGGAGGCAAACGAGTGGGAGCTTGTAGACAAGCTTGAGGAATTTTACCAGAGGGAACCTATGGAGCTTGAGGAGTTTCTAGACCTTTGGACAAGTGTATGGCTTAAAAAGTGGAGTGAAAGGGTGAAGTTGATGATAGGCTGTGAAGAAAACAAGAAATGGGACAGAGTGGTGAAAGTATTAAACAATGCTGAGCCCCTATGGAGGAAGCTGCCAAACCGCAAAGAAATACAGGAGGTTGTGATTTCCACACTTGTAAAAAATGGGGAGATCTGCGGCACCTCAATCCTAGCTGAAAACCTGCTAAAAATGGAGTTGGGCGAAAATAAGAGGAGATACGCCACAGAGAAGGAGCAAACCCTAAACCTTGTTAACAACACTCTCCGCAGAGCTAGGGAATTAGCCCGAAGCAGGGGGCCGTTAATCTTCGTTAAAATCGACAAAGGATATTACAGCAATTTCCTATAGACTCGCGTGGGGAGAGTTTTCAGCGGATTCTCTCCCTGTTAAGGTTTTTTGTCTGCCATGAATAGCTTCTAATCTTTGTTGATTCGCCGTAGCCGCATGCGGCGCATCTTTTCTTGGAAACATTGTAGGATCTCCTTCCACAGCGTCTACAGCGTATATGCACGGTTTTGCCGGTCCGCTTTCCAAAGGACGGTGTTCCTTTTCCCAAGCGTTTTCACCTCGGCGGCGGGGATATCAGCACAACATTGTCTCCTCGAACTATAATTAAGCCCAGCTTCTTAACGTTTTCAACGTCGGTCGTGTCTTCTGTTTCTTCGAGAACAAGGTTTAAGTGTTGATCGAAACCCTTCAACCTTCCCCTTAGACTTTTTCCACCCTTTAACTTTACTAGCACAATTTTTCCGAGGTTTTGTTCAAGGATTTCAGTTGTCATCTCACTCATCAGCAGACCTCTCACTAAACATTACACAACCTCTTTTATACTTAAACTTATACCATTTAAACCTATCTAAGAGGAATTAGGGAAACATGTCCAAAGGTCGTAAAAGGCATTTCTTAAAAGAGAAAGAGGCTAAGGCTTTGCTGGAGAAGGTTTCGGAGAGGCTGAAGGTAAATTTGAAAGAACTTTTCGGTTCAGGTTTAAGGGTGGAGCTTGTTGAAACGGATTTTGGCGAAGTCTTCATTATAAACGGCAAACCAGCCCTTTTTAAAGCTGGAGGAATCCTCTACCCCACCCTTCTTTTTGAGGAGGTTTTCGCGTATATACCAAGGATTGTTGTGGACATGGGTGCAGTTAGCCACATATGCAACGGCGCCAATGTGATGGCTCCCGGTGTTGTCCGATTTGAAGGAGGCTTCAAAAAGGGCGATGTGGCTGTTGTTTTGGACGAAAAATATGGTAAACCTCTTATGGTGGGAGAAATGCTACATGACGAGGGTGAAGCCATCAAAGTTAAGCGGGGCGCCGTTGTCAAGAACGTGCATTATGTTGGAGACAAAATCTGGAAATGTGTTAAAGAGCTTGTTTAATCATGTTGGGTCTCCAATTCATATTCTAAATTCATAAATCCTTTAATATCTAAATATCCGTATTCTAAATTCAGAAACAGCTAGATGGAAGAGAGGAGAGGTTTGCCAGGGTTAAGTGAGCTCTTCCGAAGGTATAGGCGGGAAGAGAAGGAGGCGGAGCGTAAGGCTGAAGGGGTGAAAAGCGAACCTAGCAAAACCTTTTTGAAGGCCATGCCTCTTCGGGACCTGTCTGATTTGGACATCGTCAAGAATGAGGTGCGTTCTGGAAATATATTGATTCTTAGGATAACTCCCCTTGCAAACAAGAGCGTTGAAGATGTTAAACGGGCGGTTAACGAGTTATGCGAGTTTGTGGAGTCTTTGGGTGGGGATATTGCCCGTCTCGGTGAGGAAAGGGTTGTCGTGTGTCCGCCAAACATAAAGATTTGGAGAGAGAAGCCGCAAGTTGCAAGCGAGCCTGTGCCTACAGCAGCCTAACGGTTTCCATAACTGAAGGTGTTACGGCGGGTATGCCGCACCTCTTTTGAATAAAACTTGCTATGCTGGCTATTTTGGCCCTTTCACCGTGACAGACTATGACTTTTTCAGGTCTGGGTTTCAGCTGAGTAATGTAGTTTATTATTTGCCGCCTGTCAGAGTGGCCTGAAAAACCTTCAATGGATTCGACATGCATCCTCACTTTTACAACGGACATTTTGCCATCGCTATCCATCATCGCAACCTCGTTTATGCCTTTCTGAACCCGCCTGCCAAGCGTGCCCTCAATCTGGTAGCTTACAAATACTATCATGTTTCTTTCGTCTTCAGCAAGTCCCTTAAAGTATTCTATTACTGGGCCGCCTTCAAGCATGCCTGAAGTTGCCATGATTATGCATGGCTCACCGTCTATGATGTCTTGCCTCATGCTTGGGTGTTCAACCACGGTGAAGTAGTCTGACTCGAAGGGGTTCACTCCTTCATGGAGTATGCTGTTGCGGACCTCCCGTCCCAAGTATTCTGGGTAGGCTGTGTGGATGGCTGTTGCCTCTGAAATCATGCCCTCGATAAAGACTGGAGCCTCCTTCATTAAGCCCCGCTTCATGTACCCATCTAGGATAAGCATTATTTCCTGCGCTCTGCCCACAGCTGGAACCGGAATTAGAACCTTACCCTTCCTCTCCAGGGTTTCGTTTACAATTTTCGTTAGGCGTTCTTCAGCTTCAACCCTTGAAGGCATTAAATCTTCTGGTCCGCCATAGGTGCTTTCGGTTATAACTGTTTCAACCCTTGGAAACTCGACGGTTGCCGGTTCTAGGAGCATGGTTCTCGCATACTTATAGTCGCCTGTGTAGACTATGTTGTGTAGGCCTTCGCCAATGTGTAAGTGGACTATTGACGAGCCTAAAATGTGTCCAGCGTTGTGCAGGGTTAAACGCACGTCGGGGGCTATGTCCGTTACAACACCATACCGCAATGGAATGGTGTGTAGCACGCATTCCCGCACGTCTTTTTGGTCGTATGGTGGTATTACACCCTGCTTGCTGGCGACATCCAAGTAGTCGAGTTGAAGTAGCGTCATTAGGCTTGAGGTAGGGGCGGAGCAGTAGACTGGACCATCATAGCCGTATTTAAATAGGAAGGGCACGAAGCCACAGTGGTCTAGGTGGGCGTGGCTTACGACAACAGCGTCTAAAGAGTCTATTTCAAAGGCTGGATGGTCAAGCCTTGGAAAAACCTCAAATGGTTTTAATGAACCGGGATTGATGCCGCAGTCTAAAAGTATGTTGCTTTCCCTTGTCTGCACTAGGAAGGCGGATCTGCCAACCTCCTGCACTCCGCCCAATGGGGTTATGCGGACGTCGCCGACCTCGAAGGTTTTCGACCTGAAAATTCTTTCGCCAAAATTGCGTAGGATTCTTTCCCGCTCCTTGCTTTGGGCATGGAGGTAGTGGCGCATGTGAGCTATAATTTTTGAGCGGATGGGGGGACTCCTCAAAACTTGGGGGCGCCACTTCGTCCTCTTTATGATTTCCTGAAGCACTGCGCCGTTTTTGCCTATAACCATTCCAGGCTTTTTGGCTTCAATTATTATTTCGCCGAGGCTTGGGTCAAAGTTTATGTCTGTTACTTCCGCTTCGGGCGGTATTATTTCACGGGCTATTTTTTCGGCTTCCTTTTCAGGCAGTCTCACCGATGGATCGGAGCGGACGACTATGCGTTTTCTTCTCCCGCTGACTATGTCGGCGATTAGGCTGCTTTGTTCTACGAGGCTTTCGGGTTTTTTGGCGTAAACTGCCAGCATTGGGCCTTCATATTCTACTCTTGTCACTTCAGCCTCTTTTGGAACATGTTCGAGGATGTACTGGCTTATTTCAATCTTCTCTTTTTCAGAGTTGCGCGCCAACTCTACATTCCCTACTCTGCTAAAAGCTTCTTTTTCTCTTCGTCTGTCAATTCTCTGAAGCCTTTGGCATCTATCACTGCAACGTTGAAGCTGTCCCCGCTGGCAGCATCCCTTTTCATGGCGGAGTCGACAGCCTTAACAACTATTGGCAAAGCCTCCTCCACGGTCATGCCGTCCCTAAACTTGTCTTCGAGGACACCGTAGGCCACGGGTGAACCGGAACCGGTGGCTACACATTTTTCCTCTGTTAAACTGCCGAAGGGGTCTAGCGAGAACACGTGGGGGCCTGTTTCATCAACTCCGCCAACGAGGACTTGGGTGACAAGCGGCATATACCTTGCTGAGAATAGGATGTTGGCCACAAGCCTTGCAGCTGAACTAACGGGGATTGGACGGCCGTGGCTTATCTTGTATAGTTGGGCGTTGGCTGTTAAAATGTCCACCGTTCTCTGGGCGTCAGCCACTGTTCCAGCAATGGTCATGGCTAAGTGGTCGTCTATCTTGTAAATCTTCTTGCCAAACTTGTGCGCCACATAGAATCCCATGGTTACACGGGTGTCGGAAGCCAATATCACGCCGTCTTTACATACAACACCCACCGTTGTCGTCCCCTTCAACGTCAACTTATCAACTATGCGATTGTCGATCATCACCATTTTCTCCTAAAATCTGGACATGCCGCCAAATTACTTCTCAAGGAAGCAGCATCTGTATTCATGCATGAGAGGCTTATTAACATTGCGTTTCGAAAGGGCGATGCATTAACTTTCAAAAGGGTTTTAAGAGGGCACGGGCATTTGAAAAGGTGAAACTACAGCGCAGTGATTGATTTGTCATTAAAACATCATTGGATGCAGCTTCCAAGGGAAGTTATCGTCGGGGAAGGTGTGATAGAGCGGGTTGCCGAAATCTTCCATAGACTTGGATTTACGGATTCAGCCCTAATAATCACCGGTTTAAAAACTGAAGGGGTTGCTGGAGAAACTGTCAGGTCGATTTTGGAAAATGGGGGCTTAAAAGTTGAAACATTGAAGGTTGGCACAGCCACCTTGTGGGATGTAAGAGCCGTTGAAGAGAAGATAAAGGCTTCAAAACCCCAGGTGGTTCTTGGAGTTGGCGGAGGAACAAAGATAGACGTTGCAAAGCTTAGCTCGGCGCGTCAGGGAGTACCATTCATAAGCGTTCCAACAACGGCTTCCCACGACGGCATAGCCAGCCCACTGTCGTCCATTAAAGGTTTAGAGAAGCCCTACTCGATAATGGCTCAGGCGCCAATAGCCATCATAGCGGACACAAACATCATAATGAAGGCGCCTTATAGGCTTGTTGCAAGCGGTTGCGGGGACATAATCGCAAAGTTCACAGCCGTAAAAGACTGGAAGCTGGCACACGACGAGGTTGGCGAATATTATGGGGAATATGCAGCCAGCCTCGCTTTGATGAGTGCTGAGCTTGTGATGCAGAACGCTGAAAAAATCAGGCCTGAAGACGGGGAGGGTTTGCGGGTGCTTTTGGAGGCCCTGATAAGCTGTGGTGTAGCCATGAGCATTGCCGGCAGCAGCCGCCCGTGCAGCGGCTCTGAGCACCTTTTCAGCCACGCCGTTGAGATGATTAAACCCAACAGCTCCATGCATGGAGAGAGGTGCGGTGTTGGGACAATAATGATGGCTTACCTGCATGGGGCTGATTGGAGACGCATCAAAAAAACGCTTGAA
>JAWBRY010000018.1:6553-8967 GCA_038843545.1 Bathyarchaeia archaeon | reverse complement strand
CGCGGAAGGGTTAGGCTTGACGGAGGAGGAGGTTGTTAAGGCGCTTTTCATGGCGCCTTCCATAAGGCCTGAACGCTATACGATTCTGAGCAAGCTGAAATTAAGCATTAAAGAATGTAGAAGGGTGGCCAAGGAGACGGAAGTTATTTAGGCTTGAGTTTGAGTTTCCTCTTCTTCCGTTTTGGTTTCAGCCATAGCAGCCTTGAAGGTTTCGGTGAATTTCACCGTTGTGATTTCTGGGAAAAACTTTTGAATGTCTAGGGCTATGCCTCTCTTCGCCACTTGGATCCCCTCAAGGTAGAAGGCTTCTTCAGGCATTTCTATGCTGACGGTTTTGCCTTCCACCGTGAACTTGAACTTCTCTATTTCCACTGAGGGTATTCGACGGTGAATGAGGGCGGCAATTTTCTCCTCCTGCGTCTCAAGCCTCTTTTTAACTGTAACCTCGTAAACAAGGGTTTTCCCAGCGAGCGGCGGGTTAAAGTCCAATAGAACCCTTCCAGCGCCGATGGCTCTTACAATCGCCATTTTCCCGTCGTATTCGAGGCGCATCCCAATGGTTGGTGTTATTCCTTTTGCTGTTAATTGCCTCAAAGGAACACGCCTAACCTTTTCGGGGTCTCTGGGACCAAAAGCCTTTTCAGGTGGAATTTCAACGGTTGTTGGTTTTCCAACATCCATGGTTAGAAAACTTTCGTCCAGAGCTTTTAGAACCCAGCCCTCACCCACGACGACAAGTTTTGGCTCGTATATTTCGCCCTCTCTGTGTAGGCGTTCTTTTTTGGCTATTTCCTCAATAGTTGTGTCGAAAACCTCGCCTGTCTCCTTGACCTTTGCCACATAGTCTATCAGTATGAAGTCGCCCTTCTGCAAAGCCATAACTTTGCACCATGTTCGCAGTGGATATTTGCCAAACTAAGCCTAAAGCCTAGATAAAAGCTTTATCTTATCAAGCTTCCTTGGAATTATTATATGTCGGAGTCTACTAGCACACGAAGTATTTACGCGGCTATTCTCCTCTTAGGGATCGTCAGCCTTTTGGGAGATGTTGTTTACGAGGGCTCGCGGGGGCTTGTGCCGGATTATCTGGCTTTCTTGGGCACCTTACCCTTCGTCATAGTTTTTGTGGGGCGCTTTGGAGAGTTTTTGGGTTATGCCTTAAGGCTTTTCAGCGGGGTTTTAGCCGACACCACAAGAGCCTATTGGACTTTCATTTTTCTTGGATATGGGCTTATAGTGGCTATTCCGCTTTTGGGCTTCACAAACCTCTGGTGGATAGCAGTAATCCTCGTTTTACTAGAACGTATTGGGAAAGCCGTTAGGGCACCGGCCAGAGACGCTGTGTTGTCCATTGCGAGCAAAGGTGTCGGCGTTGGGAAAGCCTTTGGAATCCATGAACTGTTAGACCAGATTGGTGCGATTTTGGGTCCGCTGGTGGTTGCAGCTTTAATGTTTTACAGTGGAAACAACTACAGTCAGACCTTTGGCCTGCTGTTTGTGCCCTTTATATTGCTTATGGCTTTTCTAACATTCACTTATAGAAAAATTGGCTCAAGTAAGCCAGCTGAGTTGGGAAAAGCACGGGAGAAAGGCGGCGGGCTTGAAGCAGCCTTCTACGTTTACACCTCCGCCGTAGTCCTGAACACTGTGGGGCTTATCCCCTATGAGCTCATACTTCTCAAGGCTTCGGCGATTCTTCAGCCGGAAAACCAGCAGTGGATTGTCCCGCTCATATACATGCTGATACAGGGGGTGGACGCGCCCACAGCCCTTTTCGCCGGATACTCCTACGACAAATATAAGATCAGGGCCTTAGCCTTGCCATTCATTCTCTCAGTTTTCCCAACGTTGTTCGCGTTAGCCAACGCGGATCTAGCCGTCTTGGTTGTTGCCGCCACCTTTTTCGGCCTAGTTTTGGGCATGCAAGAGTCCATCTACCGTGCCGCCGTTTCAGAGTTCGCACCCATAGCCTCGCGGGGCACAGCCTACGGCCTTTTCAACACAGCCTACGGGGTCGGCATGTTGGCCAGCGGCTTCGTTTACGGCTTAATCGCCGCCTTAAACCCGCCCTACTGGATTATAGCTCTATATGCCGCGGCAACACAAGCAGCAGCGGTTCTTCTACTCCTTAAAGCCTACTCACTGACAACTCGTAAACTGGAAAATGTTAAAACCTAAAATGTTAATTTTCAATAGGCGAAATGGTTTGGCTTCAAACAATGAATCCAAGGTTTTAGACATTCTGGAAAAAGTGAGCAAAAGCGTTGTGAACATTAGCACTGTAAGGCTTGTCCAAGACATGTTTTACCAAGTTTTCCCGGTTAAGGGCATGGGTTCAGGCACAATAATAGATGGGGAAGGCCACGTAATAACCAACAACCACGTTGTTCAGGGTGCAGAACGCATCGCCGTAA
>JAWBRY010000018.1:0-6543 GCA_038843545.1 Bathyarchaeia archaeon | reverse complement strand
CGGCGAAGTCCTAAATGGGCGGCTTTTGGGCACGTGTGCAATCCATGACATAGCTGTCGTTAAAATTGACAAGAAGGGGCTTGTTTACGCGGAGCTTGGAGACTCTGACAAGCTTAGGATAGGCCAACGCGTTTACGCTATAGGCAACCCGTTCGGCTTGGCAGGCGGCCCAACGGTGACTTCTGGCGTTATAAGCGCTTTAAACCGCACTATAGAATCGAGAAACGAGCTTTTAGAAAACCTTGTTCAGACGGATGCGGCCATAAACCCGGGAAACAGCGGCGGCCCACTCGTAGACGTTAATGGTAAGGTGGTTGCCATCAACACGGCGATCATCCCCTTCGCCCATGGGATAGGGTTCGCCATCCCAATAAACTCGGCGAAAAAGTGCGCTTACGACATAATTGCCAAGGGCACCCATGTTAGGCCTTGGCTTGGAATAATAGGTTTAAGCCTTTCGAGAGAGATCTCAAGCTATTATGGGATACCGTTAGCTGAAGGCGTGCTCGTGACGAGGGTTGTGGAGGGGAGCCCCGCCGACAAGGCTGGCATCGAAGCGGGTGACATAATATTGGCGATGGACAACATGCCCATTACACGGATTGAGAAGCTGCTAAGCGAGATTCACAAGCGAGAGGACGGCGAAAAAGTTAACTTGGTGGTCTACCGCGGCGGATTAAAGTATTCTGTTGAAGTGACTTTGGCCAGGGCGCCATAAAACCTTCATCCCAAAATTTTGATGCTGGTAAATTTTAAGCGGAAGTTATAAATTGGGATTTCGATAATTAAGTGTAGCTTTCAATTTAAACTAGTCTTTGTATATAGGGGGAGGCTGATGAGCACTCATGCAGAAGAATTAAAATTGCGATTGATGACTATTGAGCTTCTTCGAACGGCCAAGTATAAGAAGAACATTACTTACCGTGAGTTGTCGGCTAAGACAGGTTTGCCCGTAACTGTTTTAAGCAGGTATGCGAAGGGCCATGTTTTGCCGAACACTGCCCGTGCAAAGCAGCTTTGGAAGGTTTTGTCAAAGTTTGTTGGTTTGGAGAACGAGATTAGAAGCCGAATAAAGTTTGACGAGGACGGCTATTTCGACAACACCGATATTATCGGCGACTTCAACATTCTCCAGCAGGCGGCCAACCATGCCTTGGCGAATTTTGCCGGAAAACGCGTGACAAAAGTGTTTACGGCGGCGGTGGACGGCATCCCGCTGGCAACCATGGTGGCAAACGCTTTGGGCGTAAGCCTAGTCATAGCTAAAAGGAGCAAGGAAGTCGGCGTTAGAGAGTTTCTTGAGGAAACCTTTGTGCTTAGGGATTCAGGCGTCACCATCACGCTTTACGTTCCGAAAGACGCCATAAAAAAGCGGGACAGCGTCCTAATAGTGGACGACATGATTAAAACAGGCGAAACCCAAGCAGCCCTCGTGAATCTTGTACGTAAGGCTAAGGCAGAGGTTTCAGGACTTTTCGTGCTCATAGCTGTTGGAGACGAGTGGAAGAAAAGGGTTAAGCTGCCTGAAGACTGCCCTGTGGAGGTTATAGCCTACATCAAGCAGCCTTAGGGTTTAGGCATTCCACCCTAACCGGGCAGACTTTGCACTTCGCCTTTCTACAGTAGTTTTTGCCGAGGCGTAGAAGCGCCGTTTCAAAATTTACAAAGGACTTGTTTGGAACACCGTTTTCAGCCCAAAACTCTTCAAGCTGCTGCAAAACACTTTTAGAGGACTTCTCGTCAACAACGCCTAGGTTTTTAGCAGCTAAAACAACGAGGCTTGTGGGGTTTGGTTTGGCTTTACCCCACACATCCCGGAGCTCCCTTAGAAATATGCTTACGGTGACATCGCCAACACCTTTACCCAAACTTTTCAGCTCTTGCTCCAGCTCCCGAGGGCTTCCCACCCCTCCGTAGAGGTTGGTTAGTTTGCCGCCGTATCTTTCCATGAGGTTGCCCATAACCTCAAGAAGCTTATCAGCCGTTTTAAAATCGTAGCGTGTATAGCTTCCCTCATCCAAAATCTTGACAAGCCCGTTCCAGCCTGTTTCAAGAATCCTCTCCGGAGTTAAAACGTTGTATTTCTCGAAACACTTGTAGGTTTTTATCACGGAAGTTTCTGTTATGGGCGCGCCGAAAAGAATCGAAGCCAAAAACCACTTGAAGATTTCCTCTTCTCCTCCACTTTCAAGGTTTATGCCCAAAACCTCGGAGTATTTCCCCCCAAGGGTTTCAACAAGTTTTCGGACAGCCTCCTTTTCCAAGCTCCGCCCATCCTGCGAAGCATGTAACCCGACAAATTTATACTTAAACAGCCTTAAACGGTTAGCGGAGGATGGCAGCTCAATGAGGACTATAGAATGGCTGGAAAACGGAACCGTCGTGACCATTAACCAGTTAAAGCTTCCCAATGAAACAGAGTTTCTAACTCTCAAGACATGCGACGATGTGGTGGAAGCCATCAAAACCATGAAAATTAGGGGAGCCCCGTTGATTGGGGTGGCGGCGGCCTACGCCCTAGCGTTGACAGCCCACCATTCAAGGGCGAAGGACAGCGCGGATTTAATCCGCGAACTGGAGGCGGCGGCTGAAAAATTGCGGAAAACAAGGCCCACAGGAGTCAACCTTTTCTGGGCTGTAAACAGGATTCTCGGCAAAGCTTACACGTTTAAGGGCGGCGCCCGCGAACTAGCCGCCATGATTGTTGAGGAGGCTAAAAGGATAGCTGACGAGGATGCCGCCGTGAACAGGACGATAGGCGGATACGGTGCCCACCTCCTAGAGGACGGGGATGTTGTGTTAACCCACTGTAATGCAGGAGCCTTAGCCACTGTTGAGTATGGAACAGCCCTAGGAGTTGTCAGAGCCGCCGTTGAGCAGGGCTTTTTTAATGATACGGCGACCACCGAGACAAGGCCGAAGCTTCAGGGCGCCCGCCTAACAGCCTACGAGCTTAAAAAAGACGGCATACCGGTCACATTGATAAGCGACACCATGGTTGGCTACGTCATGTACAGACGGATGGTTAACAAGGTCATTGTGGGAGCCGACAGAATAGTGCGGGACGCCGTCATAAACAAGATAGGAACCTATCAAATAGCAGTTTTGGCGAAGGAGAACGGCATACCCTTCTACGTGGCGGCTCCAAAATCGACATTCGATTTGGCACACGCCTCGGCGGAGGTAACAATAGAGGAGAGAGCCCCTGAAGAGGTTCTCTACGTGGGCGGGGAGAGAATTGCGCCTGAAGGGGTTGATGTTTTAAACCCAGCCTTTGACATAACACCTCTAAAATATGTGACAGCCGTGATCTGCGAGGAAGGCATCTTATATATGGAAGACCTTTCAAGTTTAAGCGGAAACGGTTGAAGGGAAATGGGCGGAAACGTAGAAAAGCAGCCGCGTCAAGAGGCGAAGATAGAGGGGATTTTAACGGATAAGGGCGTGAGGGTGAAAGCCAAAGGTAGAATTGAGGAGTTAAAGGCAAAGGGGTACGGGGTGGAGGAGGAAGGTGGACTGCTGCTCAACTTCTGGGAGGCCCTACACTTGGTGGATAGGGGGCTTCTGGAGGTTAAAAACAGCGAAGGCGAAACTGTTGACTTCCAGAAGCTCCTACAGTTTTCGGAGAAAATAGACGAAAATGTTTGGGCTAAATACATGGTTTACCGGGACCTACGAACCCGCGGCTACGTGGTCCGCGAAGGATTCGGCATGGGCATCGACTTCAGAGTCTATAATAGAGGCGACTACGGAAAGGACGCGGCGAAATACCTGGTCTTAACCCTCCAAGAGGGCAAACCAATAACCCTGGAGGAGTTAACCCAAATAGTACGCCAGTGTCAAAGCCTCAAAAAGGAGCTCATAGTGGCGGTTATGAGCCGCCGCGGAGAAATAGTTTACTATTCCGTTTCACAATTAACCCTACCATCATAACTGTTGGATGCGGATAGTCATGTGCGCTTTCAAAACGGTTCGGGGCATGAGGGATTTCCTCCCAGAAGAAGCTAAAATAATGAGGTTTGTGGAGGGTAAAGCCCGGGAAACCGCTTGGCTTTACGGATACGAGGAGATTATAACGCCCGTTGTGGAATCCTACGAGCTTGTGGCCGCAAAGGTTGGGGAGGAAGTCCGCGCTAGGATGTATGCCTTCGAAGATTTGGGTGGACGGAAGGTTGCCCTACGCCCCGAGTTCACGGCTTCCGTGGCTAGGGTTGTGGCCACCGCGCTGCGGAACGAGCCTAAACCTTTGAGGCTTTTCTGTGTTGGAAGCCTCTACCGTTATGACGAGCCTCAAAAGGGGCGCTTCAGAGAGTTTTGGCAGTCAAACTTCGAGTTAATGGGCTCCGAAAAACCTGAAGCAGACGCTGAAATACTGCTTCTAACAAGCCACTTAATGAAAAGTGTTGGATTAAAAAATTACACATTCAAAGTTGGACACGTAGGCGTTTTGAGGAGCATTCTAAGCCAAGAGGGCCTAGCCGAGGAAACCCAAAACCAAGCCATGCAACGCATGGACAAAAAACTGTACAATGAAGCCCTAGAAATCATTAAAGAAGCCGGCGCATCAGAAAAATGCATCAGCACAATTCAAAAGCTACTGGGCTTGAGAGGCGAGGAAACAGCTGAAACTCTGGGGAGGATGAGGGAAGCGGTAGAGGATTATGCTCCAGCCGTCGACGCCGTTAAAAACCTTGCCGAGATAATCAGGCTTGCAGCGGACACTCACGAAAAACTGGACATAACCGTGGATGCAAGCTTTGCAAGGGGTCTAGAATACTACACTGGAATGATTTTTGAGGTCTACGTTCCAGAGCTTGAGATTGCCATAGCTGGTGGTGGAAGATATGATAAGCTTGTGGAACTTTTCGGCGGAGAGCCCACACCCGCTGTTGGAGTTGCCCATGGAATAGATAGAATAATGCTCGCTCTCCAAGAGCAGGGGGCAAAAATAGACGTGAAAGAGACCACGTTGGTTGCGGTCATACCAGTTAATGAAAAACTGAACGCTGAAGCCTTGAAAATTGCTGAAATGCTTAGGGCTCAGAAAATACCTGTTGAATTGGAGGTTATGGGAAGAAAGGTTTCAAAGGCTTTGGATGATGCCGACAGGAGGGGGGCAAGCCACGCCATCATAGTTGGGGAGAAGGAACTGAAGGAAGGAGCTGTTGTCTTAAGAGATATGCGGAAAAAAGAGCAAACAATCATCAAGATTAGAGATTTAATCGAGACCATTCAACATTTAAAAGTTTAATTCAAGCTGCCTTTCCCTTCTCAAAAAATCCCCAATATCCAAGATGTTTTTAACGGCTAATCCGCTTCTCAACTTGTCCAAGTCTTTGACGATTCTACCAAAACCCAAACACTCTCCATACCTGTTAAAGACCAGCGTGTAGGCGCCTTTCTCCTCGGAGCCCTTTATCTCCAGAACACCCTCCTTGAAGATGTCTCTTCCACAAACGAAAAGCCAAGCAGTCTTGTCGTCGACAACCACCTTGTTTCCGGCCTTCTCCGCAATCATGAAGAGTAGCGGAAAACTTGGATGGAATGCTCCCTTCTCAATTTTTCCAAGATATGTTCCAGCATAAAGCCATCCCCGGCCTTTCCCAATAAGCCTTCGCAGGTTTTTGTTGATCATATAGTAACGGCTGCCCCTCTTTATTATGAATTTTGGGTTTAAACGTAGCCTTGCTTCAAAACGTTTTGCAAACTCGCCGATGACATCGCTCCCCGTCAAAACTTTTTCACCTACGCTTTTTAAGCTTGCAGACGAAAAAACCTTGAGTTTCGCCCGGCCATATCCGTCTGCAGCGTCTCACAGAGCTGTCAAGTTTTTCACCGAAAACATTCACAAGGCCCTCCGTTCCATAACAGTTTATTTCCACAGTTTCCAAGCCAAGGTTTTTCACGGCCCAGTCAATGTTTAGCTCGTTTTCTTCAGGCTCCAAAGAGCATGTGGCATATACGATTTCACCGTCCTCTTTCAAAACCTTGGCGGTTTCGGCGAGAAGCTGTCTTTGAAGCTTCGCGTTTCTTATTACGTCTCGCAGCGTTCGCCTCCTAAACCATTCCGGGTCCGTGGCGTGGTTGCCTGAGCAGGGCACATCAAGCAGTATCCGGTCAAAATTTAACCCAAGCCTTGAAACACGCCTCGCATCCAACTGGTAAACAACAGTGTTTTTCACGCGGCAACGTTCCAGCTGGTTCATTAAGGCTTCAAGCCGCCGTTTGCTAACGTCCAAAGCAACAATGACGCCGGCGTTGCCCATTAAATCCGCCAGCTGAACAGTCTTACCGCCGGGGGCGGCACACGCGTCCAAAACAAGCTTACCCTTCAAATCCGTGAAAAGCGTAGCCGGAATCTGGGCAGCTGCCTCTTGGATGGAATAATAGCCCAAAAGATATTCGACGGTGGCTCCAACCGAGAAATTTGAACGAACAACCCAGTAGCCATTCCGCAGAAAAGGAACCTTCTCAAGCTCAACGCCCAAACTCTGAAGCCGCCCAACGACATCAACGCCTCCAACATTCATACAGCCCACCCCA
>JAWBRY010000017.1:0-17691 GCA_038843545.1 Bathyarchaeia archaeon | reverse complement strand
AATGAACTGTTACCGTTGATCAAAGATAATGTAGCATCCGTTTCAGCAAGAGTGGAAACATACCCTTCAACACTGCTCAATAGCATCATTAATGCATGGGAAAAAACTCATGAAATAACCCCATTTCTGAGGGAACCTAGAGGCGCTGCAAGGATAATAAGAAAAGAAATTCTCCACAAAATTGGTGGCTTTGAAGACACAGCTGCGCCAGACACAGACCTTGATATCAGATTGAGGAAAGTGGGTTATCAAAGCATATATAATCACAAAGTATCCGTCTGGCACATACGTGAAAACACAATCATAAAAGTTATAAACAAACAACTCTCCTCAGGAGCTGCACGATATAACCTAAAAATGGGATTCTTGAAAACTTTAGCCCATTCCATTTTTAGACTCCGCCCACTAGTGATTTATGGATGGCTTATTGAAAGGCTGAGAAAGGGGGGTTAAAAACTAATGAGAGTCATTATACCATATTACAATGTTGATGAAATAGATTTTTACTATCACCTGATAGAAAGCCTACATAAATTTTCAAAGCACTCCGTAAGTATAGTGTATGTCACCGGTGAAGCCAAAGATAAAACATACTCAAGATTTTCTTTCCACAAATTAAACGTCTTAAAATCAAAAAAAGTTCTCCAGCCTTTTTTGCATGGAGAAGATATTTGTAAGCAAATTAAAGGAGTTAGTGGTGATGTAATGTTTATTGTAAGCGATCTTTGGGCATTAAATCTTGCCCGTCTCTGTTTCAGAAAAATCGGAATACCCTACGTTGTATGGATACGCGGTGACCATCGCAGAGTTAGAAAACTTAGAGGGGCCAATCTGTTTAAAAGGATATTCTGCAACTACCTGGAGATTAAATGTCTTAATAGTGCTGCTTTTGTGATACCAAATTGTATGAGTTTATTTAACAAATTGCCTAAATGGGGGGTAAAGAGAGGAAAAATCACTGAACCAATTCATAATGGCGTAGATTGCGGATTTTTTAAACCTCTAAATATTTCTCGCTCAAGTAAGTTTACCGTAGGATTTGCTGGTAGAATTTGCCCTGAAAAGAGAATAGTCGAATTTCTTAGAATAGCAAAAGATCTGAAAAGTCAAGGTATTGATTTTATAATCGCAGGTAAAAAGGAAATGGAGATAACTTTTCCAGAAAACGTTCGATATCTGGGCAGGTTACCTTTTTTTGAAATGCCAAAGTTTTACAACATGATAGATCTACTAGTATTACCAAGCGCAACAGAAGGCTTTCCAAGCGCCATTCTTGAAGCCTACGCATGCGAAAAACCGGTTTTGGTATCTAGAGAGGCCTTTCCTAAAGAGTTAAAAATCTTTGGAGCAGTTTCGGATATCAACGAATTTAAGGGTGAGATTTTAAAACTAAAGCAAGATAATCTGAAAGAAATTGGTAAGGAAGCGAGGAAATATGTACTTCAAAATTTCAGTTGGAAACGTTTTGCTGATAACATTGCTTTCTATCTAGAAAAAGCAATTAAGCTATACAATATCGGTAAATGATAGATTCTTATTTTGGTTTCAGCATATTATATTTTCCTCTTCTAAGGACTGACTCAATGATAAAATAATACAGGTATCCATAAGAAAGAGGTGTTCCCAACAGGATGCTTCTTAATAGAGCTCTGAAGGCTTTTTTCATCGTCGCTCCTTTTTTTAGTTTCCACATTATGTAAAACGAAAGATAGCATGGAAAAGAAATGAGAAATATCAAATTTTTAATGAAAAAGCCGTAAATCGAGATCAGAAATATCGGTGGATAGCCTATGTAAAATAGATATCGCGGGTTTTGTTTGAAGAATGAATGCATTGTTTGAGAGTTTATCAAAGAGACTGTTACCCGAAGTTTTGCTTTTTTCCATAAGCCTCTCCAGCACCAACTTAGTGGGCTAGCGTTTACTATGTCGCTATTTCCTCCTTCTAGGTTGATGTCAAGGGATGACCCTTGATTCACTGGAAGTATCTTGAAACCATAACTTAATGCTCTGAAAAAGAAATCTACATCTTCTGCCCAAGTAAGGTCTGGATCAAAAATAACTTTTTCAAAAACGCTTTTCTTTATCGCCGTATGTCCCATTACGAATCTAAACTTTCCGCCAACTTTCATGAAACGTTCCAATTTTCCTTCGTAAAACTTTTCTATTTCCGCATCTATCTCTGAGGGGCAACTTATAGTTGTACGATAAAAATTATCTAGAGTTGTAATGTCCGCTTCGCCCTCAACTAATGGTTCTATTAATTTTTTAAGAGAGTCTTTTGTCCAAATCTCATCGCTATCCCAAAAAACAATAATGTCACCCATACTTTCCTTAACAACAATGTTCCTAGCTTCTGGTATGTTGCACTTGGTGACCATTATCTTAAAACCTGCTAGCCCAGAATTTTCAATTTTCTCTTTAACCACTTCAACGGTCCTATCTTTGGACCCACCATCAACAACAATAAGATAGACCCTGTTTCTTGGGTAAGTTTGATTTAAAAGCGAGTCAAGCATTTGGCCAACGATCCAATCTCTATTAAAAACAACGAGGCCAACGGTTACTAAAGGAAAAACATGTTGAAACACGTGATGTTTATTTGAGTTTTACTTTTTTAAATTTTTTGTTAACGAGACCGGAATTGAATGTTCTAGACGTTAAATTCGCTACGATTTGTTCTAGTCTTGTCTAAATTTTCAGCACTAATGAATTAATGACCTTCACTTGCTTTAGAGTGGTATGGTGTTTATCGTCGATAGATTAGTAGTTATTACTAGACCATATCCTCCTCACTAAAGCACCACTAGGCGCTTTAAGCTTACTTCACAACCTTCTCGTCAAGCTATGAGGAAACCTACACAAGCATTTAAAAGGTAGAGCGTTCTTTAATTTGAAAAAGATTTGTTACATGGTGCTCTACAATTGATGAAAAACTCAATAAGGCTTCGGTATTCTGGTTTTGTCATTTTTGTTGCTAGAGTTTTAAGCGTTGCTACTGGTTTGGCTTTTCAGTATATGATAGCCCGTTCCACTAGTCCGTCAGAGTATGGCGTTTGGTTTAACATAAATGATATGTTGAGTTACTTCACGATTATGGCGGGTATTGTGCCCTTTTGGGTTATGCGTTTTGTGGCGAGAGGTGAAGAGGGGGCTGCAAAAACCGGAGTGATAACGAATTTGGCGATTTCTGCAGTGGCAACGCTGGTTTATGTGATATCTATTCCGGTGATGACGTCGGTGCTCGGTGTTCAGCAATATCTGAACCTATATATTCTTGTCTCGGTTCAAATAGTCGAATTCTATTTACTTAATGCTTCTGAGGCTGTTCTAAGAGCCAAAAAACCTCAGACGCTGGGCTATGGACTTATTGTAGCTGAGGTAAGTAAGGTCGTTTTAGGCTTTGCTTTAATAATGAGTAGGCTTGTGGAACCATTAATCGGTGCCATAATAAGCATAACAATAGCCGTAGTTGCGGAGCTAATTTACTATTCGTGGCTGCTTTCAGAAGACTTTAAACAGAAGGTTAAGTGGATATATGCAAAGGAATGGTTTAAAGGCTCTGTTGCAAACGTTTATAATGTTATAGGCAATCAAATAGCCTCATTTATTTTTATAATGCTTTTCAGCTATGGGGGAGAAGCCGCGAGAGGTAGTTACGGTGCAGCCACACAAATAGCAAATGTGATAACATATTCAGCATTTCTTGCTTTTCCCTTATATCCGAAATTTTTAGCCGAAAGAAACAGCCAAGACGTTACGACGTCCATTAAGATGGTTTTGATGTTTGCCATACCCATGACCGTCGGGGCAATTACTGTGCCGGATTTATTCCTCTCAATCCTTAAAAGTGAGTACATACAAGCTCGCAATGTCTTGGTGGTTTTGTCCATTGATGCGCTTGTTGCAACAATATCCACTCTCTTTGCATTCGTTTTATATGGGTTTGAAAGGGTGGATGAGAAGGCGAGAATCTCCTTTAAAGAGCTTTTTAGAAGCCGCCTTTTCCTATCATTTTCGTTGTCCTATTTTCACTCGGCTATAACTTTACCGTTAACGTATTTTGTGTTGACAACCTATACTAGGAATGATCCTATTTTGTCTGCGTTTTCGGTGGCCATAATAAATTCGGCAGCGCGCTTCCTCATGTTTTTAGTGCTTTATTTTATGGTTCGAGGGATGGTCAAGGTGGTTATACCGTGGAAAAATATTGCAAAGTATGTTTTCGCTTCTTTAATTATGGGGTGCCTCATTTACTGGCTGAATTTAAAATTACAGTTGACTAGGGTGCATCAGATTCTTGGTTTAACAGCATTTGCCGGCGTTTTTTATCTAGCATTGCTTATGAGCATCGATGAGGACGCTAGAACGCTTGCCAAGCTGGCTTGGCAGGAGATAAAAGGCGCGTTGGAGGCTATCTAATCGTTGTTATTCCACAGTTCATTAAATAGCGTCTTTAAGGTTTTTATGAAGGCGTCATAATTTGTCCATAAGGCGGCTGTTCTCTTTTTCGAATTTCCTCGACGGATTAATAGGAGTAGGTGCTCACCGTCTGCAAGTATGAATGTGGGTATTTCATCGGCGTTGAGTTTCGAGTACTTTACTTTTTCTCTCAGCTCAGTCTTTTCTGTGAAAAAACATGTTTTCGAGGAATAGTTTGTTAATAGTTGGACGTTTATGCCATCCTTTGTTGCCTTTTCCAGTTTATCTAGAAACCCTGAATGATAGAAGTTTGCAATGTCGTCTTCTGAAATGAAGGCGAGGACTTCCTTTTCAGCCTTGTCGATGATTTCATCAGCCTTTAGGCTTATCTGTTCCTCACCTTCAAGTATTTGAAAAACCTCTTTCCTTTCTGGTTCAACTTCTGTTTTTGGCAGCGACATCCAAACGTCAATGAGTTTTTGTCTTCTTTTCTCTAGCATTTTTAGTTTCATTTTCTTGGTTTCAATTAGTATGTCTAAAGCTTTTTCAAACGGTGTTGCAATGAACTTTAACGGTTTCTCGAAAACCGACGAAACTAAGCCCCTCTTTTCCAAGTCCCTCAGAATTCTGTATGTTTCTGTTCTGTGGAGGGATAGTGCTTCGGAAATGTCGCTTGCTTTATGTTCACCCGTTCTAGCTAGGTAAATGTAGACTTTAACTTCGTTTTTTGATAATCCAAGTCCGCGAAGAGCCCTTTCAATTATCTCTATAGATCTAGCTGGTCCTTTATCTGCTTTTATAACACGCCATATTCCGCTGCTTTCATCATAAAGTTTCACTATGCCCTCGGGTTTTTCGATGGATAATTCCATTTAAACCCCTTTAAACAGCCTACTCCTATTAGATCAGACTCAGAATTGGATTCGATAAATCCATATTTTATACTTCTGAATTCGAAATCCGAATTCTAAATAAAGAATTCAAATTTCACTTTTTACAACAAAAGTGTATAAAATGTTTTTGCAGAGCCGAAGAGCCTAAACCTTTAGAGTTTGTTGTTAGGTAATGTTAGCATACTGAGATTTTGCCTTGAGCTAGTTCCATGCAGAATTTGTCGATATTCTCCAACTCGTAATCCAGTACCGCTGCTATTTTGCTTCTGACTTTGTCTATAGAGCTGTTCTCTTTCATCACTACCTGTGCTGCCGCTATTACTGGTTGATCGATGGGTCTTCCAATTTCGCTCAGGAGCCATATGTAAACTTCTTCTAACTCTGGAACTTCTTCATAAACGCGTTGGGCAACTCTGAAGGTCAGGACGTTGTAAATTTTTCCGACGTGGCTTACCGGGTTTTTTCCAGCTGCAGCTTCTGAACAGAACGGTCGGTTTAATGAAATTAGGCCGTTTACGCGGTTTCCTCTTCCCACTTGACCTGAGTCTCCACTGTCTGCGCTTGTCCCTAGGACGGTTAAATAGATGCCATTAATCCCACGGCCGCGGGCATCAAGCGTGTTCAATTGAATGCTTACATTCTCAAAGTCCGTGTTAGAGCTGACAAAATGTTCAATTTCTTCTAGTATCTTCGCTTTTTTCTCAAAATAGTCTTCTTCACTGTGTATGTACTGGTCCACAAAAGCCATCGAGATAATCAAGTTTAAGTTATTGTTGTTCCGGCATCCCATCACTTTTATATCTTCACCAGACTCGGGGTGGTGTTGCTTGAATTTTTTGGAGTTCAGGAATCGCTCGGTCTCCAAGACTATTTTCTCTGTTCTGGTCATGGGAGCGTAACCAACAGCCGCCGATGTATCGTTGGCCCCGGGCACCTTGCCCCCTCGTTTGAATATGTCAACAAGACTCGCTGAGCCCGGTTTTAGTTCTACTTGATACTTTACATGTCTATCTGGATCTACAAAACGCATGTTTTTTCTGAACCACTCTTTTGCGGTGTTTATGGCTATTTCCTCGACATCAATTTTTACGCCATCGAGCTTTGTGGTTGCTCTGTCACCGAAAACAAAGAGCATAGGTTGTTTGACGCAACCTCCACCGAATTTAACTTCAGACTGACCAGCAACGAGAAGCGACTTGTCTACGTTGTGGTGGAGTATTGCGCCCGCTTTCTCTAGGTATTCCCTGCTTAGGCGGAGGGAGATCTGCTCCATTATTGCGTCACAGATATAGTCTGGATGCCCCAAACCCTTCCTTTCCACAATCTCGAGTCTCTGCTTTTCAAGGGGTGTTTGTTTAAGCTTCTCAACTATTATGTTTCTCAATCCTGATTCCTCTGAATGAATGAAGTTGTGGTGTATGTGGGAAAGTAAATATATACTTTGCCGTATCAATCTTATATTTAGCAATAACCGGTGGTTATTTTGATTATAACGGGTTCTCTGCTTAGAAAACTAAGACTTGAAGCGAAGTTAACTCAAAAAAAGTTAGCGGAGCTTGTCGGGGTTTCACAGGCGCACATAGCAAAAATTGAAAAAGGGAAAGTTGACCCGAGGCTCTCAACAGTTAACAAAATTTTGGAAGTCTTAACCGAGAATAGAGAGAAGAGGTGCAAGGACATTATGACAAGGGGGGTTATTTTTGCAAAGCCGAGCGACAGCATATTAAAAGTAAGCGAGATAATGGTGCGCCACGCAATATCTCAATTGCCCGTTTTGAACGGTTCTAAAGTTATTGGCACGATAACAGAGGAAGACATAATACGCAAATTAGGTTCAAATATAGCTGGAGAAAAAGTCGAGAACGTAATGGGACCGCCGTTGCCTGTAGTTTCTGAAGATACAAGTATAAATGTGATTCGCCCGATATTGGAAAGGCGGCAAGGAGTTTTAGTTGCAAGGGGTAGAAAGATTGTGGGTATAATAACCCGTTCAGACCTCTTGAAGACAATAGCATAAAGTGATGTGATGAGATGTCCTTGCAGGATTTTAGGCAAAGAGCCATGAATGCGATAATGCGGCTTAAAGAAAAGGCAACGCAAAAGGTTTTTATAGTGCATCACGATGATGCTGACGGTTTATGTTCAGCAGCCATAGTTAAGAGAGCATTAGAACGCGAGGAAATAAAAGCGGAAACTCTTTGTTTGGAAAAGGTTTACACAGAGGTTATCTCTGACCTACATTCAAGGGAAGGTATGGTTTTTCTCTACGTTGACATCGGATCATCCCATGCCGACCTAATATCAGAGTTAAATCATGGACGAAACCTAACCATAATACTTGATCACCATGATCCGAAACCATCAAGAGACCCAATGGTTTTTGACTTAAACCTGGAACACTTTGGCTTTAAGGGTGAAACCGACTTTTCCGGCGCCACATGCTGCTACCTTTTTGCCAAGGAACTTAATGAGCAAAACAGCGATTTAAGCTATTTAGCCATCGTGGGAAGCATTGAAACCCCAGAAGGTTTTGCCTCCTTGAACGAAATAGTTCTACAGGAGGCTTTGAAAAAGGCTGTTATTAAAAGGAAGGGGAAAAGCCTAGAAATCCCCCATCTTGGCATTAAAGTCGATGTCTTATTCTCAAAACTGCAAATTCTCGGGGCAGTGGGCTACTATGAAAGCGGCCCCGATATTGGAATAAAAGCGTGTCTGGATGGTGTGGACGAGGCTGTTGAAGGGAGAATAAAAATTCTAGAGGAAAGGCGAAAGGAAATTAACCGCAAACTTTTTGGAAAACTTTACCGTGGGGATCTAAAAGAAACGGAGCATCTTCAATGGTTTGATGCCGGAGACATGTATAGAGGTATGGGAACAAAAGTCATAGGACAATTTTGTTCCTTCCTCTCATACCAGACGCGCTTAATTAAACCTAACAAGTACATTTTGGGATTTGTTAACGTGCCGCAAGAAATTCCGAAGTGGGGGGTGCTTAAGGAAAAATTTGCGAAGGCATCTATGCGGGTTCCCAAACTCCTGCAAAAAATGATAGATGAGGAAAAAATGCCCGGAGCCGTAAATCTCTTGGAAAAAGCCTCTGAAACTTTTGGAATAGCTGATGGTCATCAATATGCTGCAAATGTGGTTTTGCCCCTAGATAAAAAGCTTCAACTTTTAGAAAATGCGGAACAAGTGCTGCAACAAGCAAAGGTTAAAAGCCCGCCTTGACAGGATTTCGTGGTTTCATGAACTCCCTCAAGACTGCTGTGGCATAGGAACCTCTGTAAAGCATGAAACTCATTATAGCCTTACTTTTACGGGGATGTGTTTCATCTCCTGATATTTCGAGTAAGGAGAATTCTTTTATACGGGCTAAGGCTGCGCGTAACCCTCCCCCTAGACTAAGTTCCGGCAACCCTTTTATCTTAAAATTTTTCAGAGACACACTTTCTTCATCTAAGACCGCTTTTTCAATCTCTCCCTGAACGCCTTGGGAGAAACTTTGCTTAAAGCCAGCCAAGGGTATGGCAAGAAGCACTTTTCCGCTTTCAATTGCCTTGTTGATTTCTGAAATGGACTCTTGGCTCACAATTTTGTATTTTGAGACATTGGGCAATCCAGATGGTTCAGTTTCTACAACATAGTCTCCAACTTCAGCTCTATTTATTGGAAAGCCTTGTGCAATTCTTCTGCTTAAAATTTTGTTGAAAAGGTAAGCCTGATAGGCTTCTGGAAAAAGCCTCTGCAACTTTATTGGCAGCCGTCTAATGGCCCCGATAAAGTCCTCCGGTTTTTTCACTAAATGTTTTAACATTAAACGTTCGTAGTACAAGTTTTTCGGGAACATTTTCAAGGCTTTTTTGAAATTCTGCGTTTTCCATAACTCTTCTCGAGCTTCTCTGGATTGAGGATGCTCGTTTGGGCTGGGCTTTGCAAGGAAAAGCATTGCTGCTTTCCGAGATTCACCTTTAACAAGGGCTTTTCCAACAAGATGTGTTATTGGCCGTATTGTTCCAAAACGTTGATGGCCGAAAAAGTTTGGCACGCCGCCCAAAGTTTTAATTTCTTCAGAAATTTTTGAGATCTGCTCTTGGAGGTGTAATTTGCTGCGGCTTAGTTGACGTATAGTGATTCTGAAAAAGTTTCCAAGGAGGAGGTAGGGTGAAAGTTTGATATGAAAATATCGGACCGGACGAACTTTTAGGTCCTTTATTTGCAGTTTTTGAACGTCTTCTGCGTTGACTCCTTCAATTGTAATATGTTGTGCCGTTAAAGCCCTTGCATCCTTTAACCCTGCAATGCCCAATTGCCGCATACTCACGCCTAACCGTCGCGCAATAGCCTTCACCGCCTGCAAGTTATCCCAATCGCGTTTAACCAAAATGCAAAGCAAATGGTGCTGTGCAAAAGGCTCAGCCTCTTTTATCATCGGTGTTTCTGTACTCGGAAAAATTTCTGCTCTGGAACCGTCCACAAGGATCTCTTCCACCATGAAGTCTTCGGGAAAAAGTCGAATAACCCCTCCAATACCGCGAGAGCGTGTGATGTAAACTTCGATTCCTAAACTCTTTTCTAGTCTTGAAACAAGCAATGTGATTTCCTCGACATCACTATAGGAGTGGAAGGTTGCCTGTTATTTTATCCACTTTTTCAGAGGGTGCCGGCCCTATTCCGAGACATGTTATTGTCCCTGGAGGCATTTCTGTGAGCCCTCTGTCAATTATAAGTGCGCATGGAAGCCCCGATTCCTTTGCTTGCTTTTCCAATTCCAAAAGCTCTTTCTCGCTTTTAACCTTAACAACCACTTTGCATTGGCCTTCACTCATCCAGGCTTTAAACCAATCTCTGCAATGTTTTCTGGCTTCTTCAGCAGCTGAAACAGCTGCATGGCCGGCTTGAGCCGCTATTTTACCCTTACTCATTTTTAAGTCTGCCCTGACAACTATTACTTGTTTATAATGGAAGCTCAACAGTTTTCCAGCCATATCTTGTCTATTGATTCGCGTTTAAATGCGCTTCTGAAGATAAGTGATGCGAAATACATGATTACCGTGGCGTTTCTTGGTTTCCTTAATGCTTTGAGAAGCATTCGCCCTTGGAAGTCTATATCTCCTAAGTCTTGGAGACCGTTCTCTCCAAAGTTTTTCTTACAAAATCCGATAAAATCGTCCAGCTTTTCATCGGATAGAATGTTGAGCATTTTTCTGATCTCCCGCATTACCAACATGTCAAAGCCCAAAAACCTCTGGAAACTCTTTTGATAGGCTCTGAGGAATTTTGCCGAAAAGTTTTGGGAATTTATGGCGTCCACCACGGTTTTTGCTGCGGCCTTTGCACAGTTTAAACCAAGTATTACCCCTCCTCCAGTGGTAGGCTTTACTTGTGATGCTGCGTCACCCACGATGATGAAACGGTTGGAATACGCTCTTTCTATTGGCCCGCCTAATGGTATTGGGTGAAAGCTTTCCTTTACGACCTTAGCTCTTTTCAATTTTTTAGAAGCCGCTGGATGTTTATACATGAGTTTTCGAAGGAGATTTTTGGGGTTTCCAACTTTAGCGCCAAGACCAACCTTTGCTTTTCCTTCCTCTTTAGGAATAAGCCAGGCATAGAAGCCCGGTGCGTAAGTATTTCCAAGAAAAACCTCAACTTCGTCAGACTCTACGTCTTTAACGTTCTCAACATCAGCGTTCACACAATATACCAAACTGTTTTTGGAGGGAGGACGCAAACCTGCTTCCCTCACAACTTTGTATGCAACTCCCTCCGCATCCACAACGATTTTACCGTAAAACTTGGCGGTTTCTCCGCTGGTTCTCAACGTACTAACTTCTACACGGTCTTTCTTGAACACCAAATGTTCAACTTTCGAGCCTAACAAATAATGGGCTCCAGCTTTTTCAGCTAATTGTGAAAGATAGCGATCAAACAACGTCCGGTTTACGGCGCAGGTAGCTGGTGAAGGGAAGCGTATAGAAAATTCCGAGCCCTTAGGCGAATAAAATTTTGCTCCATAGAAAATGCTCTCCAAAACCCCTCTTGGTAACGGGTAAAGCCCAAGGCCTTTTAAGCCGTTAATACTCAAATGCCCCGCGCAGTGGCATGGAACACCTATCTCGTTGTGTTCTTCAAAAACCATTACTTTTACAGCTTTTTTAGCTAGGTTAAAAGCGCAGAAGGAACCGCTTGGGCCTCCTCCAACAACTATTACGTCTGAAAAGTTTTTCATTGTATCGCTCATTAAGGCTGCTCATTATGATATTAGTTCAACTCTTTTCTTCCCGCGGGCAAGGGATGTTGTGCGTATTTTTCCCGCAATTTCAAGTCGCATCAAAATTTGGTTGAAATCCTTAAAGCCTATATCCTTATACTCTTCAGACACGTATTCAAAAAGCTCCGTATCTGTTAAAGCACCCTTTTTCCTTAAAACTTCAAGGATAAAGTAGTGTGCTGGTTGTGTTTTCCATATTTTTATCGGCATACCGCCCCACTACGCTACGGGTGTTGCTGGCTTTTGTACCTGTCTGATTTGCTGCATGAAACTTTTGTACCATTTTTCCATGTCCGGTGTTATCGATGGCCCTATTCTCTTCAAAGCTTCCTCAAAGTCTCGCATTGTAACCTCCTTCGCGTTTATATCCCTTCTTAAAGCTTGCATGGCGGCTTCTCTGCATACGGCTTCTATATCCGCTCCTGAGTAGTACTTTGTAATGGCTGCCAGTGCTTCTAGGTTTACATCTTTTGCCAAAGGCATGTTTTTCGTGTATATTTTGAAAATTTGAAGTCGGCCCTTCTCGTCCGGTTCTGGTACATATATTAACCTGTCAAACCTTCCTGGCCGGAGCACTGCTGGGTCAACAATGTCCGGCCTGTTTGTTGCAGCCATTACGACAACATCCTCTAATGTTACTATGCCATCCATCTCCGTCAAGAGCTGACTTATCACCCGTTCTGTTACACCGCTGTCAGCGTATCCAAGCCCTCTGCGTGGCACAAGGGAATCTATTTCGTCGAAGAATATTATGGCCGGAGCTGCCATTCTGGCTTTTCTAAAGACTTCTCTTATGGCCTTTTCAGATTCACCAACCCATTTTGAGAAAACCTCCGGACCTTTGATTGTTATGAAGTTGGCTTCGCTTTCCGTTGCAACAGCTTTGGCTAAGAGCGTTTTACCACAGCCCGGAGGGCCATATAACAGTATTCCCTTTGGCGGCTTGATTCCCATTCTCTTGAATATTTCAGGATGCTTCAGGGGCCATTCAACCGCTTCCTTAAGCTCTTGTTTTACTTCCTCCAGTCCTCCTATATCGTCCCAGTGGACCGTGGGCACCTCGATGTATACTTCCCGCATGGCTGTTGGCGTAATTTCCTTGAAGGCGTTGAGGAAATCTTCCATTTTAACTTCCATTTTTTCCAAAACCTCGGGTGGTATGCGTTCCTCTTCAAGGTTTATTTGTGGAAGATATCGTCTCAACGCTTTCATGGCTGTTTCTCTGCAAAGTGCGGCTAAATCAGCACCCGTATACCCGTGGGTCATCTCGGCAAGCTTTTTAAGGTCAACATCCTCTGCGAGCGGCATACCACGCGTGTGAATTTGGAGAATTTCGTATCTTCCCTGCTTGTCAGGTACGCCTATCTCAATCTCCCTGTCGAATCTTCCAGGACGTCGGAGGGCCGGATCTAACGCATTTGGTCTGTTTGTTGCTCCTATCACTATAACGTTTCCTCTTCCAGACAAGCCATCCATTAGGGCGAGAAGCTGAGCCACAACTCGTCTTTCCACTTCACCCGTTACTTCCTCCCGCTTCGGCGCTATGGCATCCAACTCGTCTATGAATATTATGCTTGGAGCGTTCTGTTGGGCTTGCTGGAAGATTTCCCTGAGACGGGCCTCCGACTCACCATAAAACTTGCTCATTATCTCCGGACCATTTATGGAGAAGAAGTTGGCTTCCGACTCATTTGCCACAGCCCTCGCCAACAGCGTTTTGCCACATCCCGGTGGTCCATGAAGCAGAACCCCCTTAGGCGGCTCTATGCCCAGCCTCTGGAAAAGTTCTGGATGCCTCAGCGGCAACTCCACCATTTCCCTTACTCTCTGTATTTCCTCGTGTAGTCCTCCAATGTCTTCATATGTGGTTCTGGGCACGCCTCTCCCTTCGGGTGCTGGCTCGCTTAAAATTGTCAGCTTTGTGTCGGCTGTAACCTTAACTATACCGTGGGGGCGGGTTTTTGTCACCACAAAGGGTATAGCATGACCCAACATCATAACAAGGGTTGTGTCTCCCTCGACAAGCGTCCTTTCCATTAGGCGGTTTTTCACAAAGTTTGTGAAGTCCTCATCCACGTTTAGGCGCATATCAACTGGTGCAAGGGTTACACTGAGCGCCTCTTTCACTTTGGCGGGCTTCACTATAACATACTCGTTTATGGCTACCCCAGCGTTTTTCCGTGTAAATCCGTCTATGCGTATTATGTCGCGGTTTTGATCCTCACTATACGCTGGCCATGCTATAGCCGACGTTGTTCTCTTGCCCACTATCTCTATAACGTCACCAGCGCTAATACCCAGTTTCTGCATTGTCCTTTGGTCTATGCGGGCTATCCCCCTCCCTACATCTCTCTGTTTTGCATCCCCGACGCGCAACTGCACTTCATTTACCTTTTCGCTCACCCTAAAACCCCTTCTATAAGCGGTTTGCTCTGTTCGAAACACATACATTTCACATATAAAGGTTTAACCCTTTATCTGCTCACCCTTCTAACTATTAACGTTTGCACCTGGCTTATCTCGCTTATCTGCTCAAGCCTCTTTTCAAGTTCTTCCAAAACGCCTGTTTTATCCTCCGGAATTTTAATAGCGCATAGCAAAGCGTTTAAACCAAAGGCTATAGGCTCCTCACCGTATCCATATATTGTGGCAAACTCGGGCAATGAAGCCTCAATTTTCCTTTTTAAGTCATCGAAGTTCACGGTTATATCGGTTGGGAAAATTTTATACGTAATTACAATACTACCCACGCTTTTCCACCTCCATGTTATGGGCCTATAAACCCGCATTTTGGACATTTATAGGGGCGTCCAAATTTTCTGCATTTTTTGCAGCGTCTTATCAATATTTCACCGCAGTTTGGGCAGAGAAACTTTGTAGACTCTACTCCGGGTGGGATAGTCTTACTACAGCTTGTGCATGTTACTAATGTTATTGTTGCTGCTTTTTCAGCCATTCTTGTCCCTCTATCGTTGATGGTTGTAAATCATCATGCTTCCTTATATCCTATATGGTTGTGAAAGCTTGGGTGTCGTACACACTATTAAAAGCTTTTATTGTCAATTTTCATTTTTAGAAATGGGCGCTTTAAGTTTGGGTGTTAACCTCCGCGATTTAGTTCCAAAAACCCCTATTCGCCTTGAAGATTTAAGCGGCAAATCCATTGCTATAGACGCTTATAATGCACTTTACCAGTTTTTAGCGATAATTCGGCAGCCTGATGGCACGCCTTTAAAGGATAGTGGTGGACGTGTAACAAGTCATTTAAGCGGTTTGCTTTATAGAACAAGTAATCTTCTCGAGTTGGGGATCAAACCCATTTACGTTTTTGATGGAACCCCTCCAGCCTTAAAGGAAGCTGAAATTAAGAGGCGCATGAAAGCCAAAGAAGAAGCCTTAACAAAGTATGAACAAGCCTTAAAAGAGGGCAGAATTGAAGAGGCACGAATGTATGCGCAGGCCACGGCCAGCCTCAAGGACTATATGGCTGAGGACAGTAAACGCTTATTAAACTTGTTGGGGATTCCGTGGATTCAAGCTCCAAGCGAAGGCGAGGCACAAGCAGCCCACGTCGTTAAGCGGGGAGACGCAGATTATTGTGCAAGTCAGGACTATGATAGTTTGCTTTTCGGCGCTCCAAGGCTTGTGAGAAACGTCACGATTTCTGGAAGGAGAAAGCTTCCTGGTAAGAATGTTTATGTTGAAGTTGTGCCGGAAATCGTTGAGCTGGACCGCGTTTTAAAGGAGTGTGGCATAACCCACGAACAACTTATTGATGTAGGAATACTGGTGGGGACAGACTTTAACCCTGAAGGTGTGAAAGGGCTTGGACCTAAAACTGCCTTGAAACTTATAAAGGAGTATGGCAGCCTTGAGAACGCTTTGCCTCACCTTAAAGACGCGGAATTCCCGGTTGACCCCCGCAAAATTAAGGAAATTTTCCTACACCCTAAGGTCACCGACAACTATAAAATAGAGTGGAAGGAGCCAGATGTTGAAGGCGTTGTAGCTTTTTTGTGCGGTGAGAGAGATTTCTCGGAAGACCGTGTGAGGAAAGCTGTTGAAAAAATACAGAAGGGCTTCGCGAAGCTTAAGGGTAAAACAACGTTGGAGAAATGGTTCGGATAAAAGACTGTTGAAATGGAAAGGCTAAAATCGAAATTTTGTTAATCAGAATTTAAAGAACTTTGAGGAAAGTGAATGAGCGAGCTTGCCGTCAATGTTGATGGTTTATGCGTAATGTATGGCTCCACAAGGGCTGTGGATGGTTTAAGTTTTAAAATTAAATGTGGAGAAATCTACGGTTTACTAGGTCCAAACGGGGCTGGAAAAAGCAGCACATTAAAAGTTTTGGCTGGAATACTGGAACCAAGTTATGGCACAGTTGAAATTTTTGGAAAATCTGTTTCTGAAGAGGTTGAGGTTAAGAAATTTATTGGCTATGTTCCAGAAGAAACAGTGCTTTTGGAGTCGCTTACCCCGCGGGAGTTTTTTGGAATTTGTTGCTTCTGTAAGAGGTTTAGGCAACGAAGTCAATTTTAGGCTTTCTAAACTTGTCTCAGCTTTTGAGCTTACGAATATTTTGATGCCCCCATTGCTACACTTTCCATGGGAACTAAACGTAAAGTGTCCGTTATCACCGCCCTCTTGCATGAGCCGCCGCTTTTGATACTTGATGAACCTTTAATGGGGTTGGACGTCCGCTCTTCCAGAATTTTAAAAGAGCTCATAGTTCACCATGCAAGTAAAGGTGGGGCGGTTGTTTTCTCGACTCATATAATGGAGGTTGCCGAGAAAATCTGTCACAGGTTGGAATAATTAACAAAGGAAAACTTGTGGGCGAGGGAACTGTAAGTGAACTTAGACAGCTTATTCGAAGTGCAGAGGGCTCTTTGGAGGACATATTCCTTAAGGTTACTCAGCAAGAGGCTGGAATAAGAGATTTAATTGCAGCTTTGGAGGAAGGATAATGTGAGGAAAAAATTTTCTGGGATATGGAAAATTTCCGGCATAGTCTATAGGGAAGTATGCTTTCAATCCGTTTTTTCTCTTCGTCTAGGTTCCCCCCTCCCTCGTATGAATGACGAGAAAATTGGAAAAGTAGCACGGCAGATAGAAATGAACATGTTAATAAGCAAGATTCTCGTAACGATTTTTGTGTTTGTTTTGGCTATTATGCCTCTAGGTTACTGGTCATACTTTGTTATGGAATTAAAGCTAGCGGAGGAGTTGGCTGTTGCTGGTTGCGTTTCGGTTTTTCTTGCGTCCTTGTTTTTCTTATTGGTGATGCTCGGTCTACAAGCCACGACATCACTTGTCGCAACAAAAGCCTTTGAAATATTGGGAAGTCTTCCAGTATCCCGGGGCGATGTCTCCAAAATAGCGCTGTTATCTTTCCTAAGAGTTTTCGATATCCCGTTAATGGTTGCGTTCATAGTTTTCCCAACAACTTTTTCCATTGTTATGCATTCGGTTTCCGGGGCTTTTGCTGCTTTGTTTGCCGTTGTCCTTACCGAGATTTTTGCACTGGCTTTGACGATAGGTTTGTCAAAACTTTTCTACTCAAGAATTGTTGGCGGTGAGGGAGGCTCTAAGTATAGGATTGTCATGCGATTTATTTACATGCTTATATGGGTTCTTCCCTCCTTTGGAATTTATCTTGTTATGAATTTTGCAACACAAATTTTGCAAGCTTTAGCCTATTCTTTAACGCAGATATCCCTCGTCACACTTTCGCACTTGCTTTGCTATATCCATTCTCGTTAGGCTTCACTGTGGCTCTTGCAATATTCCCGCACAAATTTAGCTTGGCATACGTCGCTATTTTGGCAGCTGTCACATCATACTTGAAAAGAGAGCTTATTTTTGCAGTAGCATTCGGTCTGGTGCAAGCTGTTTCTGTGGCTGCTGGCTGCTTGTTTGAGTTGCTTTTGCTCACAAAGAAGTTTTGGAACGTAGAACTGTCGCCTGGTAATATTTACGCTAATTTATCCGCATTTGTAACAGTGCTTATACCCGGAGTAATTCTGTGCCTAGCACCCATGATGGTGTGCCTCGCACTTAGTTTTTCAAACATTTTGTATGCTCTAGTAGTTTTTCTTGCCAT
>JAWBRY010000016.1:3210-20204 GCA_038843545.1 Bathyarchaeia archaeon | reverse complement strand
CCCATAGGGCGTTTTGCCCTCCTCGTTCTTATACATGCCAGCCGTCATGGCAGCGCATCCAGAGGTAACGACGATGTAGCGTCTGTTGGCAAACTCGCGACACATTTCCGCAACCTCCAGTCCACCCTTTGGATAGTTGGCGCATCCAACGAAGGCCACAACGCCTGGAATCTCGCCCAGCACTATGGGGCTTCCAACATTGCGGATTTCCACGTCTTGAATTGGCCCTCTGCCAGCCCGCACCTTATAGGTTTCCTCTTTAAGCTTTTTCTCGCCAGCCTTCACAATGAAACTGTGGACTTGAAGGCCTACGGGGCATGCTTCCTCACATCGGCCGCATCCAACACACAAGTCATATAGATCTGCAAGCTTCGCTAAGGAGCCCTCCATGGCGGCTTTCATGGCCTCTGGGATGTGCAGGTCTTGGGGGCAAGCCCTACGGCAGTCGCCGCACTGGCGGCACTCTTTCGCCTTCTGCAAAACCTCGTCCACTTCTGGAATTGCCTTAAACTTCTTCCTTAAAGGCGCAACCTTCAAGGCGACTTTAACGGCAACTTCGCCCACTTTCTCGGGATCGAGAATTAAAGCGCCTGGAGTCTTGCCGCTTACAAGGTCCTCAACTATGGCGTCGGCCGGATCATTGGTGCGGTTTGGCAGACCCATACAATTCTTTTCAGAAGCCACAATAACCGGCGCCTTAATCCGCTGGGCCTCGTAAAAGGCGTCTGTGCGGATGCACTGTTCATCTAAAACGACAACGTCTGGAACTCCGCTTCTTATGAAGCGTAGCTGCCAAGAGATAGGTCCAATAATTTTGCCCCTCTTGTGGTAGCGTGTTATGTCATGGGCTGTGCAGCACAAACCACAAACTTCTATTTCGCCGTCTAAGCCGTTCTCTTTCATGTAGTCGATTATGCCAACTGAAGGAACAACATTATGTCCTATGCACAAAATGACTGGTTTTTCGATGTTAACTGTGCCGTAGCCCAAATCCACGAGGGGCGCGTCCGGATCTCCTTTCGGAAAATTGTAAGCAGCTATTTGGGCTATGTCGGCAACTTCCATACCAACATGGTCCAGCATGCCAACATGGAAAACTTTTGATTCAAAGTCTAGGTTGCTGCCCTCCTGCCCAGTGTGGCAAACAGATAGGCAATGGGTGATCTGCTGCTCCACATAATCCAATATGTCTTCCAAGTCGCCGAGGGTTTCAGGTTTGACTCCACACACAAGTCTTGTGATAGGGGCCTCTACTTGAATGTTTAATCCGCCAACGTCTAATGGCATTCGCCTACCATACTTCTCGATAAGATGCTCAACCAGGTGGCGGGCATGTCCAGTGTGGGTTGCCGCCCCAATGCAGCAGGCCAAAAGCACTATACGAGACTGCTGGGCAGCCATATCTATGCCGCAAGCTCCCCGCTTGCCGCCAGTTAAATCGCATTTGCCGAAGGTGCAAAGACAGCAAACATCACAGAATGGTAGATAAAATGGCTTATAGCGCTGTAAAAGCTTCATGTCCCATTCGCGGAGAGTTGTAAGCGATGGGAAAGGCGTGGGCCCCATCGGCTCAGCCCATTTTTCTTCAACAACTCTGCCAATGGACAATTCAAGGTTTTTAATAATCCCCAAGTCTGATTTCAGCTCACCAATTTTAACATGTAATCCTTTCCTACTCAAGGTGAACACAACCTAAGGTAGAAGGTTAATGTCAACAGCCGATGCTTTAAGCTTTTCTAGCATCAGTATACGTGTGAAATTCACCGTTTCAATTCATTCCTTTTTGTATCCGGCATTCTCCATAATCCGCTTGACCGAGAGATAAGCTGGTGTATCCGGAGGCAATGTCAATAAGGATTTCCCGGCTAGAACATACTCCTCAACATTTTCGTCGTAAGCTATCCTCCCAAGAAACTTGAAAGGCAGAAGGTTTTTGGCGTGGCTTTCTAGGTTCTCGGGGAATCTGAAACCGCCGACGACATAGAAGTTTTTGAATTCTATTTTAACCTCTTTTGCCACGCGGTAAGCCCGTTTCACATGGTCAAAGGATTTCTTTGAAGGATCTATTACATCGAAAACATCATCCACCCTAGAAGTTATCCGCCTGTTGAGGTGTTCTAAGCCGGCTGGCGAGTCTATTAGAACGTAGCGGTAGTTTTTTGCAAGCGATTCCAAAGCCCCTTTTAAGGCGGCGTTTGGCAGGCAATAGCAGCCTTCCACCCACTTTGTTCCAAGAGCAATGAAGTCGAAGTGTTCGCCTTCATACATGCCATGCGCCCAAATGCGGCTTTCAATCCGCTCGGTGGGCGGCACGCCTACGGTGGTTCCACCTTCCTTGAGAAAGGTTTCCACAAGAAGTTCCGATATTGTTTTCTTGCCAGCCTCGTGGAGGTCTACGCCAACCATTTCGCCTAAATTTTGGTCTGGATCAGCGTCCACCAAAAGCAGTGGAGCCTCTTCGAGTTCAATAAAGTATTTTGTCATTAAGGCGACGAAGCTTGTTTTGCCTGTCCCGCCTCTCCCCATGGTGACTAGAATTTTTGTCACGCTTGCACTCTCTGTTTCGTGTTTGGTATCATGGTTTTTAGCCTTATTAGGCGTTGCCTTGCAATAGCTTGTCGCAGAGCCTTTCAATAGCCTTTATTGCGGCTGAATCCTCATATTTTAGGGGTGTTTCACCCCGCATTTCAGCCTCCACAACCATATGGTCGAAGGGCAAATAATCCATAACAGCCAAGCCGTTTTCAGATGCAAACTTCTCAATAACCGTTTTCTGAAAGTCATTCACGATCTTGTTCCCGACAAGAAATATATGTTTCATTCCGGCCCTTACGCCCAGTTCATGGATGCGTTTGGCTGTTTCAAGAGCCTTCATGTTCGCGTCGGCAACAACAAGCATGACGCCCACATGCCGGGCTGTGCCCCGTCCCATGTGCTCAACGCCGGCCTCCATATCTAGGACCACAGCCTCGCCACGTTCAACAATCAAATGCCGTAAAAGCGAACGCACGACAGCATTGGCCGGACAAGTGCAGCCAGCGCCCACGGAACGCACGGTCCCCATGACTATTAGGTTTACGCCTAAAGGCGTCATGACAGCGTAGTCCCGAACGATATCGTCCACGGTGAAGGTTAGGCGGTACACGCCAGCATAGCCAGCGCTTGTCTTTGCTTCGATGAGTTGCTTGTTCTCAGATATGGGCACTATGTGGCTAGCTTCATCCGGCGACAAACCCAAAGTCAAAGCAAGGTTAGGCGAAGGATCAGCATCAATAGCTATAGTTTTAAATCCCCTTTTCGCTAGGGCGACAGCCAAGCCGCCAGCAACAAAAGTCTTGCCAACGCCACCCTTACCAGAAACAGCCACCTTCATAAAAAGCCTCCAATGTCAAACTGGCGGAGCTCAGAGCCTTTCAAGCAACGCCGCATATATTATCGGCAGCGCTATTGTAGCGTCCGCTTCCACGGTTACTGTTTTTGCTTTTTCGCGGATTTTGCCCCACGATATGGCTTCTCTTGGTCGGGCGCCGGATAGGCTTCCGTCGTATTCAACGGCCGTTGTTATGTAAACGGCGTAGTCTAACCCCTTCTTAAATAAGTTCCACCAGAGAACGTGGTGTTTCGAGATGCCTCCGCCTATTATTAGGGCTCCAGATTTTTCGGCTTGCCAAATCATGTCGTTTAGGAGTTGCTCGTCTTTGAGCACGTTTATTTTTAGGTCTTTGTGATCTTGGCTGAAAAGCCAAAGCTGGTAGCCCACTGCACCGTCGGTTATGCCCGGCACGATTATGGGGATGCTGTTCTTCCAGCACCAATACAGTATCGACTTTTCGGTTAGGCGTTTCCCAATCTCCCAGCAAAGCTCGTAGGTGGCAAGCTCCCGCTTTCCTTCGGCGTAAATGCTGTTTAGGAATTCGGTCATCTTTTCTTCGATTATTTCGCCATAACTCGCGTTTGGCACCAGCACGTTGCCTATTCTGCTTATGCCCCGCCTGTGGAGTTCTTTGTCGTCCATGTAAAAGTCGCCCTGGAAATAGTCGCGGTAACACCTCGCCAAATCATGGTCCAAGGTGCCGCACGTCGTAACAATCACTTGAAACCATTTTTGTTTCACCATGTCACGGATTATGCCCCGCGTGCCAGTGGCAATTATGCATGCTGGAAAGGAGAGGAAGTTGAGAATGCCCCTTTCTTTCAGCATTGTTTCGAGAATGTCTACGGCGACGGCGAGGTTTTTGGCTGTGAAGCCCCCGCTTGCAAGCATCTGCCGTACAAGCATGTCGGCGGAGACGCCCTTCGAAAGCTCGAAGTCCTCTACTTTTTCCACGTGGCTGCCTCAAAGTCCCTTATTCTAGACCCTTAAATAGCCAAGACAAGTCTGGAACCTTCACTCTTTTCTCAACCTTCTCCGCCAAGGCGTGGACAACTATTGGGAAGGCTATTGTTGCATCGCAATAGCACTGCACGTTGCGTCCTTCTTTGGCTTCCTTCCCCCAGCTTATGGCTTCCTCGAAAGTGCATCCCGACAAGCCACCCCAGTGCGGCGCGTCGGTGGTGATTTGTATGGCATATTTGTGGGGGTAAACCCGCTCATATTTTCTGGATTCGGTTAGGCTTCTGCCAACAGTCGTTAATTGAATGAAGTCTTTTGGAACGCCGCCGCCGATGTAGATGACACCGCTTTCGGGTGCTGCCTTGGCCTTTATGTCCACAAGCTGTTCAAAGTCCCGCATTTGATCTATGGTTATATCGAAATTGCTTTCCAGCTTCCTGTTAAGCAGATAGGCTATACCGTAGCCGCTGTCAACTATGGCTGGACAGAAGACCGGCACCTTGTTCTCGTAGGCTGTTGCCACTATGCTTTTTATCCCCATTTGGGAAAGCTCTTTCCCAAATAAATAGAGAAACTCAGCTGAAGAGTATTTGCGGTTTGGGTTCAGTTTTTTCATAAAGTTGGCGATGAGGCTTTCCATTTGGCGGTATTCAAGCTCGTCGGCAAAAACGTCGTAAAACCTGTCAATCTTATACTGTAAAAGCTGATCGTCGTCAACTAGGTGGTGGCCTTGCCAGTATGTGCCCCCCATAGCCTCTAAAATGTCTTCTGAAATGTTTGCGCCTGTGGAAACAATCACGTCTATGAAGTGGTGTTCAATAAGCCAATTAACAATCTTCCACTGTCCAGTGGTGCTCATGGAGCCGGCAAACCCGAAAAAGATTACAACGTCGTCTTTGAGCATTTCCTCCCAGACTTCGACTGTTTCGCCAAGTTTTCTGCCTTGAAATCCAGTTTTAGCCATTTCCGCAAGCAGTTCCGAAATTCTTTTGGGGATTCTAACCTCTATTGGCTCAAGCTTCTTTTTAAAGAAAGGAGTTTGCCTTTTCTCCCTAATCACCGCCTTTCAACTCCACAATTCGGAATGCATATTTTCAAAAACCTCACTTTTAAATCTTTACTTTACACATAGTAACACTCTCTGCAATTGAGCCTAAAATGTGTAGAGGTTTCCAACACTGTTCCAGACGAAGGCTTTCGGCATAGCCTCCGCGATGGCGAAGGCGGCCCTCCAGCCGGTGCAGTGCATTGGCACGACAATGTCTGGGTTAAACTGCTTCAGCATCTCAACAGTTTTTCCTATCAGTTCCTCGAAGTCTTTTCCAGACAGATGGAAACCACCCACCACAGCGTATATTTTCGACGCACCGGTGATTTGTTTGGCGTAAAGAATCGTGTTAATGATTCCCGCGTGGGCGCAGCCGGAAACAACCACAAGCCCTTTACCTTTAATGTTGATTGCCAGAGCCCGATCATCCCAAACCCATGGATCGGGCTGCCAAACGCCTTTTACAAGGGCGCGTTGCCGCATGTAGCCCTTCTCGAATTCTGTTTTGCGGGGAATTTCGCCGGTAACAACTATCGTGTCCTCTGCCAGCAAATATGGCTTTTTAGTCTTCACGAAAACAGCTGGTTTCACTTGAGTTTCTGATGGAAAATTTGGATATCTTCTTACGCTTCCATTCCTGTCTTCCACACCGCGGATTTTAAACATGTCCTCATGCACTATTATTGGCAAATTCTTCCCGCCTACTGCTTTAATGAAGTTTAATAAGCCGCCACAATGGTCGTAGTGCCCATGGGATAGTATTATTACCTCGACTTCTTTGAGGTTTATACCCATACCCATGGCGTTTGAAACAGCTCCTTTTGGGCTTACACCAGTGTCAAAGAGAACGGTATACACTTCACCATCAAAGAAAACTCTGATTAGCATGGACAAACCATGCTCCGCTATTGGGAGACGAAGATGACGTCTAGCCCATTCCTCACCAAAGCGTTTTGCAACCCAAGCTCTAACGTTTTGAACATTTTCCCTTTCAATGGACGATGTGAAATCCACGCAGTTGTCCATGAGACATGTTATCTCTAAACGGTCAACGCTTTTGAGTTTAACAGCTTCTTCGCTCATGGCGCACCCCTAAAAGAACAAGTCTTCCCCTCGAGGTCTAACCAGTTCGGTTGCCCTGGCATCTTCAGACTTTACGAATTTGTATCCTCGGATTATCGCCGCCGGAATCCCTTCATCCGCCTGCCCCATTACGAGCTCAGCCGCCGAGGCCAACTCGTCCGCAACAGCTGTCTGCTTAACCCTCAAAACG
This sequence comes from Bathyarchaeia archaeon, assembly GCA_038843545.1. Taxonomy (GTDB): domain Archaea; phylum Thermoproteota; class Bathyarchaeia; order Bathyarchaeales; family Bathycorpusculaceae; genus DRVP01. The sequence goes on along the minus strand of JAWBRY010000016.1, from coordinate 13,550 downwards.
TAGCCGAACAAGTCCTTTTCACCCCTCCGATCCCTTATGGGTTTAAGGCCTGAAACGCCAACTGCAACATTTACTTCGCCCTTCCTTAAGGGGCGGCCGTGCGTGTCAGAAATTATTACAGCAACGTCGCAGCCTGTCAACCGTTTAATTTCAAGCCTAATCTTTTTGGCCGAAGCATCTGGATCTTCCGGTAGAAGTGCTATACAGTTTCTCCCGGGTACATTAGACTTGTCAACCCCGGAGTTGGAGCAGACAAAACCGTGTCTTGTTTCAGTTATTATCTTGCCGTCAGCCATCCTCCTAATGCTTATAGCCTCTCTAAGAACAACTTCAACCAAGGCTGGATCTTTATCATAAAGCTCAGCGATATTCCTTGCAAAAGCTGAAGGCAAAACACGCCCTTCTGCCCTAGAAACGATTATGTGGGCAACAACTATTATGTCACCGTTCCGTATGGGGGTGCCCTGCTCTTCAGCGGCTTTACATATAAGTTCCGCAATGTTATCTCCAGCCTTCACTATTGGTATGCCTTCAATCCCAATTATCTGAACAACATTATTCTTCACGGTACTCCCCAAAGCCTATTTGGAGCAAACGCTTCTAACAATTTCGCTTCAAAGTTTTTGACAGCTTGCATGCAAAAATTTTTAACCCTAGCAGTTCTTTAAAAAACGCGAGATGATGCACATGAAAATACTGCACGAGTTTGTTCCAACCCGCAAATTCATGAAGCTTGCAGATGAGGTTAAAGACCTCGTTGACGGATGGAACATAACCGACAGCGCTGCTGGCATGCCGGCGCCTAGCGGAACAGCAGTGGGATGTGTGCTTAAAACCAAATATCCAGATAAAACAGTGATACCCATATTTATACTGCACTATAAAGGCCCTGTAGAAGTTGGAGGTCTAGCCTTAGCCGCTGACGCTGTAGGCCTAGACGGACTCGTCCTCACCATGGGGGACATACCAAAATACGGCGAGCCAATAAAGATGTTCAAGTCCTCAGAAGAGGCTCGGGACTTTCTACGTAACACAATACGCTTGAAAACTGTTAAGCTGGGATGCCTGCTCACAGCCCGCAAAACTGTTGAAGAAACATTAGCCCGCGTTAGGGAACCATGGGACTTTGTCTTTTTCATGAGACTTGAGGACAAAACATTCCCCATGCTGGAACAAGTAGCCAAAGAATGCAAACGCCTAAACAAACCCATATACACATACTTCCTCATTGGAACACCGAAAAACGCTGAAATGGTGAAAATGATAGGCTGGCCAACAACCACCACAATGGAACACATCGAAGAAGTTGCCAGCAAACTCGACGGACTAGTGGACGGCGTAATAGCCACATGCGCCGGAGACTATGAAGGTGACAAAGAACTCCTAACAAAACTTCAAAAATTCAGAAGCTAAACAGCACCATTCCCCTCATTTTTCATTTCCTAAACACCATATAACAACCGAGAACTGGAGCTTTGGCAGTAAAATTAAGGGAAGCCTTTTCTATTAAATGGTTATAATTCAATTTGTGGGGAAATTTTGAAAATAAAGGAGAGAATCGAACAGCAAGCAAATCAGGTTGTAGAACTTGTCCGTGAACTAGAAAATGAAAAGAGCTACAAAGGAATCGAGAGACTTGTCCAACTAACTATACAAGCGCTTCTCGACCTGGGAATAATGGTGATCTCAGCCCTGGGGGGAAGAACGCCAAAAGTTTATTCGGAAGTAGGTATGCTAGTAGAAGCTGGATTGTTGAGCGAAAACGATGCCAAAATTTTGAGGCCTATGGCTGGAATGAGAAACATCTCCGTGCACTCCTACACTATTATTGACAAAGAAATCGTAATCGACTCGGCGAAGAAGCTTGTAAGAGATGCCCCGAGAATCGCTGACGTTTTAAAAGCAGGTTTAAAGGATAAACCAGTAGATCCGCCCGTCTCAAACACCCTACGTGGAAGTCTACGTGAATTATTCAAAGGAAAAGTGAGAACGGCATTTTTATTCGGCAGCAGAGCCAAGGGGTATTCTTTCAAGGATGATTACGACGTCGCAGTATATTTCGGGAGACCCATAACCTATATGATTTGGGAGAACTTGCTGTAGATCTAGCTAATAAGCTAAACATTGAGGAGGATAAGGTTGACGTTGTTGACTTGGACTCTGCGGCTCCAGAAATGGTGTTAGAAGCGTTGGATGGAATTCCACTGTTCGTGGAGGATGATTATGTGGTTTTTGAGCTTAGGGTTAAAGCCATTTTGGCCTTGCTGGACATACAAAGTGGAATTCAGGCATATTTCAAAAAATAGGCTTACTGGAGGTTATATTTCGCGGATTTCGCATCGGAGTTTCTTGATAACTTCCTCAGCTTTTGATGGGTCAACTTTAAGTGTGTAAAGCATTTTTGACGTGCGGAGCTTCAGTTTTACAACATCTTTTAAGCGTTTTACCGCGCAATATTCTGCTCTTTCGCTGATTTCCACGAACTTGTCTATGTCGAAGATTTCCGTTGGCACCACAAGGCATCTCCAGTTTTTGTTGTTTCTTTTAGGGGGCTAACTTTTATCTGTTTTGGTCTTCCATTTGCCTCTCAACTTATCGCAGAATTTCCTGAGCTGTTCGCGAGTAGGGTGCTCTGCTCTTGGATTTGAAATGTAGTAGGCGGCGGTGGCGTTGGCCAACGTCAATCTTACAGCGTCTGGAAGCCCATAAGCGTCGCCAACGATGTTTCCAGCGTTCCAAGCATCGCCAGCCCCTGTGGCTCTTAAAACTGGCACTTTGAAAGTTGGAATAATCACTTGGCTGTTTCTTGTGAAGGTCGCGGACATGTTTGTGGTGTGGAGGTCTATTCTCGTATTCAGGTGTTTGGCAAGTGTTTTGGCCGATTCAACGGCCAGCTCTTCAAAGTTAAGCTTTTGCCCGAGGCTTTTTATCTTCGGGTCTAGACGGTTAGCGTAAAAGACTGCCTCGTTTTCATTTAGGCTTAAAATATCCACTAGATCCGCTTGCAAAACCCTCTTTATTAAGTCCGGCGCTTTCTCTTCATTGGGGGTTGGGTCAGCGGAATCGAAATAGGTTTTACCCTTGCCCTCTGCTTTAACGTGCCGGAAAACCGTCTGGGCGAGGGCCGTTCCGAATTTCCTTGTTCCAGCCCAGTTAAAAACACATACATAATCAGCGTCTCGGATAACTTCAAAGTCTTCGCCGCTGAGGTTTTGTGGTCCGAAATCGGCCAGTGAGCCAACATCCCTCAACATAACGTTTGTTCTTCCGTCCGCTGTTTGGAATTCCAGAGCTGTCGTTATGGAAGGCTTCTCAACAATTTTGACGTGAGATAGGCTAATTCTAGGCGATTTAAGGTAAAACTTTAAGAGTTGAAAGCCAAACTTGTCAGTGCATATTATTGGTGTGACTTTTACGCCTAAGCGGGCTAACGCCGAAGCAGTGTTTACGGCATTTCCGCCTCTAAAGTCCTTTTGAACTATGCCGTCGACACTTCCACCTTTCCGCCTTACAACGCTTGCAACCATGCTCACAAAGGTTTCTAAGTCAAAGTTCAAAGCGACGAACCTGTCCATAAAAAAGTCCGGCATGACGACAACATGTATTTCTCTTCCAACTTCCAACCCCCTCAAAAAACCCTTGACTTCCTCTAAACACCTATCCAGCAACTTTCACGCCCTTCTCATGAAATTTTTAGGCTTAACGAATTAACGTTTTTGCATATTTCATCCTAGAAGGAAGCGGACTATGCCCCAGACCATGTCGCCGTAAAAGAGCGCAATCACAAGCCCAGCAGTCATAAATATGAGCATGGGCAGTCCAGGCGTCGCCCAAACCTTCTCTGGAATTTCGCCGTTTTTAACCGCTTCCTCTAATCTTTCAACTACGGCGTTTCTGCCCTCGTCTTTCGGAAAAACCACAAGCCTCCTTTTAACTCCGTCTTGAGTCCTCTCCACATCCTCGAGAGGATAAAGATGCCACTTCTCCTTAACCTTCCAAAAAGAAACCTTGTAGCCCGTCAAAAGCACCAAGATTTTCTTGCCTATAGACTCGCTTTTCTGTTCGTCTTCAAAAAGAGCCTTGCCAGTTTTCCACCGCCACGCCAAGTTATGGACAAGAAGGTAGACCGCTGTTAACGCCGCAAGCATTATGGCGTTGCTGAAAACAGTTAACGGGAAAAACATCCGCATGAAAGGTGAAATTTCGCCGGAAAATGGCGAAAAAAGCTCCTGCGGATAAAAAGGCAAAGCCAAAGCCAAACACATTAAAGCTTTCGCGTCCGCGCCGCCAAAGCCTCCAGCATAGAAAAGGATTATGGCGAAGGCGGCTGTTAAGCCAAAACATAAACCGAAAAAGGGCAGAGCAGAAAAATCAAAAAGAAAAAGTTCAGCAAAGGTTAAGGCAAAAGCCGGAGGAGCAAAGATAATCCAAACATTGTTGCTAACTTCACGAGTTCTATAGTCACTCCAGGAAGCGTAAAGCAAAACAGCCATTGAAAGAACAATTTTTACACCGATCAACACCAAAAGCATGTGCACGCCTCAATCAAAAATTTGTACGCTTGAATTTTAAATTGCCGCTGGTTGAGGGAAAACGCGAGGCCGCTTGCGACTTTGAGAAAAATTAAGCGTTATGGAGCCCTTGCTTGGTATAAAGGTGATTCTTGCCCTTCCGCAGTCACCGCTCTAAAGTAGTAAGTCTTCTGTGACGTGTAGTTCTTGTTTAGCGTTATTTCTATTGTCACGTCACTTTTTGCTGGTAGTGGTTCGCTTCCACTCCAGATCCTTAATAGGTTGTCCCTGCTTTCGCCCATGTAAATGCTTGCCAAACTAGTGTCCGAAGTGCCAACGTTTCTAACAGTAACTGTCACGTTTTTCTCGTCGTGGAAATAAACATTCTCGATTTCTATCATAACCCCCGCCCGATGCCCAGCACTGCTCATGTAGGTCATTATCCACGCGTAAGTTACCACTATGGCTGCTACGGCTATTACGATTAGTAGGAGTGTGGCGAGGATTGGGGATATACCCCTCCTAGACTTTAACAGGGTTTTGGTGTTCATAACTGCCACCTTTCGCGCTAGTTTAGGAAATTTGGCAATTGCTTATTTAACATATATGAACTTGAAATCCAAATTCAAAATCACCCTTCAGCAACGACACTTACAACAGGTGGGTGTTCCACAAGAACCCACAAACCCGAAATTTTATTTCCTTCCTTCTTGTAGATGGGAGTTGTGCCGTCAAATGTAACAATTGCACCATACCATGTAATATCTAAAGCGTGTGTGAAGCTAACTGGGGCATTAAGCAACTTGGCTACTGGAAGCAGTTCAATGGTTCCGATGTTGGCTGTTATGTTAAGGGCGCCGGTTTTTTTACCTAATATATTGTACTCATTTTTGTTATCAAAATAGTATAATAGTCTATTGGCAGCATCTGTAAACATTATTCCAACACCCTTTGTTAACGTGGGGTTAGTTATTTGAGCCCAATGGTGCTGCCAAACGCCTGAGGCGTTATAGAATAAACCTGATGCTGTGGAAACCTTTGGATACAATCCCAAAGTGCCATTTTCAGTCAAGGTGTTACTCTCGGTCGTTCTAACACTGATAGGGCAAAGATCTCTGATGGTTCTCGACATACCCGTTGAATTTAGGAATATGAGGCGGAGTTGATACGTATAGTATGTGGCATTTGCTGGAAGCGTTAACACAATATGGGCGTAAACATTTGGACAGTTGGGAATGCCACCATCCGGCCACTCCTGCGACCTCGGCCACTCAACTTCGTGATGCAAAACTGCTCGCACTGGACCATTTAAGACGGAATACATTGGTTTAGACCAGCCATAGTGAGCGATCCTTCCGTTAATACGCATAAATACTGCCGTAGCTGAAAATGTATTCACTCTTGAAATTACCTTAAATGAATTTACACCATCAAGGAGTGAGAAGTCGATTGTTAAGTTTAAAATCCCGTTACTTATCGTTATAGGTACCGTGTCGCTGACAAATTTATACCGGAAGTATTTATTCTTATATGCGAGAGGTGTTTGAACCGCCTTGTCTTCTCCATTCCACCAAATTGTTACCTTCGAGACATTTGGATTTATTAGAAAAACTATCATGTGTCTATTGTCAAAAAGGCTCGTGTTGCTTGCCAAGCCTAGCGGCACTCTGTAGTCGGAGACCCAATACTCTATCTGAAACGGGACCTCACAGTTTACACCGTTTATTGTCTGGTTCACACGTATTGACTTGACCGGGATCGGCGGAATCGGTTTAACTTTAGTTTTCATTTCAAGGCTTTGACCCAACCAACGTAACGTGCCGTTCTGTAACAGTTCAATAACCATCGTTGCATTTTTAAGACTTGAGTAAAGATCCTTTTCAACTAAAAGTGTGACGTATATTGCATCGACATATGAAACATTATTTTTGAGCTTGTTCATAAATTGAATAACTGTGCTGTTAAGAGCACCCCATGTCCATTGCGGCCACAATGTCGTAGCATTAAAAGAAGCGGTCTTTGGATATGCTGCGCTTCCACCCTTTTCCAGCGTTCCAATGTCATACCATGTGCCATTAGGCAGCTGACAAGCCCATGTTAGGTTCCCGTTGCCCGAACCGTAGTAAGTGATGTTAAAAAACACTTGTCTGATTATCCCAGTTCCGCCTTGATACTTACTCACAGAACAAGTACCACCATTTTTTGTCACAGTGGTATATACTCCATCAGGAGGCCCAATAACGTTGGAGTCACCCGTTACCGCGTATTTTGTCTCTAAAACTTCCGGGTTCAATCTTATTGAAAGCGAATAACGATTAGAGGAGGACGCTACAACTTTTATGCCTCTCTCATCCTCCACTTGAATTACGTAAGAATCGGGGTCCACTCCGGAAGGCAAACCTATTTCATATAATACGTTTTTCCCCTCCAACAGCACTTTAAGTTCTGTTACCGGAGCAAGTTTCCACTCTGAGCTTTCATAGTCATATTTATAAAATTTGAAGTTACTTTTCCCCAAGTTTACAAGGGACTTATTTTCATCTGCTATTGTACTTAAATAAGCCTTGTTGCCAACAGTCCTTACTATGCTCACATTTAATTTACAGGTAACCTCATAGGACACGCCATAGATTCCCAAGCCTGTCAGATTGTAACTCACTTTTAAGTTTCCCATGCTGTAGCTCATTCTTTCAAACCATCGAGCTTGCAATTTTACAGTAGTCACGCTAAAAGATGCCCCCCAATCGGGGTGCATATCTGCAATGTAAATGAGGCCGCTGCTAAGGTAGTTTTCAGCTAACATTTTTGCGTATGTTGTGTTGCCAGTTACTTGTAGCACAGATCCATAATAACCTATTGTAAACCCCAAAACTTGTCTAAGGGCGAGGTTGGTTTCATCTATTGCGCTTAAGACCTGCGGGATGTCTGAAACTGGACTACTGCGGATGATGGAATAGGTGACTATGACCGTTGCGATTAGTATGACAGCTACAAGCAGGGCAGCAATAATCGAAAACTGACCCTTACGGTTCAAGGCTACACCCCTCCCACCTGTCCGAGTTGTAAAACAACAAGTCTAGTAGCATCAGCAGCGGTGTACTCTAATGGGTAGAGCCTAGGATTATAGTAGGAAAGAACGCTGATGGCAGTTAAGCGAATATCCGGAGTTCTTGTTAAACCTAATGCCAACAGCGACCCCGCGATTTTGCCGCCACTTATGTGATTAAATAGGGCGCCAGGGTTTGCCGCCACTTATGTGATTAAATAGGGCGCCAGGGTAACAGCCGCTTTTTTCATTAAATATAAGCAATCCAACGACAAGGCTAGGATAATCCGTTAATATCGATTTTGATATGGCCCTTGTTGAGGTTTGATTGCAAGATGGATAGATCCCATAATAGTTACAGTTTTCTTTAACCTTTTTGCTAAGGTATACTTCACCAACATCGTATGCAAGTCTGCTGCTATTGTACTGGTACGTTTTATTGGTTAATCCTTGGAGAAAAGCTCTTAACCCGGATTGTCCACGATTTTGGTCGTTTAATCGGCCGACAAGTTTCATTCCATAGATTCCATAAGTATTCTGGTCTCCTGGTCTTGTGAAAATTTTTGTGTTTGTTACGTAATAGAAGGGATAACCCACTATACTTACCCAAGTCCAATTGTATTCGCGAACTTTTTCGCCTAGAAAATGGCAATAACGCGCGTATGTATCGTCAGAATAGGGAGATTTACAATATCCTGAAGGTATTGGTATAGCTTCCCCAAACGTATTTATTAACACAGCATTTCGTACAGCTTCATTACTTAAAGATTCTCCCTTGAGTATTTTTGCGAATTGATCCGTATCGTTTATTACTATCGTTTTTCGGAAATATGGCGAGAGGATGTTGTAAAGGTCTTGAGCCAATGTGTGAGCTGTATAGCCTGTAATCCACCATCCCCTGGCATCGCTACAATTCAGTATGTAAAGTGTACCGCTTGCACCTTGGCGTTCTCCAATTTTTTCTGGAATAAACCTGAAAGTTACGTTGGAAGAAGTCACTAAGTATGATGAGGCTTCGGATTGTATTCCTAAGCTTTCAGCGTTTGAAATAGACTTCCAAGGTATGTAAAGTTGTTCCCCACTTTCGCCCCGTACGATGTAAACAGTCAGATTGTAAACTATATTTGGGGGTAGAAGTGCTGAAAGGGCTACTTGAAGCTGGCTCCAAGCCGGGTCATCTGGGTCTTTGAAGACTACGTCGCTTAAAGAATAGTCTGCGTCTAAAACCTGAAGCGTTGTGAGGGCTAGCCTTCGAAGGTTTAGGGGTGAAACTCGCCTCGGGACTGGTAGCACAGCGTAGAAGGAGGCTATGATGAACGCCCCTGTTATTATTATTATAACTAGGAAGACTTCTATTGTACGCATCATCAGCCTATCACCTGGTAGCCTTCAAGGCTCCACAAGGCGAGTTTGGCTTGATAAACAACTTTATCCACAACAACTTGACGAATGTCTGTGGCAACCCAAGTTTTGTTTGAAGGGTCTTCGCCGAAGACCACTGGAAAAGCCATGGCGCTTACACCCCAAGGCATTAAAATAACGCCATATTCATTGTTGCTTTGATACGTGACTATCAAGATTCCTGGGTCAAGCGGTAAAGTAATTACATCGTAATAAAACTGGCTGCCTTTTCCATAATTGATCTTACCTATTTTCCCCTTGTAATTTAGAACTTCACGGATGGTGAAGTCTTCGCTTAGCTGAACGAAAGTTGCGTTGTAAAATACTGCTGATTCCGGCGGCCCAAATTGGTGTACGTCATAGCTGTGGGCGAGTATCACTCGCCCTACTCCAGATTCAAAACTTTCCACAAGCGGAATGACATAACGTTTATCTCCTGTCACACGTTGGCGAAAGCCTACTCCAACGAGCCCGCTGACACGTACATAAACTATTAAGGCGTAAGAGTTTCCAGCTTTTATATTATTGAATGATAGCGTTGCTAGGCCTGTTTGGTCTGTGTAAGAAGTACCTACCATCGTGATATAATCAGGGTAGCTTCCTTCTCCCTTCTCAATAACGCTTATGAGACAGTAGCTTACAAGGGCATTAGCTAATGGAAAACCTTTCCCAGTTGCAGTTACGGTTACGATTAAGGGGCTGCCAGCGCGGATCTCTTTTATGGTCACATCCACTATTGGCGTTATGGTTAACTGAAATCCATAAGTATTGTTTATCCCTAGAAGTTTAGCAACTGTTGAATAATTTAGTGCCTTCGCATTAGACACCAACAGAAAGTTACCGAACCCCATTGTAATGTTACTATACCATTGTCGAGTCCCTGGGTAATAGATTGGCTCTCCAACAGCAGATTGCAATCGCATCAATGAAAAAGGACTTAGTCTGTATTGTTTAAACTCCGGATCTTGTAACCCAAAACTTGTGGGTATAGAGTCACTTCTTCCCCAGTTTTCCGGTATACCTGGGTTTAAGAGTATGTTGTCTAGGAGGTCGCTGCATTTTGTGGCGAGGTATCTGTTTCTTTGGTATAGGATGGCTGTTTGAATTATTTGATTAAACAAACCAACAAAAATCAGTATTGCTCCTAGGAAAATGGTCATGGCGATTAGGTGGTCTATTGTTGAGCCAGCCATGGCTGGGTTACCCTCCAAAAGCCAGGAGGATAGTTTTGTTTAGGAATTTCTGGGCGATTATACAGGCATTTGGAGAATTGCTTATGTAGGTGGATTCCCGCCAGACAACATTTTGTCCTAAAAGAACCGTTGTGGTTGCGGTTGTTCTTGTTCCTTTTAACTGAAGTGTTATAGTTAAGACTTTGCTAG
>JAWBRY010000016.1:0-3157 GCA_038843545.1 Bathyarchaeia archaeon | reverse complement strand
TTAAGATGAAGTAGACTTGTTGGATGACACTTCCAAGGTGGCTTGCAACCTCTTGAAGTGCAAGGGTTCTTCGTGAGTCCACCCATATGTTCATCAGCCAACTTGCGGTTAAGGGAAACAGTAGGATCTGCATTATCAGAATGGGAAGCATTATGACATACTCAATGGTTATGTGCGCCATAGTGGATGCCTCCTAACCATGCAGTCCAAGGGAAACCACCACGGTACCCGTATAAAATTCTATGACAGATCCGTCTGGAACGTCAAAAAACTCCGTTATTTGTTCAAACTTGAAGAAATTCTCGTTGAATCCTTTTTGGAAGCTTTCCCTTGAAAAGTCAACGGTTATCCTCACGGCATTGCATACTCCAGTTTTAACAGAAACCGATCTGCTGGCAAGGGTTACCGATTGGGAGAGGCGGGGGCTGCTTCCGGGAACAAGAATGGGTAAAAAGAATCTGAAGTATTTTGTCGTGCCCAAGGTTGAGTTTAAAACCCTTATACATGGTGCCACAACTATTCTAATGTAGTTGCCGTCGTCCATGGGTAATTTTTCAACAACGAAAACATGGCTTACAGGTGCCGATGCACCTTTCTGCAGAAAAGAGCCACTTGAGGGGAAAATTCTCTCATAGTAATTGTTGCCAAGAGAGTAGCTGCTTACTGGCACGTTGAACAAAATAATGCTTGTAGAAAAGTTAGCAAAAGACTTGTAATTTGAACCTTCAAGTATGTAAACTCTATAGATCAATGTGCCATTCTCACCTCTCATACCCCTACTCCCATATTCAAGGCTTACATGGCCGTATTTGCTTGCATAACGAATTGTTTGTACACGTCCGGGAATCCACGCCACGTCGTCTATTTGGAGAGCCACTGTCTGCATGAACTGTTTCATGGCGCTGAACTCGTTTTCAGTCATTCTAGCGCTCAAGAAGTTGTTTGCGAAGACTATTGTGACAAGCAAAAGCACAACGATGGCGCTTGTAAGTATGACTGTGGATATAGCTGGACTTACGGCTTTAATATTCCTCTTGGATTTTGTGCCTTTCAGATTCTTGATTTTCAAGGTTTTCCTCCCTCTCTCAGACACCAAATTTCACGAACAATGGCACCAGCTTGGCGGCTAAAATGGCGATTATAACGAGGATTGAGGCGTGTTTGAAGCCGGCTGCTATGGATTCCTCGCTTATTTTGCCAGCAACTATGCCGATTAAATAGCTGTGGAATATGGCTGAAGTTACAAATGTCGTTATCATGGGTCCCAAGTCTTTTGTTTGGCCTGTTCCGGCGACGCCTAGAGTGCCGGAAGTGAAGCCTATCATCATCACTGTTGTTGCCACTAGGAGGATGGCGGCGAAGTATGGCATCATAATGTATGGGCGGACAGCCATCCTCTTCTCCTTTTCAACCTCCTGGGTTAGGTTGTTGAATCTTGCAAGGGATTCAATCATGGCTATGGTGCCTCCGCCCACGTCTATCGTCTCCACGAGGAGGAACATGACAAGCTGGGCCATCCAACTTTTAACCCGCTTAACAAAGTCCATAATCACTTTTCTGACAGGGACCCCCCAAGAGATTTCAGAGCTTATTTTGCGGAGCTCCTTGCTGAACTCGCCGTAGTCGCGGTTGGCAAGGCTTTCAATGCACTTCTCCGGAGACAAACCTGTCTTTCTAACCTCCGTTAAGTCTCTTAGGAAGCTTGTTATGCCTTGCTCCATGCTGGCTTTTTTGCTGCCTACCTTATGGTGCACGATGGCTGCTGGAAAAGTAGCTACAAACAAGGATAAAGCGATGGCTACAGACAGGTCAACCACCGTCTGGAGTTGGCTGAAGAAGGGCAGTTGCACGTAACCAAAAAAGTTTGTCAGCAAAAGCAGCAGTGTTATGCCGAAAATGCTTGAAATTCCAAAGGCCTTGTAGGGCCGCATGTCCACGACGGGTGTTTTTGGCTGCATGCTGTGGGCCAAATATATGAACATTAACGATAGTAAGGGTGTAAAAATGTACGTGTAGAGAATTATGCCTGAATACATGGAGATGCCTACGCTGTATATGGATTCAACGCTGAAGAGTATGTAGAAGCAAAGCGACATCAAAACCATGACTATTATGAAGGTTTCAAGGAGCATTCCAAGCCTTTCCGCTGCAGCTTTAACCCGCATAGCTCTGATTTTGAAGATGTCTTCAGCCTTTCTTTCAAGAAAGTGGCCTATGTCTCCGCCAATGATAACTGTTGAAGCGTATCCGGCTAAAAAGTCTCTAAAAATGTCTAACGGATTTCTTTTAGCGGCGTTCTCTATAGCCGTTAAGGGATCTATGCCGAAAATCTCCACATCCTTTATTATTTCCCTTGCCTCTGCCCGCATGGCTGGCATAAGCTCCACTTCCGCCAGCCGTTTGAAGCTTGTGTATGGGGCTATTCCTCCGGAAGCCATAACGCTGATGTAGGCAGCCGCAAAGGGCATTTCCCTTTCAAGGTTGGCGGCTCTTTCCCCAGCCCTCGACAAGGGGATGAGGAAGAACCCTATCATGATATATGTCGGAAGTGGAACCAGAAAGACCAGCGGGATAAATCCGTAAAGGTACAGCAACACTATTGATAAAATTGAAATGGGCACTGTTAGAACTGCAAGAAAAAGCATCAGCGAAACATAGGTTTCAGGGTAGATTTTAATTTTCGCCCTTTCCAGCTAGTCTTTAAACTCAACCACATGTTTTAGGAAGTATGGGGCTACTCTGCCGAAGATGCGGAATGACCATGCTTCAAGGGCTTCTAGGAGCGGCAAGAGCTTTCACCTCCTCTCCGGCAAGAACCTTCGCGTAGATCTGCTCCGGCCTTGCATAGTACTCGGCGATTATTGCAGCCACATCTTTGTAGCTTCTAATGTTGCGTTCCCTCATCCAGTGGAGGATTCTTTTGCGCCTCTCGATTTCTTCAAGCAGCTCTTTTCTTTCTACGCCGAGGCGTTCTGAAATGTTAGAGAGCATTACGCTCTTGTTTAACGATGGAATGTGCTCGTCCTTGGTTGGATGCCACTTGAAAACCGTGCGGTAATCCTCATAGTCGGCTATTTCATTGACGTTCATCACCCGCCTGTAGGCTTTTCTCTCGCCGCCCTTCACCAAGTGGACTCGTTGGACGGATAGGACTATG
>JAWBRY010000015.1:11572-20219 GCA_038843545.1 Bathyarchaeia archaeon | reverse complement strand
AAGCTCCAAACCGTAGCCGCCGGAGAAAGCCATTTCAGCTGCCGCCACGGCTAGGCCGCCCTCAGACAGGTCGTGGCAGGCGCTTACCAGCCCCAAGTCAATAGCCCTCACAATGGCACGGAAGGTTTTTCGCGCCTTTGTTGAGCGAACCTTTGGTACAGTTTTTCCAAGAAAGCCCATAAGCCTATAATATTCCGAGCCGCCAAGCTCGTGGTAGGTTTCTCCGACAAGGTATATGCTGTCGCCGGGCGCCTTAACGTCTAATGAGACGGTTACACGGATGTCGGGGACAATGCCAACGGCAGTTATTAGTAGGGTTGGCGTAACGGGGCCGGCTGGAGACTCGTTGTATAGGCTGTCTTTTCCGGATATGAAGGGTGCTCTGAAGGCTTTGGCGAAACGGTAGCAAGCCTCACAAGCCCTTACTAGGCTGCCAAGTCTATCCGGTTTTTCGGGGTTGCCCCACGTGAAATTGTCGAGCAACGCTATTCTTCTGCCGCCTACAGCCACATTGTTTCTTATGGCTTCGTCTATGGCTGAAGCTGCCATCCAATACGGGTCTATCCGCCCATAGTTTGGGTTCATGCCGCAGGAAACGGCTAAACCACGCCAAGAATCCTTTAAGGGCTTAAGGACGGCGGCGTCGCTTGGCCCGCCAACTTCGCCGTGCAAAGGCTTGAGAACAGTGTTGCCCTTAACCTCGTGGTCATAGGTTCGCACCACGTTTTCCCGGCTGGCAATGTTCGGCGAAGCCAAAAGCTGTATAAGAACGCCCGTCAAGTCTTCCGGTTCTGGAAAATTGGGCTCTTCAAGCCTTGGCGGAATGTACTCGGCAGTGCGCACCGCTCTTGGAGGCTCGAAAAGGTAGGGAATGTCTATTTCCGCGACTTTTTCGCCCATGTAAAAGATTCGCAGAACCTTGTCGTCTGTATATTCGCCTATAGCTGTGGCTTCAACGTCTTCGCTTTGAAAAATCTCCAAAACCTTGGCAAGGTTTTCGGGTGGAACAGCCAAAAGCATGCGCTCTTGAGATTCGGAAATGTAAATTTCCCATGGAGCCAGCCCGGGATATTTTAGCGGGACTTTTTCGAGGTAAACTACAGCGCCACAGTTAAACCTCTTTGCGGTTTCGCCGACGGCAGAAGAAAGGCCTCCTCCACCCAAGTCTGTTATGGCTGAGGCAAGCTCCAAATCGCGAATAGCAATTATAGCCCTCTTAAGCTTCTCCTCCTCAATAGGGTTCGCAATCTGTACCGCCGGTCTCGAAACTTCCTCTGACTCTTCAGTAAGCTCTGCAGACGCGAAGGTGACACCATGAATCCCGTCTCGTCCAGTTTTTCCGCCGGCCAAAACAATTATGTCGCCTGGCTTGGCGCACCGTCTAAACTTTCGCAATGGCAGAAGCCCAATGCAGCCGCAGTATACGACAACGTTTCCAACATAGCTTTCGTCGAAGTATATGGCGCCGTTCACCGTTGGAATCCCCATATTGTTACCGTAATGCCCAATGCCGGCTACAACGCCCATGAAAATGTATTTAGGATGCTTCACGCCCGTAGGAAGCTTCTCGTACGGATAGTCTAGTGGACCGAAGCCTAAAACATCCGTGCACGCGATGGGGTCAGCCCAAACGCCCAGAATGTCGCGGATTACGCCGCCCACCCCGGTTGCTGCTCCGCCGAAGGGCTCTATGGCGGATGGGTGATTGTGGGTTTCAACTTTAACGGCGACGCCCCAGTCTTTTTCGAAGCGTATTATGCCAGCATTATCCTCAAAAACGGAAAAACACCATTTGGCATCGATTTCCCTTGTCGCCCTCATAATGTAGGTTTTGAAAAGACTGTCAATTTCTTTGCCGTTGAACTTTATTACGCCCTTAAAAGTTTTGTGGAAGCAGTGCTCGGACCAAGTTTGTCCAAAGGTTTGAAGCTCCACATCTGTGGGGTTCCTACCCTTACGCCTAAAATACCGCTGTAGGGCTTTCATTTCCTGAAGGTTTAAGCCTAAGCCAAGCTCTCGGCTAACATCCAAAAGCTGTCGGTCCGAAGCCTCCAAAAGGTTTATTTCGTAAAGTGGGAAAGACGTATCCCTGCGAATATAGAGGCTTGAGGTCATTTCTCCTCCTCAACAATGATCGTGTAATTATCCTTTGTGGGGTTGGCCAGAAGCCGTCTACACATTTCATCAGCCTTTGCAACGGCTTCATCCTTCGAATTCGCCTCAAGAAGAATGGTGTACAGTTTGCTAACGTTAACTCGCTCAACTCTGTAACCAAGCTCCTTTAACAAGCGGGCTGTGGTTTCGCCCTCCGGGTCGCTATGTCCAGGTTTTAGGCCAACTTCAACTCTTAAACGAAACTTCATAGGCTAATCTCTGACGCAAGGAGATTTAAACACTTTTCAATTAGAAATGTAAAAGGCTACTCTATTTCAAAACAATCCGCTTACCCTTGTGGAGGATTCGGATACCCCTCGCCTTTGTTACACAGCCTATTTCCTCCGCGTGCACCTTCGCCCTTTCCAAGACATCAAGGGCTTCATCCTTATCCGCATGATCAACTATCAGCGCGAAGCCCCACCCCATGTTAAAGGTTTTAAACATCTCTTCGTCAGGTATTTGGCCGCCAAGCTCCATGGCGGTTTTTTGGATTAAGTCAAAAATTGGTTGAGGCTTAAAATTGTTGAACTCGAAGCCTACACCCTTTGAGAAAAGGGTTAAGCGATTAAACTTCAAATAGGCGTCTCCAGTTATGTGCACCGCCGCCTTCACCCTCACATGCTCAGCAACACTTAGAACCGGTTTAACGTAAATTTTGGTCGGCTCCAAAACTTCGTAAACAAGTTCCCGCTTCAGAGGCTCTGGAACATCGAACGGCTCGTACTTGCCGCCCCACTGCTTAAATAAGATTTTTCTGGCCAAGGTTACGCCGTTGCTGTGGATGCCGGAACTCCGCAAACCTATGATGACGTCGCCGGGTTTAAGGTCTCTGCCAGTGATAATCTTGTCTTTTGAAACCTCGCCTATTGCCGCGAAAACCATGTCGAAGCCTTTCCCCTCAACCAAGCCTTTAATCAATTCTGCCACGTCGCCTATCTCGCCGCTTGGCACCACGCACCCGGCTTCGGCAGCCCCCCTAGCAATGCCTTTCATCCACTCTTTAACCAGAACTGGATCAGAGACTTGGGCGTGAATGTTATCCGCAACGGCTAACGGTCGAGCGCCGGAACGGACAACATCGTTAACAGCCATTGCCACGCCGTCAATGCCTATTGTGTCGTATTTGCCAGCCAACTGGGCGACAAGAACTTTTGTGCCAACACCCTCGATGACAAGATCCAAATAGCAGTCGCCGCGGAACGGGAAAACATTTCCGAAGGGAAGCTGGACAATTTCGCCGTAACAGCTGAATCGGTAAGTGCTTTTTAGAAGGCGTAAAGCCTTTTTCGCTTCAGCTCTCAGTTCTCGATCGACACCAACAGCCGCGTAGGTTATTTTCCGACTCAACCAGAATTCCTCTAAGCTATAGCTTGCACTTCAAAAAATAACAGTTTCCCCTATATCTGCAAGCTTCTGCCTTTTCTATATGCTTGCAAGTTTGTCGCTGCAAACTTTTCCGGCACAGTGTCCACTATAGCCTTCTCCATGGATTCTTCGCTAACAAGCTTGGTCAAAGCGTTCAAAGCACCTAAAACCACCATGTTCGCATACAAACGTTCCTTAAAGTTTTCCTCTGCAATTTTGGTTGCTGACACCGCATAGACCTTGGCGTTGATCTTCGGCACATTTTTAACCAGCCCCCCGTCGATTAAGAGAAGGCTGCCATCCTTCAAGTCCTTAACGTTTCTATCTAGGGCTTCTTGACTCATGGCGACAAGTATATCGCATTTTCTAACCATTGGGAAACCTATTGGGCCATCGGAAATTACCACCTCGCTTTTGGCCGATGTGCCCCTAGCTTCGGCTCCATAACTCTGGGTTTGCACAACATTCCAGCCGTCGTAAACAGCCGCTCTGCCGAGCACTTGCCCAGCCAAAACCACGCCTTGCCCGCCCAATCCACAAATTCTTACTTCAATTCTGCCCAATTTTCTGCGCCTCCCTTATCATGGCGTAAACGTTCTCCGTTAGGGTTGGCTTACTCCTCTCAACAAACTCGCCGACAACGATTTTTGCGGCTAAATCTTCCTCGCTCAATTTTTCAGCTTGCTCCAGTGTTATCGAGTTTTCCCTAAACCATTTGACCATTTCCCCGGCACTTTTAAAACCAACCCGCCTCCCAAAGGCTGTGGGACACTGGCTCACAACCTCAATAAAACGGAAGCCCTTAAGCCTCAAAGCCTTTTTCACAGCCTCCTTAAGCTCGTTCTGGTGGGCAGTAGTCCAACGCACCGCATAATTTGCCCCGGCTGTAACCGCCAACCTAACAGCATCCAAGGGATATTCAAAACTGCCATAGGGCGTCGTAGTTGTTTTCGCCCTGAAAGGTGTTGTAGGCGCCACCTGTCCGCCTGTCATCCCGTAAACCATGTTGTTAACCATTACAACGAGGATGTCAAGGTTTCGCCTCGCCGCATGCACAAAGTGGCTTAAACCTATGCCAACAATATCACCGTCCCCTCCGAAAACAACCACGTTAAGATCTGGACGCATGAGCTTCACACCAGTCGCCACTGGAATGCTTCTACCATGAGGGGTGTGAATAGAATCTGCCAGAAAATACGGAGATGGAATCCAAGAAGAACAACCAATACCGCTGCAGAAAACAAAATCCCTCAAATCTTCATAGCCCAATTCATAAACAGCCCTTAAAAAGGCGTTTATAACCGTGAACGCGCCGCAGCCCGGGCAAAAAGGCAGCTTCAAGTCTCTCAGATATTTTTTGATCGAGAACATCTCGGTCATCCGCCCCTAACCTCCTCAAAAATTTTCTCAAGCAGCTCTTCCGGAGTAATCAGCTCTCCACCTCCGACTTTATTGAAAGGAATAACCTCCGCCCTGCCCTCAGAAACCCTTTTCACTTCAAAGTAAATTTGACGAAGATTCATCTCGGGAACAATTATCTTGCCGGCCGTCTCAGCAAGCTTCTTAACAATAGTGTCTGGAAACGGCCACAGCGTTTTGAGCCTCACAAACCCGACGGTTATACCTTTCGCTTTAGCCTCTTCAACCACATCGTACACGGTGCGTGACGTACATCCATACGCCACAACTCCAACATCACATTTTTCAACGTTGAAGCATTCCACGTCCACGACATCGTCAGCGTGTTTTTGGATTTTCCAGTTAAGCCTCTCCACAAGCCGCCGGTGCACAAGCGGGTCCGCAGTAAACCTTACACCGTACTCATCGTGGGTTGAACCCGTAACAGCCACATTGAACCCCTCGCCAACAGCGGGCATCGGCGGAACCTCTTCAAGGCCGAAAAAGGCTTTGTCTCCGGGTTTAGGCTTCTTTCTATTAACTATTTCCAAGGTTTCTAGGGGCGGCACAACAACCTTTTCACGCATGTGAGCTACAACCTCGTCTGAAAGGAGAACCACTGGTGTGCGGTATTTTTCAGCAAGGTTGAAAGCTCTTATTGTCAAATCAAACATTTCTTGAACGGAATTTGGCGAAAGCACAACAGCCGAATAATCACCATGAGTACCCCAACGAGACTGCATAACATCGCCCTGCGCACATTTCGTGGCCTGCCCAGTGCTCGGCCCAACCCTCTGCACATCAACAATAACACACGGCGTCTCGGTCATAAACGCAAACCCGATGCTTTCCTGCATTAGGCTAAAGCCAGGCCCAGAGGTCGCAGTCATAGCCTTTGCCCCAGCCCAACTGGCCCCTATAACAGCCCCCAAAGAGGCAATCTCATCCTCCATCTGAATGGCTACGCCGCCCACCTGAGGAAGACGCCTCGCCAAATGCTCAACAATCTCAGTGGCAGGCGTTATAGGGTAACCCGCAAAAAACCGGCAACCTGCCACAAGAGCAGCTTCAGCACACGCCTCACCTCCCCGCCAAAAATAAACACCAGACCCAACAAGACCCATTAGCCACCATCCCATAGAGCAACAGTTTAAGGAGCAACAATTAAAAGTTTAAGTTATGCTATCTTCATCTAGCCCCTCCGCGGCCGTAGTCTAGCCTGGCAGGACATCGGCCTCCCGAGCCGGCGACCCGGGTTCAAATCCCGGCGGCCGCACCAGCCCTACAAAACAAATTAATAGAAGCCATCCTTTGAATACTAGAATGCGGTAAAGCTCCGGTAGTATAGTCCGGTCCTTTGAATACTAGAATGCGGTAAAGCTCCGGTAGTATAGTCCGGTCAAGTATAGCGGCCTCTCGAGCCGCGGACCCGGGTTCAAATCCCGGCCGGAGCACCAAAAATCTGCTTGCATTCCAGCGGTTTTCATGAGAAGTGCGCCTTCGCCACAGATCGTTTAGAGCTTTATAAGTCTGCAGGGCAAAAATCAAGTCGGATGATTTCTTCAAATTATATTATACTTTTTGTAAAATTTATAGTATTGGTTTTAGCTCTGGTAGAGGATAGCCCTTCGAAACGTCGCATTCAACCGCGTATAAGCCTGTTTTGGGTTTAACGCCATAAAGAATTAGACAACCATGTTTTCTTGTTAGACGGAAGTAGAAATCTGCTAAGAGGCTTAGTTTTATGGCTAAATCTCTATATCCAGCCCCCTATTATTGCTATGAATATTGCCCCGGCATTTTTCGCATGTGCTATAGCCGTTTTAAGGGTTTCCAAGCATTCTTTATCACCGTAAATGGTTGCAATAGTAGCTGCACACGCCATTAACAGGATTGGATGACCCGCTTCGGAGACAAACTGTTCGTATGTTTTGAGAATTGTTTCTAGATCTTTCTTCCAGTCTCCGCCATCAACGGCAATTTCATACTTGCAGCTTTTAGCGTTTTCCATGGTTTTTCCCAAGGTAACTACTCTGAGGCTTCGCCTGCAATGCTTGGGGGTAACGCCATAAAGTCCTAGGTAGTTGCTGAGGAAAGAATAATTAACCCCACTGGAGGGGGCCGATGATGGCGCCCCTGTCCCTTAACACAAAACTTGCGGTCATTGGATGAAGCAACACTGGAATAGCGGTTATTGGCACTTTTTCATCACATTCCAAAATCATGAAGGAGCCTTCGGGCATACCTCCCCCTATAATGTTATCCATGTCCCTTGAGCCCATGGAGTATTTGCCTGGCATGTCTGAAGGCGGTTGGAAGGACCCATGTCCCTCTAGAGGTTTAAGCTCAAAAGCCCCAAAAACTTTAAACCCCCCTGTCAGGCGTGAAAACAAGCCCAGGCTCCTTAAGCCTCACCCCCCTAAGTTTTAGGATTTCAAGGCTTCGTAGGCGCAGGCCTTCTAGCTCCTCTGTGGAAAGCCTTATAACTCCATCAGCCACAAACTCCTCAGCTCCGAAGATATTTTTGCTATAGTCTCCGTAGGTTTCTTTAATCAGCAAGGTTGTGCATCCCATGCCTCGGATAAGCTTACTGAGAACCGTATGGACTATGATGCGGGCGTCTATGGGTTCCTTGAAGGCTTGAGCCATGGCTGAGAAAGAGTCCAAGACGAGTCTTTCAGCGCCCAGCCTTTCAACTTTGCTGATGATCATGTTGAGAACCGAGGAGACCGCTTGCTCCTTCACCGTCAGCATGTCAAGGAAGCGGAATAACCTCTCACGCTCAAGCCTTTCAAAATCCCAGCCGAAACTTCGCATGTTCTCTATAAAAGCTTCCTTATTCTCGGCGAAGCTAGCGTATATACCCTTCTCACCATGGTTAGCAGCACCGATGTACAGGAAGCATGCTGAGAAAACCGTCTTGCCAGTTCCAGGATTTCCAACCAAAACAACCAAGCTACCCTTAGGGAAACCACCATCCAAAACATTATCCAAACCATTTACTCCGGTGGTAATTAACCGTGGATTCAAAGCTGTTCCATTCATCAGATATCGTAATATTCACTAATTAATCTTTTGGACCAAAATTTTTATGTTATGTTTTTCAAACACCCCTAAACAAACTGTAACGAAAACTCCAAGTGACTTTCCACTGTAGTATGGGCATTCACACCATAACAATTAAAGAGGAATGTTGAAGCCAAGCCATACATTTTTCTTGTCAAAGAAGATTGACTGTAAATTTATGTTTTTTAAATCCTGGAACTCATCCTTGTTTATTTTCGATTAACAAAGTTTATTAAGTATCATGATTAAAGACGCCTAACGGGTTGCAGGTGTGGGAGGACCCTCTGAAAGGGAATATCGAGAGAAGTTGAACAAGATAAAAGAGAAGTTGGATAAGAAAGCTAAAGACGTAAAAAGTCAGCTTGAGAAGCTCGAAAGGGCGAAGGTGGATTTGCTTAAGAAAACCAAAGAGATGAAACACGACACTGAAAGAGAAATAGTCAAAATAGAGGAGGAAATAGCAAAGTCGAAAGATTTAGCCCCTGAGTCGAAGAGTAGACTTCGCCTAGAGATAGACAGTTTAAAAAGCGAGATGCGAAGGCGATATTCTGAACTGGAAACTCGAATAACTGAAGCCCTATAACAATAAAGCAGTGAGCAAAATGAGGAAAGTCCTTCGTAAACAAAAGTCAGTATACGCTCTTAGCCTATTCCTATGCTT
>JAWBRY010000015.1:7856-11556 GCA_038843545.1 Bathyarchaeia archaeon | reverse complement strand
GAACATTGGCGGCATAATAGAACTTAAACTCATTTACCTCGTCATTTTTGGAGACATCGCACTTGCTTTGGGATTTGTTTTGTGGCTTTTAAGCCGCCAATGGCTTGTTGTGCCTGGAAAAACTGTAGAGTATGAGTGCCCATTCTGCAAAAAAAGGTGGAAGGCTGTCGGCGACAAGGCGCTGGTACATTGTCCACACTGTCGACAACTTGTACACCCAAGAATTTCTGAAAGCTAAATTTTGAGATAAAGCGTAGTTTCGTATGAAAGCCTTGTGCTTTAGATGCTTATCGTGTCGAAAAGACTATGTGCCCGTCGGGTTTTGTGGTCCATAACCCGACAAACTTAAATAGTTATTTAGACAAAGTTTTTCCCTGAGTGGTTACAAAATGTCGGAAATGAATATTAAAAAGCCCGGGTCTAAGGATGAATTCCTCAGGATTTTGGTAGAAGCTGCTAAAAAAGAAGTTGAAGTCCGCAGTCTTTTGTCGGGTAAGCCCGCCAAGCCGACGGTTTCTGGAACCGCCAAAATGTTAGGTATTCATAGGGATACGCTCTATTCTTGGCTTAAGGAGTTCAATGTCGACTTTGAAAAGGCTACCGAAGGCATTTCCGCGATGGTGATGCCGGAGGAAAAAGAGCCGTCAAAGCAGCCTGTGTACCTTATAGGCGAGGCTCTTGTCGGGGAGGGAAACGAGGTTGCCCACATAGACCTGCTGATAGGCGACAAAGACGGCCCGGTTGGGGAAGCTTTCGCAAACGGTTTGGCCCATCTTTCAATGGGACATACGCCTCTTTTAGCAGTGATAAGGCCTAATCTTCCACCGAAACCCCACACGTTGCTCGTGCCGAAAGTCACCATTCGAAACATGGAGGAGGCAAACAAAGTTTTTGGGCCAGCGCAAGCTGCTGTTGCCAAGGCTATTGCAGATGCCGTGGAAGAGGGCATAATCCCAAAGGATAAAGTGGATGACTGGGTTGTTGTATGCAGCGTTTTTGTTCACCCACAGGCAAGCGACTACAGGAAGATATACCACTACAATTATAGTGCAACAAAGCTGGCGTTGAAAAGGGCTATGGCTAAATATCCACCACTTGAGAAAGTGTTCTATGACAAGGACAGAGCCAAACACCCAATATTGGGTTATAGGGTGCCCCGCCTCTGGAGACCGCCATACCTGCAAATCTCCCTTGACATACCCGACTTAGAACGCACAAAGAAAATTGTCGCCCAGATTCCGAGAAGCGACAGAATAATATTGGAGGCTGGTACTCCACTCATAAAACGCTATGGAGCAAAAGTCGTAAGTGAACTTCGCGAGCTGGCTAAGGATATCTTCATAATTGCAGACCTAAAGACGCTTGATGTCGGAAAGGTTGAGGTGGACATCGCCTATGAGGAAACAGCAGACGGGGTTATAGCGGCTGGAGTTGCACCAACAGAAACTCTTGACGCCTTCATTTATGAAGCGAAAAGGCTTGGAATCTACGCTGCCATAGACATGCTTAATGTTGAAGACCCTATTAAAAAGCTTAAGTCGCTTAAAGATTTCCCAGACATAGTCATAATTCACCGTGGAATAGACGAAGAAACAGGAAAAACCGTGGGGTTAGAGTTGATCCAAGAGTTAAGGCAAAACTTTAAGGATAAAAAATTCTTGATAGCGGTGGCTGGGGGAATAATCCCGGAAACGGCAAAGGAAGCCTTAGAAAGGGGCGCAGACATAATTGTCGTTGGACGCTACATCACACAGTCCAGGGACGTTGAGCGCTCAGTTAGGGAGTTTCTAGAATTAACGCCAGAAATGCGGGAAGACATAGACGTGTATCGAGTGCACGTGGAATAAGCCCCATCCAAAATACCCTTCACAACCCTTAATAATTAGATGTGAAACTTTTTCATACTCGCACCTCGGAGAGTAGCAAACGAATGGCTAAATTCAAAGTTGTGGTTTCAGATCCAGAAGGTGGAACATCAAAAACCATTGAGTTAGAAGGCACCCGCGCAATACCCCTCATCGGTAAAAAGATAGGGGAAATAATTGATGGTGTAGTTTTGGGGTTACCGGGGTATAAAGTGCAGATAACCGGTGGTTCAGACAAAGATGGTTTTCCAATGAGAGTCGATGTCCACGGAGGGGTTCGCAAAAGCGTTGTTTTAAGTGGTGGTTCAGGGTTTAACCCTAGAAAGGAGGGGGAACGTCGACGCAAGATGGTTCGTGGAAACGTGATAACAGACGAAATTACTCAAATTAACATGAAAGTTGTGGAAAAACCGAAGACGAAGAAAACCGAAGCTTCTGAAAGCTAATATTGTATGCCCTTTGTTGTGACCGTTTCCTCCGGATGTTTAACATCGACTATTTCAATTACAAAATCGGCTCTGTCAATAAGCTCTTTAGGGGCAAATCTGCCAGTTAAAACAACATCGGTTTTCTCGGGAATTTTGTCTAAAAATTCCAGAACCTCTTTAACATCAAGCAGTTTACAGTGTAACGCTAAGTTGATTTCATCTAAAACAAGCAGATGAGGCTTTTTCTCTTTAACTACTTTCTCCGCGAATCTTAAGGCTTTTTCCGCCAGTTTTTTGTCTTCTTCGCCTAAATTGCTAAGACCATGCCATCCTTTTCTCCCGAACTGGTAGATTTCGTAGTAGGGCGCCAAAAGTTTGCGGATTTTATACTCGCCAGTGTTCTTCCACCATTTTAAAAATTGAATGATTATAACTCTGCGTTTATGCCCGACGGAACGTAGGGCTAAACCTAAAGCGTTGGCCGTTTTTCCGCCGCCGGTTCCTGTGTAGAGGTATATGTAACCCATCAAAAGCTCCTATTAAACGTTGTTAAACAAGCTTTTAATGCTTTGGAAAATAGTGCTCAACGTTTATTAACTTGCTTGGCGACATCTTCAATAATTAACACAATTATTTAGAAGGAAATACTGAAAATGAGCGACGAAAAATCTGTGATCTTACCGAAACAACCCGAGGTGAACATTGGCACTATTGGGCATGTAGACCATGGCAAAACAACCCTTGTGCAAGCCTTAACTGGAATTTGGGCGGCCAGGCACAGTGAGGAGCTAAAACGGGGTATAACGATAAAACTCGGCTATGCAGATATGCCCGTATACAAGTGTCCGAAATGTGAGCCGCCTAAAAACTATTCAAGGGAACCTATTTGCCCCCATTGTGGTTCACAAACAACCTTCATAAGGGCTGTAAGCTTCGTGGATGCTCCTGGCCATGAAGCTTTGATGGCTACCATGTTATCGGGTGCGGCAATAATGGACGGAGCCATACTTGTGATAGCGGCTGATGAACCTTGCCCTCAACCGCAAACACGGGAGCACTTGGCTGCCGCCGAAATAATCGGGATAAAAAACATTATAATAGCCCAAAACAAGATTGACATAGTGGACGAGGAGAGAGCGCGAAAAAGCTACGAGGAAATTAAAAATTTTGTTAAGGGCACAATAGCCGAAAATGCTCCAATAATTCCAGTTTCAGCACAGCATTCTGTGAACATAGATGCTTTGATCCAAGCTATGGAGGAGTATATTCCAACGCCTAAGAGGGATGAGACTAAACCGCCACTGATGTATGTTGTGCGATCCTTTGATGTAAACAAGCCGGGCACGCCGATTGAACAGCTTGAAGGAGGGGTTTTGGGCGGTACAATTTTGCAGGGGAAATTTACAG
>JAWBRY010000015.1:0-7846 GCA_038843545.1 Bathyarchaeia archaeon | reverse complement strand
TTAACGATGAAATTGAACTCCGTCCAGGGATAAGCCTTGAAGAAGAGGGAAAAACGGTCTATAGGCCGCTCACCACCCAAATCGTCAGCCTACATGCAGGAGGCCGGGAAGTTAAGGAAGCCCGCTGCGGAGGATTGGTTGGTGTGGGCACACTCTTAGACCCGTCGCTTTCCAAGGCTGACGGATTAACCGGAAACATTGTTGGAAAAGCAGGGATGCCGCTGCCAGTTTTAACGGAGCTAAACCTGGAAACGCACATCCTAGAAAGGGTTGTAGGGACAAAAGAGCTGGCTAAAGCTGAAAACATAAGCAAAGATGAAACCCTACTACTACACGTGGGCGCCGCCATAACCGTTGGAAAAGTTGTCTCGGTTAAAAATGAGGAAGTAACGCTCAAGCTTACGAGACCCGTTTGTGCAGTGGCCGGCTCAAGGGTTGCCATAAGCAGGAAAATAGCGGGAAGATGGAGACTAATAGGGTATGGAATGATAAGGTAAATGCTGCCGAAAACAAATCCAAAAAGGGGAAAGTTGAAAATTATATTTGACTCAAACGCATTATTCGTACCCTTACAGCTTAAAATCGACATATTTGAAGAGCTAAAAACTTTATTAAACAGAAATTTTGAGCCAATCCTGCCGAAGCCCATTAAGGATGAGTTGGAGAAGATCGCAATAAAAGGGCCACCGAAGTTGCGGAAAGAAGCAGCTTATGCTTTAAAAATGGCTGAAAAATGCACGCTGGTTGATTTGGGGGAGGGTTTTGCTGGCTCTCCCGACGACGCCATTGTGAAGTTGGCTGGCGAGTGGAAATGTCCCGTTTTTACCGATGACAGAAGGCTTAGGAAGAGGTTAAGAGATATAAGTGTGCCAGTTATTTATGTGAGACAAAAATCGCGACTTGAAATCAACGGGAGATGGTAACTTGTTTAAGCTTGTAAGCATGGAGGATACTATTCGAATACCTCCGGAAGCCTTTGGAAAACCATTAGACACTGTAGGATATCAACAAGTTAAAGCAAAATATGAGGGGGTTGTCGACGAGGCTTTAGGCTATGTAATAGCCGTATTAAACACGAAAGTAAGCCCCATTGGCAAGATAATACCGGGGGATGGAGCCACGTATCATAAAGTAACTTTTTCACTTCTAACTTTTTATCCGGCCATTCAAGAGGTTGTTGAAGGGGAGGTTGTTGAAATTGCTGATTTTGGAGCCTTCGTGAGGGTAGGCCCCGTTGACGCGTTGCTTCATGTTTCACAGTTAATGGACGATTTCATTTCGTACGACGAGAAACAAGGTATTTTGTTGGGCAAGGAAACTGGTAGGAAGCTTGCAGCTGGCGATAGGGTTCGTGTCCGAATAACCGCCGTTTCTTTGGCAAGGGCTGGTGGTTCAGCGAAAATAGGGGTAACGGCTAGGCAGCCGTTTTTGGGTAAACTTGAATGGATAGAGGAAGACCTGAAGAAGTTGAAAGAGCCCATGGTTAAAAAGGAAATGGTGAAAAAAGAAGGAGAAAAGAAATGAGCGAGAAAGCATGCATATCATGCCATTTTATAACGAGCGGCAACGTCTGCCCTAGATGCAAATCTTCCAGTCTCAGCGACGACTTCAGCGGACTTGTGATAATATTTGACCCGGAAGGCTCAACCATTGCGAAAACAATGAAAATCAAGGAAAAGGGACGCTACGCGTTAAAGGTTAGGTAAATGGGCATAGCCTACCGATTAACAACAAACCTCCGAAGAAAACTCAAGAAGCCTTTAGGCATAATGATATGTGGCTCCTATCAAGAAACTGTAGAAAAGTTGAAAGCCTTGATAATAGAGGAAAAACCGCCATGCGTGATTTCAGTGGGCGATGTAGTTTCAAAGAACCTGGTGGATGCACACATTCATCCAAAACTTATGGTTGTGGATAATAGGGTTATGCGGTCCAACATTGAGCCACTGAATATTGAGGCAGACGAGGAAAAACTTGTCAGAAACCCGCCGGGAACCATAACGTTTGAAGCATTAAACGCTATACAAGAAGCGTTTAGAACCGCTCACACCGTGAAAGTGGTTGTTGACGGAGAAGAAGATCTTTTAGCTCTCATAGCCGTTCAACATGCGCCCGAGAACTCTATAATCGTTTACGGACAGCCCCGTAAAGGCTTGGTTGCAATTAAAGCTACGCGGGAGAAAAAAGCAGAGGTTCACAAGATTTTAGAGGCGATGCGGTCTACTGCGAAAGACTAAATAAAGGGAAAATGTATCAGACACCACTAAAAAGGGAAAGGCGATGGAGATAAAAATACTGTCGGATAACGACAATGTGTTATTGAAGCGTAGGGAAGTAGTTTTCCAAGTTGAACATGATCAGACGGGAAGCACTCCGCCAAGATCTGAGGTTAAAAATGCCCTTGTCAGGGTTCTCGGGAAAGACGCTAACCTAATTTTCATCAAAAAACTGGAAACAAAAACTGGAACACATGTAGCGGTAGGGTTTGCAAACGTTTACGACTCAATGAAACAAGCAAAGCTTATTGAACCGAAATACATTTTGAACAGAAACCTCCCATCTAAAAAGACGGAGGGGAAAGATTAAATGGCAGAGCGCACGGAAATCGCCACGAAAAAGGGAAAGACCGAAAAAAAGAAGAGAAAGGAAAAAGGTGTTTACACGCTGTATAAAATTGAAAGGGATAAAGTTATTAGGCTACGTCCAACATGTGAACGATGTGGTCCCGGCTACTTCATGGCAGACCATGGTAACAGGTATACTTGTGGGCATTGCGGATTCACAAGGTATAAACACGTTTAAATTGTAGTGTGCGCTTTTTAAAATGTGATGGTTAAATGATCAGAGTTAATGTATCGATAACACATGTTTCTGGGGAACGTTTTTGGGATGTTTTGAAACCCATCCCGCCTATTCAAATAAACACTAATCTCAACATTGTGGAAGTTGAGAAAAGGTCGGATGGAATGCTTGAGGTGCCCTTTGTCTTAACAGTTAACTACAATCCATCAGTGGCTCAGATAAGCCTAAAGGGGAAGGCGTACATAGCGGGAACAAAGGACGAGATAGATAAAATCTATGATGAGTATAAGGAGAAGAAACCACCGCTTCCCATGCTGGTTCAATCAATCTCCAATGTTGTCTTCGTGGAAAGCGTCATCATTTCAAGAACGTTGAACGTTCCACCACCAATTCCTCTACCGCAGATTCCACCTATCAAAGAAACTATGGAAAAGAAACCTTCCGGTGTAGATTACACAGCTTAAAAGGGTAGCCAGTCCAACGTTTTTGAAGTTGGAAGATTATATGCTTCTCCGCTTTGCCCGCTTGTCACGCAGGCCATGATTGCAGTTGTTCATAAAAGCTGTGACTATGCTGTTCTGTTTTAGGCTTTGACTATTTCAGGGGTACATACATTGACGAGCGGGAGGCACCTATGCCCGGTGTTCCATGTTTAACTGGTTTGTTGGTTATGGCAAACTCGCCCAGATAATGGCCGATCATTTCAGGCTTTATTTCCACGGGTACAAATTCTTTGCCGTTGTGGACGTGTATTGTTAGGCCAACCATTTCTGGGAGGATTATCATGTCGCGGGCGTGCGTCTTTATAATTATGGTTTGTCCTTTACGCATGGCTTCTCTAGCTTTTCTAATCTTTGCTAGGAGGACGCGTTGTTCATGCGATAGACCCCTTTGTAGGCTTCTCCTCTGCCTTGATGGTAGTAACGTTATGAACTCGTCCATGGACATGTTTTGAAGCTGTTCAAGTGTGAAACCGCGGTATGTAAACTCTCTCGGCACGCTTCCACCTCCATAAACATTGGGCTGACGTGCTATAAACCTTCTGCTACCCGGTTTCTTCCTTCACCTTTTTCTTTCGCCGTCCAGTGCCTCTTGCAGCAATAAGTCCAACCTTCTGTCCCGGTGGGGCGTTCCGCGAAACTGTTGTAACTTTTCTGGCGCTTCTTTTGCTGCTTCCATATGGGTGAACTGCTGCAACCATGGCTCTTCCTCTGGTTCGCGGATACTTGCGGCCCCTCGCCCTCATTAAGTGGAATTTAGCTCCAGCCTTCAGGAAGGGTTTCTCTGTTCTGCCAGCGCCGGAAACAATGCCTATCGTGGCGAGGCAAAAATCATCAACATACTTTGTTTCGCCGGATGGAAACTTTACCATTGTGCCTTGAGGTGTATGCGCCACCACCGTGGCGTATGCTCCTGAGGACTTTGCAATTTTTCCACCATCTCCAGGTTTAAGTTCAATGTTGCAAACCAGGGTGCCCTCTGGGATTTTGCCTATCGGCAGAATG
Source organism: Bathyarchaeia archaeon (assembly GCA_038843545.1). Lineage (GTDB taxonomy): Archaea > Thermoproteota > Bathyarchaeia > Bathyarchaeales > Bathycorpusculaceae > DRVP01. The sequence continues at coordinate 3,539 of JAWBRY010000015.1, read as the reverse complement.
TTCCCCACCTCGACGCTGGCTTTTCCACCCATCTCTATTTGTTGTCCCGTGTAGATGCCTTCCGGCGCAACCACGTAGCATTCTTCGCCATTTTCAAAACGGATTAGGGCTAGTGGGGCGCCTCGACCAGGGTCGTGAACTATTTCCTCCACAACACCCCTAACAACGGTCTCATAAATATTCATTGATGACGGGGGGTAGCATGACGGGGCTACCCGCTTATGAGTTGCAGCCCTAAAGGTTGGCCCGCCGCGCCCCCTTCTCTGAACACGGATTCTCTTCCCCAGTTCCAAACACCTTCAACTTACAGGATTCCCAATTTAATTGCCACATCTGAGGCCTTATACTCTGGACTAAGTTTTACAAAAGCTTTCTTCCGCCCATCCGGCGTTACAACAATGTTCACTTTTTCAACTTTAACTTCGTAGAGTTCCTCAACGGCCTTTTTAACATCCACCTTTGTGGCTTTTAGGTTGACAATGAAGACTAGCTTGTTTTCCTTTTCAACCATGAGGCTTGCGGATTCCGTCATCAAGGGGTACAAGATAACCTCGTATGGATCCATTAAGCTGCCTCACCTTTACAGTAAATTTTATCGAGGGCTTCAATGGCGCTTTTCGTCCATATTGTTAATCTGCCCGGATGTGTGCCCGGCGCTAAAACTTCAGCATTTAAGTCCTTAACTTGGACAACGTCTACGCCTGGAATGTTTCTGGCGGCTTCGCATATCCCTTTGTCTTCTGCTATAACAATTAATGGTCCAACAGCCTGCTTTATTCTTCTCCCGCGAAGTTTGCCTTTGCCAGCTCTAACCTTCCTACTTTCTTGAACTCGGTAAAGGTCGGCTAGGACGCCGAGTTTTATCAGGGTTTCTTCCACTTCCTTGGTTTTTTTGAGGCTTTCAAGTTCATCGACAACAACCAATGGGATTTGGGGAACCCCTTCGACGGCGTGTCCGCGGGAGGTAACCGTTCCTTTTGAGGCTGTGGCGGCTATGGCGGAGAAAAGCGCCAAACGCTTCTCCTTCTTTGGAATCTTTTTAACAATCTTTTTTTCAGGTGTTGGCGGGTGGGCGAGTCTTCCGCCCACTGTTCCAGGGGCGAAAGCGCCTCTGGCTGCTGGGCCCTTGATGCGGGGTATGCGGGCTATGCCTAAGCCTACACCTCTCGATTCGGCGGTTGTTCTTTTGCCGGCCATTGGGTCTCTGCCCTTTGGCTGGAAACGGTTAGACTGGATTGCTAGAACCGCACGTCTAATCACGTCCGGCCTTATGGGTGTTTCAAAAATTGGCGGGAGTTTTATTTTTCCAACTGGTTTTCCGTTGAGGTCGAAAACTTTCACCGTTTTAGCCATGGCTTTCACGCTTCCCTACTTGCCCTGCGAAGACTCCAGTGATACATATGTGATTTGAGGCGGTTCTTCTGAAACTTCCTTTGGCGGCCTTGCTGGATAACGCAGTTTTATTGGGCGTTTTTCTGGTCCTGGCACGCTTCCCTCTATGAGTATGTAGGGGCCGCGGACTATGCCATATCTTATGAAGCCTCCTTTCGGGGTGACTTCTTTGCCGTCCTTGCCCATTTTGAGTATGCGCTTATTGTATTCTGTTCTCTGGTGGAAGCCCATTTGCCCGGCTCTTGGAACAGAGTAGAGCACACGGTGGGGGTTCCATGGTCCGAGTGTTCCAACCTTCCGTGTTCCTTTCCTACTTTTATGCTGGAGTATTTTTATTCCCCAGCGTTTTACGGGTCCCTGGAAACCTTTTCCGGTTGTTACGGCTATGACGTCCACGTACTGTCCTTCCTTGAAAATTTCTGCGGGAGTTACCGTTTTACCTAGAAGGCTTTTTGCGTATTCGAATTGCTGCTGAATTGTGCCTCCGCCAATTTCTATTTCGGCTACTTCCGGCTTTTTCTTCGGCAAGCCAGTCAGTTTCGGCTGAGTTATGGCTATGACGCGGATATTGGATATTTTGTCAAGGTTTTCCTCAATCTTTTTGAGGCTTTCCTCCGTGTTGAATTTTTCGGGAAGGGTCAGCATCCTTTCAAGGTCTTTGGGTGGGTTTTCCATCCAAGCCTCCGTGAGAGTTTTCAGTCCGTAAGGTGTTTTTGTGTAAGCCCTTATGCCACAAATGAGGAGAGGAGGGGTCTCGATTACCGTAACGGGTTTTACAACTTCCTTACCAAAGTTTGGGGAGCGCTTCCGGTCTTCAACCACCACGAGGTGGGTCATTCCAGCCTTATAACCAACAAATCCTAAAAGCCTAGGCGTGTCAGCTTCGATTTTCGGCCAAAATCTTACTCGGGCAAGTATGCTTTTAGCGCGTTTCCTAGGCAAATAGGCAAGCGAACCGTGTTTTGGAGCGTGTTCTTTGACCATTTGCTTCTCCGCTTCGCGTCTTCTAGGAAATAAACATTAAGGTTATAAACATTACCGTTGAAGGCTATGTCAATTTTGCGCCTTCGAACCAGCCACAAAATTGATACCCCCTAGATTTCTGCGTACCACCTTTCCAAGATGGCTTCCATGATTTTTTGGGCGGCTTGCTCAGGCGTGCACTCTGCAGTGTTTACTATTATCTCCGGGTTTGTGGGTGGTTCGTAGGGTTGTCCTATGCCTGGAACGTTTGGCGCCTTTCCCTCTAAGGCTCTTTGGTAAATTTGTTTGGGAGCATGGCGGGTCTCAACCCTTTTTGATTCGCGTTCAATGCATACTTCGAGGGGGCATTCAAGGTAGGCTTCCATGAATTTGGGGATCTGGTTTCTAGCGTTGTCCCTGTATCGCCGCAGGTTGCCCGTGGCATCAATTACAACGTTCACGTTGTTTTTTGTTAACAATTTCGCAATGTAAACCAGAGTTGCATAAACAACGTCGCGTTCCTCCAGCGAGTACGTTGGCTTCGGAGTTAAAACCTTGCGCAGCTCATCGGAAGACAAAAGTTGGGCGTGGATTCCCCTTCGGAGCAATAACTTGATTAGGGTTTCCGCCACTGTGGATTTGCCGCTTCCAGGCAGTCCGGTTATCCAGACACACCAGCCGTCACGTGTTTGAGCCGCTTCCAATAGGGCTCCACCGTGAATAGTTCAAGGGAGGAACTGAATAACTTTTATTAGTGGTATTAGTGGTTGTTCTATTTTGAGCCTTAAGTGGTTGCCATGCTTATTGTTCAGATTTCAGACATCCACTGCGGTCCAATGTTTAATTACGGGAGCTTCCGTACGGCAGTGGATGAAATCAACGCCCTTTCGCCGGACGTCGTGACTGGCGACATAACCGAGAATGGCATCCTTTCCGAGTTTAAGATGGCGGCCGACGAGTTTAAGCGGTTGAAAGCCAAAAACGTCATTTACATAAGCGGAAACCACGACTACAAGTCTACTGGTTATCTGCTTTTCAAACAGTTCTTCCCCTTCAACCAAATCACCGAGATCAGCGACACCGTAATAGTTGTGTTGAGCAGCGCCCGCCCAGACCGAGATGACGGCGAAGTTGGGCATAGGCAGAACCTTTGGCTTGAGAACACGCTAGAAAACTATAAGTAC
>JAWBRY010000014.1:0-20531 GCA_038843545.1 Bathyarchaeia archaeon | reverse complement strand
AACTGCCCATGCTATATCAAGCAGCTGATATTTTTGTGCTTCCATCAATTTATGAAAATCTACCCTTCGCACTGCTGGAAGCCATGGCGACGGCTTTGCCTGTTGTAACAACAAGCGTTGGCGGTATTCCAGAAGTTATACAAAATGGGAGGAATGGACTGTTGTCTATCCCTCTGGATTTCCACGACTTAGCCGACAAAATTTTGTATTTATTGGAGAATCCTGGTTTTGCTTCCGAGATTGGGGTTTCTGGCAGAAAGACCGTGAAGGACAAATTTAACTGGCAGAAAATAGTTAGACAAGTGCTTGAGGTTTACGATAGGGTGCTGGCTAAATAGTGTCCATTAGAGCTCTATAGTAGTTGGCCATTTTCTGAAGGATTTTAACAACTTCTGGGCATGAAAAAATCAACTTGGTCAATGAGGCGTGTTTGTATATTTCGTGCTGCAGTCTTACGGGTAAATCAACTGTTGGAAGGATAAAATTGCGACAATATCTCGCCTTAAGAGATTTTATCTCGATGTCATGTCTGCTGATTTTAACCCTCTGGACCATGTAGTTAATATAGTCGATCTTTCTCCAGTCTAAGCCCATAATTTCCGTTGCAACAACGTCCAGAGCGACTGAACATCCACTTGCCACAATAAGATTCATCTTCACCGGAACCCCCCTTGTTGGACCATTTTTCTCCATGGCCGTTAAGGCATCCATCACCGTCACTGGTTTTGTTAGCTTGTATAATGCGAATAAAACCTCGTTAATGTATGGGTGGAGAAAAATCCTTTTTCTATCCGGAATCAGCCCGAAAAGGTTTTTGATGGCTCCACCATAAGTTGTGAACTCGTGAGTTTTCATTACTGGCACATTAACTATTGAGTCAACTTCAAACAAGGTTTTTGGGAGAAACAGCTTTTTGACTCTGGATTCTTTAATGTTTACTTGGACAATATCATCCTCAGAAAGGTTCATAGTTCTGCCGCCAGCCCTTTCAGTGGCTGCCTTAATCCCAGTTTTTCTGAGGGCTTGGTCGCATGAGTAATTATAGCCGTCAGATTCTCCAACTATTACTTCTTCAGCTGTCCTTCTGAACAGTTTCACAAGTTGGTGAATGACCTTGGGGTTTGTAACAGCGCCCGGAACGTATTTGGGCATGCATATGTTTGGTTTTATTAACACCTTGCCCTTAGCCTTGAAGCCTATTTCTCGAAGAACCTCCTCTAACTTTTCCGCGAGGTCCCCGCTTTTAACTTCAGATATTACGACTATTCTTTTCGGTTTCTCCATTCATGTGCACTTCTTAACAAGTATGCATCCGGGGTCGGAAGCGAGGATATCGCGGGTATACGCGTAAGCTCTTGCTCTACATCCACCGCAAACGTATTTGAATTGGCATTCCCCGCAGGATCCCTTAAGATTTTCCCTGTTTCTTAAAACCTGAAACACCTTAGAGTTTAGCCATAAGTCTCCGAAAGTGTCGGTTTTTAGGCTGCCCACTTTTATTGGTAGGAAGACGCATGGATGAACCTCTCCCTCCGGAGAGATTGAACAGTAAAGCCTCCCAGCGCCACATCCACCAATGAAATCAGCTAAAGCCACAGCTTTTTTGCTCACCCTGCTCGTTTGCATGTGCGCCATTGGAATAAAGACTTCGCTTAGTCCGCCTTGATGGGACACGGCGACTCTTGCTAACTGGGGGGTTGTTGTTAAAATAGCGACCTTGGACCCCGACAGCAACCTGCCCAAAAGAAAAATCATGATTTCCTCCCTCTCCTCGGGTGAAAGATCCTGCGAAGCCATTTGGGCCCCTCTCCCCGTTGGGACGAAATTGAAGAGAGCAAACCTTTTAGCGCCAATTTTTTCAGCAAGCTCCAATATTTGTGGTATATCCTTGAAGTTTTCCTTTGTGGCCGTTACAGCCACCGAAGCGCATAAGTCTTGCTCCACGCAGTTTTTCAATCCTTGCACAGCTAAATCGAAGGCTCCTGGAACACCCCTAAAGGCATCATGGAATTTTGCATCGCTTCCATCAACGCTGACCTCAACGTAATGTATTCCAATCTCCTTCAACCTCTGTACGGTTTGCTTATTCAACAAGGTTCCATTGGTAGCCAGTGAAACATAGAGGCCGGAATCAACAGCGTGTTTGGCAACCTCAAAGAAATCTTTTCGCATTAATGGTTCTCCTCCCGAAAAAGCTAGGGAAACAACACCGAAATCTGCAAGCTGATCTACAACTTTTAAGGCCTCCTTAGTCTCCAACTCTTTACCCGCATACACGCTCGCATTTGAATAGCAATGTTTACAGTTCAAATTGCATCGATAAGTGAAGTCCCAAACAACAAGGAATGGCGCATAAACCGTTAGGGGCTTTCTAATTCCAAGGTGAATAAAGGTCTTGACGACGCTTTTTATTCCCCTTCTTGCATAGGGATCGACTAATATTTTCTCGACTTTACTCCTTTCGATAGCTAGGTTTCTTCTAAGAAATTCTATCCAGAAGATTATCACGTTAGAAGGCACGCTACATTTTTCACATTTCCTTGCGCTCAAACCCAAATACCAATCGAAAGCAGAATCCAGCACCTGCCTACCGCAGCCCTCACATTTTTTAAGGGACAGCGCAAGCATTCTCTTAATCATTGGAAAAGCCATTACCGCGTTCCAGAAATCGCTGTGCTCAATGAAGTTCAAGACAGGCCCCTTTTCCAACAGTGACTATTGGTTTATTAGCTCCGGTTAAAATGTTTTCGTGTGAGAGCATTTGAGAGGAAGCGTTCAGCCGCCTTCAAGTCATCATAGCTGTTTATGTTTATGGCAGCTTCAATGTCTTCTAAGATGAGGATTTCTTGATCCATCTCCCCTTCAAAAATCCTAGCCCCATCTAAAACATTGACACCAGACACCACGTAATCCACACCCTTATAATTTTGAAGAGAATATGCGGAAAGACCTACTTCCTTAAATCTTTCGACTGGAACTAGAACCGTCAAGGCTGGTTTTTCACATTGCTCATAGATTGATAGCACTTTATCCAAGAAACTTCCAGTTAAAGCGGGTAAGTCTGAAGAAACAGTTAAAACTGGATGATATAGCTTGTTTTCTACAATAGCTTGTTTTAAGTCTTCATGATAGCCTTTCCCATCGGTTCGGATGATGTTTACACTTTCTCGGAGACACTTTTCCTCCGTCTTGGGCGTGTTAGGACTTGTAACAATATAGAAGTTTGAAATTTTACTTGAAGATCGAACGGCCTCAACGACCCATGTTATCAAGGGTTTACCCATAAAAAGGGCTAATGGCTTCTCTATGTCTGGACCAAACCGCTTACCTTTCCCACCCGCCATTATTAAAGCTGAAAACTTCATGCACCAACACCACCGGCAACCATAAGCAGGCATACAGCCCTAACCAATTCATTGGTTGCGCCAAGAACATCACCAGATGTACCCCCAAAAGTTTTCTCTGAAAGCTTTTCTAAAGAGAAACCTGCAAGAAGACTTGTTAGCAGAAAAACTACGCTTAAAACACCAAATAATGGAAAGATAATGAGGAATGCGATAATGTACGATAAAATAATAGACTTGCGTCCCTTATTAAACTTAACAAACAATGCGCCTAAACCGCTGTAGGCTGGCTTTCCAAACCATGCTAAAGTAAACATTGCTAGTTTAGCTGAAACTTCGGCACAAATTAAAGCTTTAAGTGCAAGATTTACATCCATCAAAAAGATCCCGAGAAAGGCCAAAAATTCTACAAAGATTGCTAGTAGAGCTCCTTTATAAGTTACAACCCATGCATGGGCCACAAACCGCCTCTTTTCGACATCTTTTATGCCGAAAACATTCCCCAAATCAATGAGTCCGTCGAAGTGTTGAAGTCCCGTTAAGACGAGCAAAAAGGAAAGGGTTGCACCTGCCGAGAAAATTCTTACAAACATGTTTTCCACAGCTCCGAGAACCATTTGTAAAACTGGTGTAAGAAGTGAGAGTAGGAAGGTGCAAAGCTGAAAATAGGCTGCTGCAAGTAAGCCAATTATTCCCCCCATAAGTGGGAAAAGAAACATGTGCCTCGCGGAGTTTTCAAGGTAACTTTCATCCTCCGCTGATGGGATTACTGTGAGGAGCGCTATCAAATCTTTAAAAACCTTTAAGACTCCCATAGACCACACAATTAAGCTTACCGAAATTAAAATATGTGTCTTACTCTAGAAAGGTCTGCAATACAAGGAGGCTAGGAATGGCCTATAGGAAAACCGTTAGGGGCATTTTAAAGCTTTTAAGACTTCCATATTGGTTGATGACCGGCGGATTATCGCTGTTGACTTTTCTGGCGTTAAAGCCTGCAAATTTGAACGTTGAAACATTCGTTTTGACTTTTTTCTCGATGGCCTTCATAAGTTCCGCCGGATTCGCAATAAACGATTTTTTCGATAAGGATGGGGACGCCTTAGTCAAACCCAGCAGGCCAATTCCAGCCGGGGAAATCCCTCCGAAAGTTGCTGTGTACGTTTCCGCCGTATTTTTCCTGTTAGGGCTTCTTCAAGCCTTTCTTCTTAACTGGTTATGCCTCCTAATAGTGTTTATAGACTCTATCTTGCTGGTTGTTTATTCAGCGTTCATAAAGCGTAGGTCCGGTTTCGCCGCAAACATTTTAGTTGGAGGTCTAATAGGAACAGCGTTTTTATACGGTGAGGCAGCGGGTTCCGGAACAATAACCACGGCTTCGTTATCCATGTACCCGATTTGCCTTGGAAGCGTTGGCGGAAACATTTTAAGGGATATCCTAAGCCTAGAAGGCGACTGTAAACTAGGATATCCCACGTTGCCCCAAAAGCTTGGTGTCGGAAGATCCGCTAAGGTAGCAGCATTATTTTTTATTTGCTGTACGCTCTCAGCACCTCTTCCCTATTTGTTGGGCATTTTCAGCGAGAAGTACCTAGCGCTTATACTGATTTGGTGTTTGATCCTTATTTATGGTTCGGTCTCCCTTTTAAGGGCACCCTCTTCGCTGGATATTGTGAAAAGAAATGAGCGAATTTTAACAATGTCGATGATTCTTTTGCCTTTAGCCCTTATAACTGAGGTAATATCATGAAGGGAACTAAAAGCATTTGCCCGGAATGCCTCAAAAAAGTTGAGGTAAGCATCCACCGAGAGAAAGACAAAATCGTGATGAAGAAAAAATGTATAGAACATGGAGCCTTCTCGATTCCACATTGGCAAAGTGCAAAAATTTTCGACTACGCCGAGAAATTCGACTTTTTCAAACATTATCTCAAGAAAATTAACCCAAACGAGGACGACGATTGCCCTTTTTCATGCGGGCTCTGCGAGATCCACTTGTCGAAAACCGTGATTGCAGTTATTGATCTAACAAAGAAGTGCGACCTAAACTGTTCCATATGCTTTGCAAGCTTTCCTGAATACGAAACTGAATATGAACCCGATAGAGAGGAAATTTTTAGGATGCTGGAGTTTTTAAGCAACCTTGACCCTAAACCCCCAGCGGTGCTTTTTTCTGGAGGGGAACCCTTACTAAGGGAGGATCTACCTGAAATCATATGCTTTGCCCATAAACTTGGCTTTCTGACAATTCTGGCAACTAACGGCATTAAAATAGCCAAAGATCCAAGTTTGGCTGCTAGGTTGAAAAAAAGCGGGCTAAACATAGTTTATTTGCAATTTGACAGCCTTAAAGATGATGTCTACATCAAGCTAAGGGGCAGAAAACTTCTGAAGGAGAAGCTAAAAATCATTGACATATGCCGTAAATATGACATTGAGGTTATACTCGTTCCCACGCTGATAAATGGGTTAAACAATGATGAAATTGGGGAAATCGTAAGATTCGCCGCTAAAAACTCTTATATTGTGAGGGGTGTGGTATTTCAGCCTATTGCCTTCACTGGGAAAGCATTTAACGAAAGCCCGATAGACAAGTGGGTAGACTACACTTTTGCAGAAGAGGTGGAAAAACAAACTTCCGGTGAAGTTAGAGCTGAAGACCTTTTCCCAGTTCCAATAATGACACCACCAATAATGGTTATGAGGAGATTCATGAAAAAGCCATGGCCACTTTTTTCCTGCAGTCCCCACTGTGGGATTGTGAATTGGATATATGTCTCAAAGGAAGGCCGCTTAATACCCTTAAACAACCTCCTTAACTTCAAGAAATTCTTCGGCGAGTTACTAAAAATATCCAAATCAATTAACTCCAAAGGAAGGGTTCAAATATTATTTAGCTTGCTTTTTGCGGCGCTAAAATCTCTGAACTGGACAATTGTCCAAAGGGAGGTAGGCATATTCAATTTCTTTAAAACAGTTTTAAAAGTTCATGTATCTCCAACATATAAATCGCTTGGCAACATCAGACGGAGGATATTCCTTCTGGGATGTATGGCCTTCATGGACCGATATAACTTTGACATAAACCGCGTGAAAAGATGTGTAATCCATTATGTTACTCCAGATTTGAAGATTATTCCCTTCTGCGCCTACAACAACATTTACAGAACTCGTGTTGAAGCTGAACATGCCAAAAGGTCGTTGGAGGCAAAGTTAAGCTTCCACAACCTTCAACTTTAACACGCTGGAATGGTCAGAGAACTCGAAAGTATCTGCCTTTTCGTCATATATCCACAACTCAAAAACCAAGCAGAAGTCGCCTGTCTTATTAAAAGACACCATTACTTGTTTTTCCCATCGCTCCCCCCTACCCAATATTGCGGTGTAACTTTGGTTGCTTTCAACTGGAAGAGGAATGGACTGAATGGGTGGTTTTGTTATTTTCAGCAAAACTTTGCACGTGATGCTTTTTTCCATATGATTTTCAACAACTATCCATAATTTACATGTGTTATTTACACCAATAACAAGGATTTCCGGATAATTCTTAGCCTCTTTATTCTCGTCAAGTATGGAGAAAGAAACAAACTCGTTGGGCTTTGTGAAAACAACATAGCTATATATAAGGAGGATAAAAGCAACACTCAATGCAACGATTATTGAAAACGCGTAACTTTCTCTTTCGTAAAAACCCTTCATTTTCTTCGAAAGTTTTCCGAGAACTTCTTTACTCAATCCCTTATTCCTCGAACCAAGACCTTGAATATCTCCAGTCCAGCTTTTATCCTTCTGAGTTTAGACTTACCATAAATCCGTGGCTTGTAAGTTGTTGAGACTTCTATAATCTTGAAGCCTTTCCTTGCAAATTTGACAAGCATCTCTGTTGCGAAAGCCATGTCCTTTTCGGATAATTTGATTTTTTCAAGGGCTGAACGTTTTATAGCTCTAAAGCCGGATTGGCTATCAGTCAGCTTCTGTCGATACAAAAGGTTAAAAACGAAGGTTATAATCCTATTTCCAACATAGTTTGTGACGTCCATGGACTTTCTGCATAACCCGTTCATTCTGGCTCCGAGGCACAACTCGGCATTTTCTTTAATCAAAGAGTCCACGAGTAGATTAACATCTTTGAGTTCATAGGTGCCATCCCCATCGACCATTACAACGACGTCGCCTTTTGCATGTTTTATTCCAGTTTTAAGGGCGGTGCCATATCCCCTTTCCGGTTCTATTATAAGCTTGCAATAATTTGATTTTTTGACGATGGTTTGTGTCTCATCGGTGGAGTTGCCGTCAACAACTATTATCTCGTGAGGATATTTTACCTCTTTCCTTATAGTTTCTATAGTATGCCCTATGGTGCCTGCTTCATTCAGTGTTGGAATTACAATAGACACCATGCTTAATTTTGTCATAGTTAATGCTCACTTGGAGCACACTAAAGTTTTCTCGGAGACCCTAAATAAATTCTTCGTAAATTTCAATGAGTCTTTCCACATTCGCCTCCCAACTATACTTTTCCACCACCATTTTTCTAATTTCGTTACTCTGGACTGGAATTTTACCATAGGAAAACTCCAACACTTTTTTAGCAAGGGCTAAAGCATCGTTGGGCGGGACTATTTTACCACAGTTTTGATTGACAATTTCGGGTATACCTCCAACATTGGTTGCTATTACTGGAAGGCCACAAGCCATAGCTTCAAGCAAGACTAGGGGCAAGCCTTCTCCGGATTTTGAAGGCAAAACAAACACATCTGAAGCATTATAGTAAAGAGGGAGGTCGCTATCCGGAATGAAACCAAGCAATCTAAAGTTCTTTTCAAGTTTAAACTCCTTAATCTTCAAACAGATTTTCTCGAAGTCTGGGCCCGTTCCTATGACTAGAAAGAGCAAATCGCGGTTTTTTTCTACGGCATGTTTGGCGCTTTCTAGAAGCGTATCTATTCCATTTTTGTAGACTAAACGTCTAACAGTTAAAACCAAGAAAGAATTCTCCGGAAATCCTAAGAGCCTCTTAGCGTCCCTTTTGATCATGGATTGTTTAAAACGGTTTACATCAACCCCATTGTAGAGAACGTCAGTTTTACTTGGATCTGCACCTAAGCTTAAAACATAGTTGAGTGTGGCTTTACTGACGGTGATTATTTTGTCTGAATCACGTAAAACTCTACTTCCAACTAAAAAGTCGTTTAATCTTTCAGCAAAATCCCATAAACCACCGTATTTTATGAATGTGTTGTGTTGAGTCAGTACAAGAGGTTTTGAGCATTTTTTCGCCACTTTCACAGCAAGAAGGGATGAGAGATATGGATGTCCGTGAACATGCACTATGTCACTATCCTTGATGTATTTTAGGAAGATCCTGTATCCGTCAGGCTTGGGAGCAATGTATGGTATTCCTTGTCCAAAACCGATCTTTAGAGCTGGGAAGCAGTGGACTTCTATCCCATCGTATAAGTAGCCTTTTCGCCCAGTTACATCGCTTGTGAGAACGGTAACCTTAAAACCCCTCTGAAGTAATCTTTTTCCTTGTTCATAGGCAACCTTCTCTATTCCACCTACATTAGGCAGAAAAAGGTGTGTAACAATACATATTTTTGCAGACTTCATTGGATGCACTACGAGATTCCTATGTGCATCAATTATAAAGTTTTGCCTTAGGATAGAGCCTAAAGAGAATGCTGTTAGGTCCGGGCAAGCGTTTCTCGAAAATCTCACGTTTCATCTCTAACCGTATCCTGTTGAAGTCAACGCTAATATGGAAAGCAGCGAAGTCAAGCGGGTTAGCTCGTTCGCTGCTCCCATGACGTCGCCTGTAATACCGTTAAAATGGCGGTTCGAAATCTGAAGTACGGTTATCGCCGTGATTAGGCTTACACCTAGGATTATCAAGCCGTATATCTTAAAGCAAGGCATGGCAATTATGAGCGATATTGCTAAGGAAGCGCCTAACCGCATTTTTCTACGACTTCCATGCATGACATTAACAAAATATGTGTTCATCCCTTTATGGGCTGACTTGCCCAGCCATGCCAGCACAACCATGGAGAGTTTGGCGAAAGTTTCCGACGCTGTTAGACTTTGAAGGATGATAGGGGGCTTAAGTTGGGAAATACAAAAGGCCGTAGCTAAAACAGTTATCACTCCCAACATGAAACCGCCGGTTCCCGTCTGCTTGTCATGCATTGCCTCAATTTTTCTCTCCGGTGAACCCTGACACATTAAACCGTCTCCAAAATCCAGCAAACCATCCATATGATGAAGCCCCGTCAATAAAAGAATGAAGCCGCATGACATGACGCCTACTATCAAACTTGGAAGAATAAATGTCAAAGCTAGAGTGAAAAGTCCAGCTATAAAGCCGATTAATGCCCCCACGGCTGGAAAGAGGTACATGAGATTCGAAGCGTCGGTGAGGCAATCTTCAGACATGCCCACCGGGAAAATTGTTAGAAACCCGACTAGATTTTTGACTTTTTTAATCATCAAGGTCACTTTGCACGAGCCGGCTATATGCTTTCTCAACATCCTTAAAAATTTTGTCTGTTAGTATCGCGCCCTTGGACTTTAGAATGGCGGACACGCATGCGCCCCCGGCGCCAACGCCTTCTTTTACAGCCCCAGCCTCATAAGCTTTCAAACCTTTAAACTTTGAGGAACCAAAGTTAAGGTTTACAGCCAAAACCGGGACATCAGCGATTTGATGAACTAAACCCGGCAAGTCTGCCGTTTTATCCGAAACTATCCATTTTGTTGTCCCTATGGCTAAATTGTCTAAAACCAGAGGTTTTAAAGCTTTGACGATGGCGAGGAGCGCAGCCATCTGGGTGCCACCAGCCATTAACACTGGAACTTTGCCAGCGGCGCCCATAACCAGTCCAGCAAATGCGGGCATTATTGGATCTCCAACGCATGAAATGGCCTTTATTGGGTTGTTTGCTAACGCCCCAAAAGTTATGCCGGAGGCTTTTAAGCCAGCCCTAGCCGTTTCCGTTTTAAGTTTGTGGGGGTTGTTTGGCATGCTGCTGCTAACCTTCCCCTCAGCATTCACGCCCATAGCCAATAGAACAGCGAGGGCTGTTGTTGTTCCACCAGGCACGCTTTCTCCAACAACAAGGTAATCAGCAGTCTTAGCTAAATTCTCTCCGAGCAACACCGCTTTTTCCAAAACCTCTTCAACATTGTCCACGGCATTCCCACACCTTATGTCTCTACCAGGATTACCCCCAAGATCAACAAAGGGAGCGTGAGGCTTAATCCTCAACCCACCACTCACAACAATAGCTGGTATGTCTGCAAGTCTAAGCGCCGCCCTTGTTATTAAAGCCGGGGTTGGAATGCCTTCAGGAGTTACGGGAACCCCCGGTATACACTTGCACTTTCCATAAAATAGAAGCTCGACATCTGCTGGAGGAGTATAGTAAGTTAATTCAGGATTTTTACCCGCGGCGGATATCCCCGGTATTACTGCAGTCTCAGTTACACCTATCACACATATGAACAGCGGCTTTTTGCCCCACAATCTTTTGATAAATGCCTCTCCCTTCTCCTTGTTATAGGCGAAAATTATGTCTTTCAAAAGTTCTCCCTCGTATTTTATCTGACATTTTAGAGTTTTTAAGGCGTATGTTCGGTATCGACTTGTGAACTTTCATCATTTTGGATGGATTATCCGACCTTTAATATAAGGCTTGCCCACCTGTGAAATTAGAACGAAACAGGTTTTGAAAAGCATGAGAATAAAATTTTAAATGTAATTTTGTATGAGAGTAGTGCAGTAAAACGTCAAGAAAGCGAGAATTAATGGAAAAAGTGCCGAAAAAATTCAAGCCGCCACTGCTTAAGTACCTTGAAGATAGGGGGATAACTCTTCAGGATTTGATTGAAACGGCTTTGGAGTTGTTTGTTCCCCATCCTGGAGTTGAGAATAGGGAGAGGGCTGCTGAACTACTTATGGAAGAGTTTCTTGAGGTCTTGTCAGACGTGAACATTTCATGTATAGAGGTTGCGTGTTTTCATTTAGAAGAAGATGCTAAAAAGGGGCTTGTGCCTGGTCTAACCATTGAAAGGTTCACTGGACGACCTGGGCTAGTTATAGATGAACTTCTTGGAATGACGATAGCCAATTACATTGCCGGGGCTCGGGGAATATTTGAGTTTATAAGGTTTGATCAAAATAAGCCAGGAATCCTAAAAAGGCTTGGTCCTATAACCAACGATGCCATTGGAGGGTTAATTGCTGGAGTTTCCTCAAACATGTATACTAAAGCCCTGGAAAAAGCGAATCGCGCTAGTAGAGCTCAGGAATAGCCGTTTTGGCATGGGAGTTTTTATTGCTAATACGTATGTTTGGCTATTTACATAGATACATTTTGAGGATTCGCTACCTTTATTTATGAAGATCGGCATTGTTAAGAGTGAAGTTTAGGGGAAGTTGGTCATGTCAAAGAAGCCTCCGTCTAAAGATGATGCGTTGGAAGCCTTAGACTTCATTATTAATGTTTTGAGGGAGCATGAAAAAGATTTAGACCGTTTAATAAACGAGTTGGGTAAGATTACCGAGAAACTCGGCGAGGCTGGTGAGTTAAGCGGCAAAATAGTGAGCGTTGAAGACAGGCTTACAAACCTTCAAAATGAAATATCTAATCTAATCTCCTACTTGTCGACTTCACAGGTACCATCCGAAGCATCAAAGGTTTCTGCATCTTTACCATCGGTACAAAAAACTCAGGTTATTGCCGCCGAAGTGAGGGGGCCACCGGTTATCTTGCGTTGTAAGCATTGGGAGGACTTCCACACCTTGGCTCGTCAAGCCCAAACGCTTTCGTTCCTTTACAAAGAGGCGGAGAAGGCTTTCCAAGTAGACGCGCTAAAGGGTAACCAGATAATAACTTATAGTGGGGAGCTCCCGAAACCTACAGCTCTTTTAAAGAGTTGGCTTTCTAGGCATTTGGATGTTCCTGAAGATAAAATCCTTGAAGGCGTTTTGGCTGTAGGTTAGTTTAGCGTGTATGTTCGTGTTATTCAGTAATCCTTTTATACTCCATTGAATATTAAGTCTTACGACGTAATGAGGGTTGAGGTTGAAGGCTAACTATAGGCGGCCAGTTTCGGGTTTTCCGTTTTCGAAGCCTTCTCCTTTCTCCTCGATGACGGAAATGGCCGCTTGGTTGGCCGAAAAGCAATGAAACCCTTTAGTTTCTGGAGTGGTGTGGCTCTGTGGAGGAAGCTAAAAGGGGGTTGGAGATACTTTATAGGGAGTTTGCCAAGTTTGAGGGAGCTATGGAGGAGCTTCGTTTTCTGAGGCTTGTTGCGCAGGATCTTAAAAGTTTTAGGAAGATGTTAAGGTTTAAGAGGTATGATTGACGACGTCTAATAAGTAAAGGCTTTAAGCTTTTTTTGCGATTACTTTTGCGGAGACGGGGAAATGGGGAATCCTAGAGGAGAAATTTACCTCTTTAATACATTAACACGAAGGAAAGAGAGGTTTGTTCCAATAGAGGAAGGAAAGGTTAGGATGTATTGCTGTGGCCCAACGGTTTACTGGTACGCGCATATAGGCAATTTTAGAACGTACATTTTTGAGGATGTGCTGCGGAGGGTTTTGGAGTTTAACGGTCTTGAAGTGAAGCATGTAATGAACATTACAGATGTTGGACATTTAACTTCTGATGCTGACACTGGCGAGGATAAAATGGAAGTTGGTGCTCGAAGGGAGCGGAAAACCGTTTGGGAGATAGCTGACTTCTACACTCGTAGGTTTTTTGAAGATGCCGGGAGGCTTAACATTCTTAGGCCAACAATAGTTTGCAGGGCAACGGATCATATTGCTGACATGATTGAATATATCCGCAAGCTTGAGGAGAAAAGCTACACATACATAATTGATGACGGGGTTTATTTTGACACTTCAAAGTTGAAGGATTACGGGAAACTCACAGGCATGGATTTTGAAAGGCTAAATGAAAGCCTCAAAGCCGGTGCTAGGGTTGAATTCAACCCTAATAAGAGAAACCTAACAGACTTTTGTCTCTGGCGTTTCTCCCCGAAGGACAGGAAAAGGCAGATGGAATGGGATTCCCCATGGGGTGCGGGTTTTCCGGGATGGCATATAGAGTGCACAGTTATGGGAATGAAGTATTTAGGCGAGCATTTTGACATTCACTGCGGAGGTATAGATCACATACCAATTCATCACACAAATGAAATTGCACAGGCTGAGGCTTTAACTGGTAAGCCTTTAGCGAATTATTGGCTACATGGAGCTTTTCTTGTGTTTGGCAAATCGGTGAAAATGGCTAAGTCGGCTGGGGAAATAATCACCGTTCAAACTTTGGTAGATGAAGGTTTCGACCCTTTGGCTTTTAGATATTTATGTTTGACGGCCCATTACCGGTCTGAGCTCGTTTTCACCTGGGAAAGCCTGCAGTCAGCTCAGAACGCATTGTTCACGTTGAGGGAACATGTCAGAAGCTTGGCTGAAAATTTGGAGGAAAAAGCCGAGAGAAGTCCAAAGTCTAATGAGTATTATGAGAGGTTTCTTGAAGCGATAAATGATGATTTAAACATGCCTGGTGCAGTAGCTTTAACATGGACTTTGGTAAGAGAAGAGAAGGCTTTGACTAACCGTGAAAAGTACGACTTGCTTATGGAGTTCGACAAAATATTCGCGTTGGATTTGGCGAGGGATGTGCAGCGGGAGGAACTGCCGCCAGAGGTTGAAGAACTTATTCGTAAGAGGGATGAAGCCAGAAAAGCCAGAGACTGGGCGGCAGCCGACAAGATTAGGGAGCAGTTGCGCGCCATGGGCATAATACTTGAGGATACGCCGCATGGTGTGAGATGGCGACGGGCGAGATGTTAACCCTCTTTCCCATGCATGTTCCAGTCAGTAGTGGCGTATTTTTCGTTGTAAAGTTTTTCAGCCAAATCCTTCTCGTATTGCGTTAAGTCTTCTGGTTCAAGCGTTGTTTTCAGCGTCTTCTGGAAGCCTTCGATTAGGGCTTTATGCACCTTTTCGAGCAGGATTTCCTTGCCAAGCTCCGCTTTTAATGAGGTTATTTTGTTTTTGGCTATACATACGACTTCCATGCATGTTTTCGCCCATGGAACCTTCAAGAAAGTGAACATCTTCTCCAAGTTAGCATCCATCAGTAATGTGCCATGCTGCAGAACTATGCCAGCTTTGTGGCATTGGGCACTTCCCGAAATCTTTTTGCCGTTTACTGTCAAGTTTGGGCATGCCCTTGTGTTGCCTTCGTTGAAGTCTGCCTTCAACCCCAAGATTTTGAGGGCTTCAACTATGCCCCCATAAATTCGTGCATAGACTTCTGTTATGTCCCTGGCGTTTAGACTCGCCTTGTCCACGACTACGCTGTAGGTTATTTCGCCTTCAGCATCATGGTAAACGGTGCCCCCGCCAGTTATACGCCTAACTACATCCACGCCGTATTTGAGGCAGTTTTCCAAGTAGACCTCGTTCTCTATTTTTTGGAATTTTCCAATAGACACCGCCGATGGGTTCCAGCGGTAAAAACGCAATGTGTTGGGCACAAGCCCCTTTATTTTTGCATGTAAAATGGCTTCGTCTATAGCCATATTCATGTAAGCATTGTGTGTTTCTAGCTTCAGCAGTCTCCAACCAGTCATATGCGAGGCTTCCATTTTAGGCTTACTTGCGTTTAGATTTTTTTGTTTTTCTGAAAGCTATGTTGTTTTGGAGCTTTTGCAAGCTGGTACGAGGCTATCCCTCCAGTTTTCGGGTTTAGGCTTCGTTCAGTTTAAATATCAGATATGTGATTAGACGTAGCGAGAGGATAACTGGGGCTATGGGTTCAAAGTCTCCGAGAGGCGAATTCGCCGCTAGGAAACTGGTAGAAAAACGGAAGAAGTTCCGTTGGAGCAGCCTATACTATAAAAGGCGCATGTTGGGTTTGGATGTTAAGGCTGATCCTCTTGAAGGCGCGCCCATGGCTAGGGGCATAGTTCTTGAAAAGGTTGGGGTTGAAAGCAAGCAGCCCAACAGTGCCATCAGAAAATGTGTTCGAGTTCAGCTTATCAAGAATGGTAAGGTTATTACGGCCTTCTTGCCCGGAGACGGCGCCTTAAACGTTGTGGACGAACACGATGAAGTTATAGTGGAGGGTATTGGTGGTTCTCGTGGGAGAAGCATGGGCGACATTCCGGGCGTAAGGTGGAAGGTCATAATGGTTAACGGTGTTTCCCTCAAAGAGCTTGTGCTTGGTAGAAAACAGAAGCCAATGCGGTGAAGGTCTTGAGCAAAGAACAAAAGAAAAAGGAAGCTGAAGAAGAGATAAAGCTTTTCGGAAAATGGAGCTTCAAGGAAGTGGAAGTTAGAGATCCGGGATTGAAGCGTTACATATGCCTCAAGCCTCTTGTGATTCCCCACAGTATGGGGCGCCACGAGCACAAACGTTTTGGAAAGGCTGAAGTGAACATTGTTGAGAGACTTGTTAACAATCTTATGCGTCCCGGGAAAAATGCGGGTAAAAAGGCTAAAGCTATAAATATAGTTAAACATGCCTTTGAAATAATTCACCTCCGCACCGGAAGAAATCCTATAGAGGTTCTTGTTAGAGCTGTTGAGAACTCTGCGCCATGTGAAGACACAACAAGGATAGCTTACGGTGGAATAGTTTACCACTTGTCCGTGGACATTTCCCCACAGAGAAGGTTGGATCTCGCCCTAAGGCATTTATGTGAAGGAGCGAGGTTGGCGGCGATGCACAATCCACGCTCCATTGAAGAGTGTCTGGCTGAAGAACTTATTCTGGCAGCGAATAATGACATGAAAAGCTATGCTGTTTCAAAACGCCACGAGCTAGAAAGGATAGCCATGGCTTCAAGATAGCCTATTTTGTGTGAATTTCAACAATGTCGCCGTCTTCTAAAACAAAGTTAGCTCCAACTTTTTGTGGGCTGAAAACTAGGCGTTTAGCCCAAACCTTTGCATAGGCAAAGTTTTCGCTGAAGTCGCTGTGAATATTCCTTGCCAAATCGTGGACGGTTGAGCCTCTTTTTAGGACGAAGGGTTTTGGCGATGGGCTTCTTTCGCTGGGCTCTTTTGTGTAGACCCGGATTAAATCCAAAGCCTGGAATAGGGCGGCTCCAACTTTTTCCAAGCCTTGCCCAGTTTTGCATGAAACGGCAATCGTAGGGAGTTGCCCGCCCACATATTCCTCTAAAAGTTTTAGGTTTGCCCCGGCGTTTTCCGCGTCGATTTTATTCGCAACTATTATAGCTGGCTTGTAGGTTGTGCTTTCAAAAATTGCGTCTTCAACATCGTCCAGCGTGGCTTCCCCATAAATTTTCACAACAGCGTCGGTAACCCTATAACTTTTAAGAAGCTCCTCCACATCGCTGAAGGTACAGTCTAAAAGCTTTCCAAAAACTATGATGCGTAAACCTGCGCCCATGTACTTCTTTTCGATTTCAACTCGCGCCCTAGGCTTACTAATCAAAATCCGCGTCTTCTCCAGCTCTCCGAGAATTGTAGAAAGCTGCCCCACAGGGTTTTGAGTTAAATCCACCATGAGAATTAAGCCGTCCGCGTTTCTAGCTAGAGCCAAACTTTGAAGACCCAAAGCCTTTCCTTCTGCGGCGCCCTCCATCAGAGCTGGAACTTCAACCAGCTGGAATTGAATGTCCTCATAGTTAAGCATCCCTGGAACCGGCTCTCGGGTGGTGTATGGTGTCGGCGAAACATCAACCTTCGCGTTTGTTAAACCCGCCAGAAAACTACTCTTACCAGCGTTTGTAAGTCCCAAAATGACAACTTGGGCGGCTCCCTCCTTCTCTATGAAAAACCTAGGCCCGCCCCTGCCAGCCCTTTTATGTTTTCTTTCCTCGAGTTCTCTCCGAAGAACAGCCATCTGCTTTTTGACTTGGGCGCAGAGTTTAGCCGTTCCCTTATGCTTTGGAACAAGGCTTAGAAACTCCTCCATAAGCCTAAGTCTTTCTGCAGGGTTTCTTGTCGCCGAAACCTCAGCCCACTTACGCTTAGCTTCGGCTGGCAAATTAGTCGGCATAAACCGTACTCGTCCCAAAATTATCCTAATGGTATACAATTAATATCCGTTTCGAAAACGAGGCAAAAATAGAGGTAGCGCATTTGTGGTTTGTCGGCAAGCACAAATATGACTAGAGGGGCTAGGGAAAATAACGCTTTGCCAAAAGCCATTTTCCAAATCGTGAATTTTACACTCCTAAAAGTTGCAAGCTCTGAGAAAAATGAATGATTCGAGCATGATA
Organism: Bathyarchaeia archaeon; assembly: GCA_038843545.1. Lineage (GTDB taxonomy): Archaea > Thermoproteota > Bathyarchaeia > Bathyarchaeales > Bathycorpusculaceae > DRVP01. Next base: position 2,913 of record JAWBRY010000014.1, on the reverse strand, counting down.
AACTTAAAACAACATCAAAAACAACCACCCCACAACCCAAAAACCACCAAACCCAACCAAACACAACCTTAACAACCAACAAAACGGATATATAATTGATTGAACAGTTGTGTAAACGAATCCACTAAAAATAGGGAATATTTAAGTTTGAAGTGAGGGAGAAAAATGAGCAGGCCGGAGAAACCTCATCTGAACCTAGTGATTATAGGGCATGTTGACCATGGGAAGTCAACGACGACTGGGCACTTACTCTATTTGGCTGGGGTTGTGGACGAGAGAACAATAAAGCAGTACGAGGAGGAGGCTAGAAAACTTGGCAAGGAAACCTTTAAGTATGCTTGGATTCTCGACAACCTCAAAGAGGAGCGGGAAAGAGGCTTAACCATAGACTTACGGTTCCTAAAGTTTGAAACCAAAAAGTACTACTTCACAATCATCGACGCTCCCGGTCACAGGGACTTCGTTAAAAACATGATTACGGGTGCAAGTCAAGCCGACGGCGCCATTCTATTCGTCTCAGCCAAAAGAGGCGAATTCGAGGCTGGAATAGGCCCCGGCGGACAAACCCGCGAGCACGCTTTCTTGGCTTTCACTTTGGGCGTTAACCAGCTTGTTGTAGCCATCAACAAAATGGATGATCCATCGGTCAACTGGAGCGAGGAGCGCTTCAACGAAATTAAGAATGAAGTCAGCAGAATGCTGAGGATGGTTGGCTACAAAGTTGAAAAAGTTCCATTTGTTCCAGTCTCCGGCTGGACAGGAGACAACCTTGTTAAGCCAAGCGACAAGATGCCATGGTACAAGGGTCCAACCCTCATAGAGGCGCTGGACACCTTTGAGGTACCTCCAAAGCCGATAAACAAGCCGTTAAGAATTCCAATTCAAGACGTTTACAGCATAACAGGTGTTGGCACGGTTCCAGTGGGCAGAGTTGAAACAGGCGTCCTTAAGGAAGGCGACACCGTTATCTTCATGCCGGCCAACAAGCAGGGCGAAGTTAAGTCCATAGAAATGCACCACACAAGGATTCCGAGGGCTGAACCCGGCGACAACATAGGCTTCAACGTGAGGGGAATAGCCAAAACAGACATTAGGCGGGGAGATGTCTGCGGCCACCTTGACAACCCGCCGACGGTGGCCAGAGAATTTATAGGCCAGATAATTGTCATATACCATCCGACAGCCATAGCCGCTGGCTACACGCCGGTCTTACACTATCACACCGGACAGATGGCGTGCAGGTTCGCCGAATTAATCAAGAAGATTGATCCCCGCACGGGACAAGTTGTCGAAGAAAAGCCATCCTTCCTAAAAACAGGGGACGCTGCGCTTGTGCGAATGGAGCCTCTGCGTCCAATAGCCATCGAAACGTACTCAGAGTTTCCAGAAATCGGGAGATTCGCTGTAAGAGACATGGGCACAACCATCGCCGCCGGCATTGTGAAGGAGATAACCAAGAAAGGACTGCAATAGATATCCCAATCATCCTTTTTATTTCGAAACCGCACGTTTCTGGAAACACACCTAGCAGGTTCTGCCCCTCGTATAAACTGTGAACCGCAAGAGAAAATAGCATCCAAATTTAGCATAAAGTTAGAGCTGAACTGTTATGTCTGGAGCTGAAACGTTACTGCCATATTTGAAGGAGAAAAAGGGCGACGAGCAAGAGCCCACAATAATTGTGGACAGCCGAGAAGCCAGCAGCGCCGAAAAGGTCGTTAAGGGGCTTAGGGAGCGGGGTGTAAATGTGAAAATTGAAGCCTTAGAGAAAGGAGACTACATTTTATCTGACGTGTGCGCCGTTGAGCGGAAAAGGGTTCAAGACTTTGTTTATACGCTTACACATCGCCACCTATTTGAGCAGCTTTTTAGGCTTAAGGAGGCTTATCCAAAGGCTTTAATCCTTCTCGAAGGCTACATGCCCATAATCTACAGGTTCAGTAGGATAAAGCCTGAAGCCGTTTGGGGCGCCTTGTTCAACTTGGCGAGGAACGGCATAGCCATAGTGAACACCACATCCTTTAAGGAGACTGTGGATTTTCTTTATATAGCCGCCCGCCAAGAGCAAATCGTGGAAAAACGCGTTCCAACAGTGCATCCAGTCAAGAAATGTGAAACCTTGGAGGATGCCCAAATATTTTTTGTGGCAAGTTTGCCCAACATTGGAAGGGAAAAGGCTATAGCAATCCTTAAATCCTATAAAACGCCGCTAAACGCGTTCCTGAACGTTGATGATTGGCCTAAAACCGTTTACGGGCTTGGCCCAAAAATAAGCGGCAAGGTTAAGGAAGTGTTGAACACGCCCTTTAAGGGGTGAAAAGTGTGGACGTGGAAATCTCCCCTACAAAGAAAGTCACGGTTTTAGGTTTAGATAGGCGTAACATAGGCGACATTGCTTGGTGCGCCACCACGTATGGGGCGAGTAGGCTTTACTGGATAGATGGCTATCTCCTATGCTTAGAGGTCTACGAAAAGTCGTTTGAGCACGAGTTAAAGAACCGCGAGTTTCCAATAAGCCAAATCTGTTACACGGAGTTTCCGAAATACGAGAAAATCTACGAGGTGGAGAAAAGCCTCCAAATTCCAATAGTGAATGTTTCAGACATGAAAATATTCAAGAACCTTTTGAGGGCGATAAAGGAAAACGTGGAAAAGACTAGAACCTAAGTCTTGACACACGCAGCAGTGCCTTTTGGCTCCACGCATTGCAGGCGAACTTTGTATTTGTCGATTTAGACTGTCTACGTGCGCTATGCCACGCGTCAAAGAATAAATCTTTTCAGTAGGATTTGGGAAGGCCTAGGACATGTTGTCCGACGTAGGCTAAGGCCATCTGGTGGGTTACCGGTGCAAGCCTTATGAGGTTTATTTCCCGCCACCACCTCTCCACGTCGTATTCCACGGCATAACCGT
>JAWBRY010000013.1:395-21111 GCA_038843545.1 Bathyarchaeia archaeon | reverse complement strand
CCGCCGGAAAGCTGGTTTGGCTTTTTGTAGAGCCAGCTTTCCTCCCCACCAACCTTGGCTAGAGCCTCCATGACCATTTTCGCCCTCAAGCTGCGGGGTATCCCCCTCGGTATGAGAGGCAGCTCAACGTTTTCAAACACGGTTAGTCTGTTGACGAGGTTGAAGGTTTGGAAGACAAAGCCAAGTTTGATGTTGCGCAGGTTTGCCAAAGCCTTGTCGTCAAGCCTTGAAACATCAACTCCATCAAAGTAAATCTTGCCCCTTGAAGGTCTGTCTAAGAGCCCAATCATGTTTAGAAGCGTTGTTTTCCCGGAGCCTGAAGGCCCCATTATGGCTATGAGCTCCCCGTTGTGTATTTGGAAGTTCACTTTTTTCAGGGCCAGCGTGGAGATGGCTCCGACTCGGTATTCTTTGTAAACATCCACCAGCCTAATCAATGGTTTTGTTGGTGTTTCCAGCAACTTCGGTCATCGCCCTTACCACTTGGTTCAGTCATGGCAAATAACATGCAAACTGTAAAATATACTGTTTACTCTGGCAAGATTTATATTCATGGATGTTGTTTGTAAAGACAAGCCTCAGCCTAAAACCGGTGTTTCCAGAAGGGGACACTTGGTTTTTCGGGTTGAAGGCTGTTCCGCGATAAGGACGAAAAAACAGTATGCCGAGAAGGCTTCCAGAAAAAACAAAACGTGTTGAGCGAAAACCTAGAAGGTTTGGAAGTAGCAGACGCTTCATTCCAGACAAACCGTTTTTCCATAGGGCGCCAGTTAAAGAAAACCAGGAACTCGAAGTTGTCATAGACGACATTGGAAGCAGAGGTGACGGCATAGCACGCATCCAAGGCTACCTCATTTTCGTTCCAAACAGCAGAATAGGCGAACGAGTTAAGGTGCGCATTATATCCGCTGGTGGAAAATTCGCCATCGCGGAGAAAATAGCCTAACCTAAAAGGGGATGAATGTGAAGATTAAAGAGCTGAGGAATGGCATGAAACATGTAAACATAGAAGCCAAAGTCGTGGACAAGTCCGCTCCAAGGGAGGTTATTGCAAGGTTTAAGGACACCACCCACAAGGTGGCAACCGCCATAATAGCGGATGAAACTGGAACTGTGAAGTTAACGCTCTGGAACGAGCAAATAAACCAGGTGAACATAAACGACAGGATCAAAGTGGAAAACGGCTACGTGACAAGCTTCAAGGGTGAAATACAGCTCAACGTTGGAAAATACGGGAAACTCACGGTTGAATAGACTCGCGGAACATTTTATCCACGTGAAAGAGGTGAAAACGTATGGAAGAAAGAAGAAGGTTCGGTGGAAGGAGAGACTTCGGAAAGGGTGGACCAAAACGTTTTCCGCCAAAACCGGTTGAGTTAGGCAAGGAATACGAAGTGGATGTTACGGAAACAAGCCGGAGAGGCGAGGGAATAGCCCGCATCAAAGGCCTAGTAACCTTTATACCAAACACGAAGCCAGGCGACCATGTCAAAATAAGGATAACGAGAATAAGCCGAAGATTCGCCGAAGCCGAAGTGGTGCCAGCCGCGGCAGAAGAGTAAGCTGCACGCTTTAACCGTTAAAGCAAACAGCATATTCTGGTCGCTTCTTTTTAACCGCAAAATTGATTATGCCCTATGAAAAGCTATCTACAAAAGGGCAGACTCTGAATGGGTAGACGGGGCGAGCAAAGGAAAAGACTTTTTGGCTTGACGCAAATATGCTACATTTTGATATCAATTCTAACAATAACGCCCGTTATATTGGGCTTAGCGGATGTGCCGTCATGGGGAAAGGTTTCCATCAACACTCAAACTGTTTACGATTATCTGGAGGATAAGCTTGCAGAGGGGTCACCCGTCTTAATAGACATGCATTATGGAGATTCCGCAAAATTTGTGCTTGAGCCCCAGCTCGAAGTTATCGCAAAACACCTTTTCGATAAGAAATGCAAAATTGTTTTCGTCTCAACCTCTCCAAGCGGTTTAACAGTCTTCAAACAATTCCAGTCTTCGTGCATCTATGTTTTCGCGGGCAAACGGTACGGTGTTGACTACGTGGTTCTTGGATACGTTTCAGGAGGCGAGGCTGCTGTGGCTTACCTTGCAGACAGCCTCAGCAAAACCGTGGACAAAGACTACTACAATATTCCAATTACCGACCACTCTGAACTGCCCATGCTGGGAGACATCGACAAGGCTGAGGACTTTGCTTTAGCCTTCATACTCTCCGTTGAGACCAATGTCTTTGAATGGTATGTCCGTCGGTGGGCTTCCCGCGGGGTTCCTCTCCTTTTCGGAACATTAAGCATAACGGCGCCACTTGTTGAGGGTTATGTGAAAAACGGGTGCGCCATCGGAATAGCTCGGGGGCAAAAGTTTACAGCTGAATATGAGATGCTCGTTGGCAGGGCCGGCCGCGGCCAATCAGCCATAAAATCACTAAACATGGCTTCCATGCTGATGTGGGCTTTCATGGCCTTTGGAAACATGATCCTTATCGTTTTTTATAATAGGAAGTTGAAGACAAAGACTCGCAGCGCTCAAGTGCAGACGAATATGGCGGTGAACGCGAGACGAGCATTATGAAAAAGCCCTTAATAAACTCAAAAGAGGCTGCTCTAACAGTCTGCCTTTCAAGCCTATATCTGGTCACGTGTTTTGTTCCTATTTTCAAGATTGTTGGTTCAAAAAATTTCATAACTTTGTCAGCTATGCTGGCTCCCACAGTAGGCATCCTGTTTGGTCCTTTTATCGGCGCACTGTCAACGCTTACCGGAGGCTTTTTAGGGTTTTTTACGGGGATTCTCTCGCCACCCAGTCTTGTCTCCGGCACAGTTGCCGCTTTTTTCGCCGGCCTCCTCCAAAAAGGAAAGAAGATGTTATGCCTTTCTTTATATATGGTTTTGCTTCTTGTTTTAGGTTTTTATCCGCATGTTGGACCAGCCTGGCTTTTCCCGCAGCTGTTGTGGTTTCAAACAGTTGGTCTTTTAATCCTTGTCTGGCTTGCCCGGCATAGGGATAAGCTAAACATCACCGTCGGCTATTTAATGACATCCCTCGTTTCAACTTTGGCGGGTCAAATCGCCGGCTCAATAACCTTTGAAGTTACATATTGGCCCATGCTGTTACCCGACTTAAACGTTTGGAAGACAATGTGGCAGGCAACGGCGTTCCTATACCCCGTGGAGCGAGTAATAATAGCCTTTGGCTCCACCATCATAGGGGTTGCTGCCCACAAAGCCCTAAAGGCCGTCGGGCCAATCCAAGGGCTCAAAGGGCCTGCTGAAAAGAATTCATGAAGACGCATTCCTCAAGGGGCAAGGCCAAATCTTCGGGACCGTAAACTTTATCATCAAACTTGAGGGGGGCTCCTTTAATAAGCACGACTGGCTTCTCCTCAGAAGCTTCGCCCATGAGCAGGTGGGCGGCGGAGGCCAAGTCTTCGGCCACTGCATGTCGTGTGATCATTATTTTCCTTCCATAAAGGTCTCTTTGCCCCCTGTAGTCTTCAACGGGCTTGAAGCCTGCAACCGCCAAGGCAAGGCCTATGGTTCCCTTTCTCAACGGGATCAATCCGCTGTCAACGATCATAACCCCAACTTTTTTCCCAGTTTTACGGATAATATCCTCCCTAAGCTGTTTGGCGATCTCCCTAACGTTTTGGGGCCACAACACCACACACCCCAAAGGCGCGTTCTTGCAGTCTATTCCAGCGTTGACTGTTAAAACGTGGTTTTTGAGGGTTAAAACGGCTTTCTCAACGCCTCCATAGATGGTATCCGCTTCACGCAATATTAACTCCGCAAGCTCGCCTTGAAGGGAAAACTTTTTAGCAAGCTCCAAAGCCCTTTCAGACGGTTTCACCTCATCCAACTTGACAACGCGGCCTTGCGCGTACGCCACAACCTTAGAAGCCAAAACCAGAACATCATTATCCCCTAATGAAAGGTTCTGCTCCGTCAAAGCCTTCAAGATCACATCAACAAGGTTATCTCCAACATGGATTAACCCCATTCTAACAGTGTGTAACATCATCGTTCATCATCCTCCACCTACAAGACTAGCGCTAGCATATATTTGAGTTGAGCTAAGCCTTTTCTCTCCTATGCGGGCGTGCAGAGAATGAAACCCATTAGAAGCCAAGCTTAATATGATAGCTGGGTTTATTCAACCTCAATTCAACCATGGTTAATTAAAGTTTATAAGATGGCTGGATAAACTAGCCAGTATTATGTTAGGGAGAGCGGCGGATGCGTTGGCGATCTAAGATCGTTTATCCCTTCACCGCCATCGTTGGCCAGGAGAAGATGAAAACTGCCTTAATCCTTAACGTTATAAACCCGAAAATAGGCGGGGTTCTCCTCCGAGGGGAGAAGGGGACAGGGAAATCCTTGGCTGTTCGAGCCCTAGCGGATCTCCTGCCTGAAATCGATGTAGTTGCTGGTTGCCCCTTTAACTGCAACCCTTATGATCCGAAGGAAATGTGCGATACATGTAGCAGCAGGTTGGCAAGTGGCGAAAAGCTTCCAGTGGTTAAACGTCACGTGTCCATCGTTGAGCTGCCGGTGGGCGCCACGGAAGACCGATTATTAGGAACCCTTGACATTGAAAGGGCGATAAAGACCGGGGAGAAGCACTTTGAGCCTGGGCTCCTCGCCGAAGCAAACCGTAACATCCTCTACATCGACGAGGTTAACCTCTTAGACGACCATCTTGTGGATGTGCTTCTCGACGCCGCCGCCATGGGCGTCAACTACGTGGAACGGGAGGGCGTTTCCTTCAGCCATCCGGCAAAGTTCGTTCTTGTGGGGACTATGAACCCTGAAGAGGGTGAGCTTAGACCCCAGCTTATAGACCGCTTCGCCCTCTCCGTGGAAGTGAGAAGCATTAAAGATTCAAAGGAGAGGGCTGAGATCGTAAAGAGGCGTGTAGCCTTTGAAAGCGACCCTGAAGGCTTCATAGCTCAATATCAGGATGAGCAGGAGAGGCTTAGACGGCGAATAATAGAAGCCCAGAGGCTTCTTCACCACGTGAAGGTCGACGATGAAATGCTTGACCTCATCACCAAAATATGTCTAGATTTCGCCGTCGACGGCCACAGGGCTGACATAACCATTTACAAGACAGCCTGCACCCTAGCGGCCTTCAAGGGTAGAACAGAGGTTATTGAGGACGACGTTAAGATGGCTGCGGAGCTGGCGCTGCCGCACAGGCGCCGGAGGAAACCCTTCGAAGAGCCGAAATTTGAACCTCAACAGATCCAGGAGATAATTCAAAACTGGCAACAGAAAAAACTATCCAACCCCCCAACACCTAGCGACAGCCGTCAGCAGGAAGACCGTGAGGAGCCCGAGGAGGGGGAAGAACCACTTAGGGAAAAGGTTTTCGAGGCTTCTCCCCCTTTCCCCGTTAGGCCCATAATTCCCCATGTCCGCGACGACGTAAAACGCATGGGCGGTGGCCGAAGGTCAAAAAGCCGAAGCTGTTCGAAGATAGGGCGATATGTGGGAAGCACCATTCCAAGGGGGGAAGTGGAAGACTTAGCCTTTGATGCCACGTTAAGGGCGGCTGCTCCCCACCAGCCAAAACGTAGGGAACTTTCTAACGGCCAAACCGCTCTCATAATTGAAAAGTGGGATTTAAGGGAAAAGATTCGTGAACGCAAAATCGGCAACCTCATAGTTTTTGTGGTTGACGCCAGCGGCTCCATGGCTGCTGAGGAGCGCATGTCCGCTGCGAAGGGCGCCATCCTCTCGCTTTTGCTGGACGCCTACCAGCGGAGGGACTTCGTTGGCATGGTGGCCTTCCGCAAGGATGGAGCAGAACTAGTTTTGCCTCCTACAAGAAGCGTTGAACTAGCCCATAAATGTCTATTAGGGCTGCCTACGGGTGGGCGCACCCCCCTGGCCCACGGGCTTAAGCTTGGGCTTGAAACAATCCAAAACTACATAGCAAGGGATAAAGATACAGTGCCACTGCTTGTGTTGATATCTGATGGAAGGGCAAACGTAAGCCTCTACGGCGGTGACCCCGTTGAAGAGGCTAAAATGGTCGCGGAGCAGATTCGGCTGGCAGGCATAAACTCCATAGTCATAGACACCGAGAGAAGCTTCGTTTCCCTAGGCCTCCTAGAGGATATAGCCTCCATGATGGGCGGCAAATACCTCCGCCTTGAAGAGTTAGACGCCACAGCCATTGCATCCGCCGTCCGAGACTTGAGAGCGTAAGGGGGAAATGAAATGGTTAAGCAAACATACATCTTGACTGCGGTCCTCTTAACCATAATTGCGGCGGCTTCAGCCTACACTGTACACCTTTACACGCAGGGGATTTTCCAGCAGCAACGTCGACCCATGGCGATTTCCGTTATAGATTGGCAGGGGGTCAACGTGACCTTAGAGGCTCCGGCGGAAAAGGTTATTAGTTTAAGTTCAGGTTTCACTGAACTTATCTACGCTCTCGGATGCGGCAATAAAATAGTAGGTAGAGACTCCTACTCGGATTTCCCACCGGAAGTTTTGGAGAAGCCTGTGGTTGCACCCCATGACTATAACCCACCATTAGAGCAGATTCTGGAAATGAAGCCCGACCTCCTGGTGGCAAGCACTAACCTGGTTTATGGCACTAACGAGACCAGAAGGAGGCTGGAGGAGGCTGGAATAGCCGTATACGTGGATGAACTTAGCCTTCCTGAAAGGGTGAAAACATGCATAAAAAATCTGGGCAAACTTTTGGGCGCCGAAGAAAGAGCTGAGGAAATCATAAGCTTCATTGAGGAGTATGAAAACCTAATCCAAGGCCGCCTCGCCGGGCTGGATGAAAGCGAAAAGCCGAAGGTGTACTTAGAGCTTTGGGCAGAATGGAACACCGTTGCTAGGGGAAGCGTTGGACACGCCCTCTTGGAGTATGTGGGCGCCATGAACATAGCTGCAGATCAGCCTACACCATACCCAATTGTAAGCGCCGAGTTCGTTGTGGAGCGGAATCCGGACATCATATTGAGGATGAGGATGGCCAGCGACCCCGACTTTCCAACATTACGAGAACAGTTGATGAGCCGGACTGAGCTTAGGGAGGTTAAGGCTGTGAAAAAAGGGAATGTGTACATTTACGACCCGATAATTATGCAGGGCGTGAGGTATCCGGTGGGGCTGCTTTATTGGGCTAAGTGGCTGCATCCCGAAATCTTCGCCGACATAGACCCCGGCGCCGTTCACGCCCAGTTGGTTCAGAAATTCTTTGGTTTAACGTTGGAAGGTGTGTACGCTTATCCATGAAATCCGTAAGCGAAATCAAGGAAATCTACAGGAAAAGTCGTGGGAGGAAAATCCTCATCCTTCTATCTTTTTCCCTAGCCATAATCGTTATGATGATTGTTTCCATAAGCCTTGGAGCTGGTTCCCCCCGCCTTATTGAAGCCATGCAAGTTATTGCCTCCAAGCTTTTCCCCTTCCTTGAAATTCCCCCCGCAGATAAGATAACCCAAACGATTATCTGGGACCTGAGGCTTCCCCGTGTCCTTTTGGCGGTTGTAGCCGGAGCGGGGCTTGCAGCCTCCGGCGCCACCATGCAAGGCGTGCTCCGCAACCCATTGGTTTCGTCCTACATTTTGGGAGTTTCAGCTGCCGCCGGGTTTGGAGCCGCCCTAGCCACCGTTTTCAAGATAGGCATCATTGTTGGCTATGGGAAGTACCTGCTTATCACGAACGCCTTCGCTTTCAGCATGCTTGCCATGGTTATGGTTTATGGGATTGCCCGCCTGCGAGGCGTCACAGCCGAAACCGTTATACTGGCTGGGGTTGCCGTCGGCTACCTCTTTTCCGCCATGCTTTCGCTTATCCAGTATGTGGCGCCCCAGCATGAGGCTGTTCGGGCTATAGTGTTCTGGCTTATGGGAGGCCTTCATGTTGCAACGTGGGACGCCATAGTCATTGTCACGCCGATAGTTGCCCTCACTGTTCTTTTGATGATTCAGCAGTCATGGAACATAAACGTTGCAAGCATGGGGGAGGATGTGGCTGTAAGCCTAGGCGTTAACCAAAAGCGGCTGCTGGCCGTCAGCATGGTGTTGGAATCCCTAGCCACCGCGAGCATTATAGCCTTCACGGGTGTTATAGGCTTTGTCTGCCTCATCTCACCCCACATCTCCCGAATGTTGATAGGCACAGATCACCGTTACCTAATACCCTGCAGCGCCCTTGTGGGAGGCTTCCTGCTTTTATGTTCAGACACCGTTGGGCGGCTCATTCTCATGCCGACGGAGGTTCCAGTAGGAATAATCACATCCCTTCTCGGAGTTCCATTCTTCCTCTACATCTTGCTAAGCAGGAAGAGGAGGATGTGGCATTGAAGCTTGTGGTTCATGGAGTTTCCTTTAGCTACAAAAGTGTTCCAGCCCTTAAGGATGTAAGGTTTGAGCTTAATCATGGGGAGATTTTAAGCCTTTTAGGCCCCAACGGCTCAGGTAAAAGCACCCTCCTCAAGTGTATTGATGGCATTCTGAAACCCTACTGTGGAGCAGTCTACGTTGGCGGTTTGAAAACCACAGCCATGAAAGCTAGGGAGATATCTCGAGTTATGGGTTATGTTCCCCAGAACATTGCAGGCGGTTCAGGCGTCTTCCCCTTCACGGTTTTCGATGTGGTGCTTGCTGGAAGAAAACCATACATAAGCTGGAGCATAAGCGATAAGGATGTTGAAGTGGCCGCGGAAACCATTAAACTCCTCGGAATAGAGGACTTTGCAGCCCGTCAATTTAACGAATTAAGCGCTGGTGAGCAGCAGAAGGTTATAATCGCCAGAGCCCTCGCCCAGCAGCCTAAGATTCTCCTGCTGGATGAGCCTACCAGCAACTTGGACATCAAGCACCAGCTTGAGGTTCTTGACCTCATCCAAAACCTAAGCAGGAACATGAAGCTATCCGTTATAATGGCCATGCACGACCTGAACCTTGCAAGCAGATACTCAGACAAAATTGTCATGTTGAAGAGTGGGTGCATCTTCGCCGCCGGCCCTCCGGAAGAGGTGATAACCGAAGAAAACATTATGGCCGTCTATGGCGTTAAAGCAAAGGTTTACAAGCTTTCCTCTGGCAAGCCTCACGTTGTACCCTTGGAACCAGCAGCCTTCAGGGAAAGCCTTCAACAAACCCTTCCCAAGATAACCTAGCCTGGTGACGATGTTATGGCTGCTCTTAAACTGGCATACGTGACAACCTATATTCACGATGTGGAACCCCTGCTATCAGCGGTTAAGTCTTTAAGGGAAAAATACGGCGAAGCCTTTGAGGTGCAGGTTAGAACAAGTGAGGACCTTGTTCTGGAGGAAGCCCTGCAAAAATTCATGAGTTTCACTAAAAGGGCCCACATAGCCATCTTCCACCTCATGGGTGAACCGCCAAACTTCAACAAAATGGTTTCAACCATTAAAGAGGCTGGAGTTCCCGTTTTCGCCGGAACAGTTGGTGTGGGATATAGCCCAACCCTAAAGAGCATTTCAACAGTAAGCCAAGAAGACTATGATGCTATCCTCGCCTACACAAACAATGGTGGGAAAAGAAACTTTGAGAACCTCCTCCTTTACCTAGCTAACCGTTGTTTAGGCACAGCATATCATGTTGAGCCTCCGGAGAGGCTTCCATGGCATGGAATATACCACCCAGACTTCCAATATACGCCGACGTTGGAGGAATATTTGGCCAAGAAATATGTGGTTGGCAAGCCCACCATAGGCGTCTGGTTCCATCAAACCCACTGGCAGTCAGGCGACACCGTTTTCGTCGATGAGGTCATAAGGGAAATCGAGAGGCAAGGCGCCAACGTAATCCCCGTGTTCTTCACGGGCGCCAAGGACCCCACATCAAACGGAGGGGGACTTGAATGGATCGTGGAAAACTACTTCGTTAAGGATGGGGCAGTCCTCGTAGATGCCGTTATAAGCCTAATAATGTTTTCCCTTTCCATGTACCTAAAAGAGGAAATATGCATTGAAGGCGTGTTGAAGGGGAAACTCAACGTCCCGGTATTGAAGGCCATTATGACGTGGAACACCTCTGACGAGTGGCTTGGTTCCATTCAAGGCCTTAGCCCCATCGACCTGCCTCCAAACGTTGTCATGCCCGAGTTTGATGGAAACCTAATCACCGTGCCAATAGCCGCCAAAAGCTTCAGCGAATGTGACGCGGCCACCGGGGTTAGGGTGATAAAGTTCTCCCCTATTCCTGAGAGGATTCGTAAGCTGGTGAGCCTAGCCCTCAAATGGGCTGAGCTTAAACGTAAACCCAACAGCAAAAAACGTGTAGCCATAATATTCCACAATTATCCGCCCAGAAATGATACGATAGGCGACGCATTCGGCCTTGACTCTCCATCCTCTGTTCTAAATATCCTCAAAGAGTTGAAGAATAGGGGCTACGTGGTCGATTATCTGCCCGAGAGCGGCCAGAAGCTTATCGAGGAGCTCATGCAGCGGCTAACCAACGATAGACGGTGGGCAAGCCTAGAGGAGTTGGCTGAGAGAGCCGTGGCCAAGTTTCCCGCCGAGCAGTACATGGAGTGGTTTATGGAACTTCCCGCTGAAGCGAGGGAGAAGATGGAGAAGCAGTGGGGTAGGCCTCCGGGCAAGCTCCTCGTCTATGAGGGCGAAATCCTAATTCCAGGGATAATAAACGGCAACATCTTCATCGGGCTGCAGCCGCCCAGAGGCTTCCTGGAGGATCCAGCATCCATATACCACAGTCCAGATATTCCTCCACCCCATCACTACTACGCCTATTACCGTTGGATCCGCGACGTGTTTAAGGCTGACGTGGTCTTCCATATTGGAACGCATGGAACCCTAGAGTGGCTTCCTGGAAAATCCGTTGGGCTTTCAGCATCATGCTTTCCAGACCCCATGATAGCCGACCTACCCAACATATACCCATACATAATTTGTAATCCAGGGGAGGGCACCCAAGCTAAGCGTAGAAGCTACTGCTGCATAATCGACCACCTTGTCCCAGCCATGACTGAGGCTGAATGCTACGAGGAGCTGGCTGAACTTGAAATCCTCCTACAGGAATATTATCACGCCAAAGTCTCCGACACGGGTAAACTTCCAATAATCCGGGAGCGGATATGGGCTAAGGTGCAGCAGGCAAAGCTGGAACATGACCTAAGCGTAACTAGGGAGGAAGCATTCTCCAACTTTGATGGCTTCGTAGAAAAGCTTCACGGGTATCTCCATGAAATTTCAGACACCCTTATCAACGATGGACTACACGTCCTCGGACAGCCACCCGCCGAAGACCGTCTAGACAAGTACTTAACCGCCTTAACTAGGCTAAGCAACGGATCGGTTCCATCCCTTAGGGAGGCTGTCGCCGAGCTTAGGGGTTACCGTTTCGACGAACTCTTAGCCGGCATGGGTAAAGTTAACGTTGACGGCAGAACCAACGGCGACATAATCAGGGAAATCAACAGTTTATCCCTCCAGCTCATAAGTAGGTTCCGCAGCCTAAACTTCGATAAAAGAGCCATAGACAGCCTAGCCCAAGAGGTTCTCGGCGGAACAAGCCAAAAGATTAGGCAATGCCTAGAATACGTAGCCGACTTCCTAGTCCCAGCTTTGAAGGCCACGGAGGACGAGCTTTTAAACGCGGCTTCCGCATGTGAAGCTGCCTTTGTGCCTCCAGGTCCATCGGGCTCCCCTACGAGGGGGATGGCTGACATACTTCCGACAGGTAGAAATTTTTACTCGGTGGATCCTAGGGCTATCCCGTCTCCTGCAGCCTGGCATGTAGGCGTCTCTTTGGCCGAGGCGCTTCTTGAAAGGTTTTTGAGGGATGAGGGCAAGTATCCTGAAAGCGTCGGCATCGTGGTGTGGGCCACCGACGCCATGAAGAACAGGGGTGATGACATAGCTGAGATCCTCTACCTAATGGGTGTTAAGCCCGTCTGGGAGAAGACCAGCGGCAGAGTTGTAGGTTTGGAGGTGATACCTCTCGAAGAGCTTAAGCGGCCGAGGATTGACGTTGTGGTGAGGGCAAGCGGCCTTTTCAGGGACACCTTCCCCCACATCATCCACCTAATAGACGAAGCTGTGGAGATGGTTGCAAATCTCAACGAGCCACCTGAAATGAACTACATAGCCAAACACGTTACATCTGAAACCTTAGAGCTTCTAGCTAGGGGGTTAAACCCAGAAGAAGCCATGGCTCAAGCCCTATACCGCATATTCAGCGACCGCCCCGGAGCCTACGGCTGTGGGGTGAGCGAGCTCATAGACTCCAAAAACTGGAGAAGCAGGAAGGACCTTGCAGAAGTCTATATTACTTGGGGTTGTTACGCTTACAGTCGCAGAAGTTACGGCTTCCACAGCCCAGAACTGTTTAAGAAACGCCTAAGCAAAATCGAGTTGACGGTGAAAAACGTTGACACCTGCGAGTATGACCTTCTCTCCGGCGACGACTGGTACGATGCCCACGGCGGAATGGATGTAACCATAAAGGTGCTTGCTGGGAAAGCTCCCCGCTCATATTATGGCGACAGCTCAGACCCCAACAGGGTTAAAGTTAGAAGCACTCATGAGGAGATTAAACACGTTTTCAGGGCGAGACTTCTGAACCCAAAATGGATTGAAGGCATGAAGAGACACGGCTACAAGGGTGCCGGAGACCTATCCAGAACCGTGGACTTCGTCTTGGGCTGGGATGCCACAGAAGAAGCCATAGAAGATTGGATGTACGAGGAGCTTGCCGAGAAGTACGCCCTTAACCTTGAAATGCAGGAGTGGCTGAAGAAGGTGAACCCCTACGCGCTTCAAAACATCCTTGAAAGGCTTCTGGAAGCCATTGAGAGGGGCATGTGGCAGGCCTCTGAAGAAATGAGGAGGAAACTTAGAGGCCTATACTTAAGCCTTGAAGGCCTCCTTGAGGATAAGGCTGGAAAACTGTGATAAAGCCCCTTCCCTAATAGAAAGGTTGGAGGTTGCCGACTTGAATAGGCGAAGTGTTAATGTGGGCATTGAGAGCGTTAAAGCCGAGATAATATACCATCAATATCGAGGATTCGAAGTGAAAGCCCTTCTCGTCTCCTTTGGAGGCGAAACCCGAAGGGTTCTCTCTACATGGGATGGCTATCGACGTGTGAAGTTTGTGGCCAACGTCCACGTTCCAACATCCTTAGCATACCAGACAATGACCGACTACGAAATCTTCATGTTGGAGTATCCCACAAGCCTCGGGTTAAACCCTCAGGAAATGGCCTTCATATCCACCGCAGCAGACATGGATAATGTGGCTATTTGCGCCCGCTCCTACGGCGAGTTCGCCGTTACATGTCTGGCCACCGGAGGAACAGGCAACGCCATGCGTTCAGGTGTGGATAAGGCTGAATGGCTGGAGAAAAATGGAAGGTTTGAACATGCGCCGGGCACTATAAACATGCTGATCTTATCCAACATGGCGTTAAGCGAAGGCGCCATGGCTCGGGCCATAATAACCGCCACAGAGGCAAAAACCGCCGCGCTCCAAGACCTAGACGTAAAAAGCGCCTTTTCCCCTAACCTCCAAGCCACCGGCACCGGAACAGACAACATGATAGTTGTTTCTGGAAGGGACTCTGCACCCATGGTTTATTGGACTGGAGGCCACACTAAAATGGGGGAACTCATTGCCGTAACGGCGCGGCTCGCCGTCATCGAAGCCCTTGAAAAGCAGGAAGGCCGGAGAATGCCGGCTAAGGGTAATGTCTAATGGGGGAGGCGTGCTGGAAGCCATAGTCACCGAGCAGCTTTCCAAACAGTACGGCTCTATATGGGCTGTTAAAGACCTAAATCTTGAGGTTCACCATGGCGAGATATTCGGTTTCCTAGGCCCAAACGGTGCGGGCAAAACAACCACAATTCGGATTTTGACAACCCTTACCAAGCCAACCTATGGAAGGGCATGGGTTGACGGCTATGACGTGTTAAAGGAACCGGACAAGGTTAGGGGGGTTATAGGTGTTATGCAACAGCACCTAAGCCTCGACAGAGATCTAACCGTCCGAGAGAACATGGTGCTCAGGGCTCGCCTCCACCACCTTACCACCCATGAACGTGAAAAACGAGTAAGGGAGCTTCTGGAATACACTGGCTTAACGGAGCACGCCGACCGACCCATCGACGCTTTATCCGGCGGCCTTCAAAAAAGAGCCATGATTGCCTGCTCCCTAATCCATAAGCCGAAAATCCTTTTCCTCGACGAGCCTACAGTGGGCCTAGACGCTTATACAAGGCGCCGCATGTGGGATTTAATCCGACGCCTAAACGCCGACGGCGTAACCATATTCCTCACAACTCACTACATTGAGGAGGCTGAAGCCCTCTGCCACAGAGTTGGCATAATCCACCAGGGAAGCCTAATAGCCCTAGGCGAACCCATGAGGCTCCGCCGAAAAGTAGGCATGTTCACGGTTGTAACCACCATGGGAAACGGCAACTCCTCGTATAGGTATTTTCCAGACAGGGATTCCGCCACCAAGTATATTGAAAACCTGCCTCCCGGTGTTAAAGTCATTGTTGTGCGTGAATCAAACCTTGAAGACGTATTCATAGAATTAACGGGTAGGGGGGTGGAGGACAACTGATGGGTTTTCTCAGGGACACCTACACCGTTTTTTGGGCTGACCTCTGCGTTTTAAGACGCCATTTTGTCCGGACGGTGGCCACAAGCCTCATGAACCCTGTTCTTTACCTCCTCGCCTTCGGCTACGGCCTTGGAACTGGAATAACCTTTGACGGCTACAGCTATCTTGACTTCGTGGTTCCAGGCATCATCGCCCTCACAGCCATGACAAGCAGCTTTACAGGTGCAGGCTCAAAGCTCCATGTTGACCGCCTATTCTACCGGTGTTTCGACGAACTTTTAATGGCGCCCATAAACGTCTACTCCATAGTTTTGGGCAAGGCTCTCGTAGGCGTGGTTAGAGGTTTAATAAGCTCCCTAGCCATGCTCGCCGCCGGCGCCGCCGCATCTTCAAAACTTGCCTTAAGCCCCATGCTTCCATTGTTTATACTGGCGCTTTTCATCTCCTGCCTCGTGTTCGCCTTCCTAGGCGAGCTCATTGGATTAATAGCCAAATCCCACCAGGATATGAGCACCTTCAGCAACCTCATCCTCCTCCCCATGACCTTCCTAAGCGGCACCTTCTTCTCCCTTGAAGGTATTCCTGAAGCTTTAAGAACAGCCCTCTATCTGTTGCCCCTAACCCACTCAAGCCTATGCTTGAGGGCCTCAGCCCTAAACCAGCCCTTCCCATGGACCTCCCTAACCGCCCTGCTAACCTACGCATTCATATTCTTCGCCGGATGCATTGTTGCCATCAAAAAATCCAGCCTATAAAAACCGAACACTCCAACAGAAGCGGAAAGAAAATCATGGTGGTGGGGCCGGCCGGATTTGAACCGACGACCTTTCCCCGGAGACAGCCGCTTTAAGGCTGCTCCTACGGGTTTCTCTACCAACCGCTCCAGAACTTCTTCATTCCGCGTGGCGGTCCGCAAACCCGTTTAGGATTGTTCTGGAGCCCGTCGTCATACCTGCCTAGACTACGGCCCCCTTAGTTGTGGCATTAAAATTTATCGGGCTTGCGGATATATGCGTTATCCTAAAAATTTGTTTAGAATAACGCTTATTTATCAGTTTGTTATGGTTTATTTGGCTTGTTGATGTTGGCAAGAACTGGAGTAAACGTGATGGAGATTTGACTGAAAAAGAGATTACCCAAGGCGCTAAGGGCAAGTTTGTGTTGTACAGAGATTTAGATGGAACAACCTACGAGGTTGATTTACCGCTAACTTCCTATGTTGACGCCGAGGAGTTGAAGGATGCCTTAGGCCTGCCTGAATACGTAGATTTAAACTACTTCCCGATGAGGAGCGCCATGGTTACTTTATGGGCGGCTGTTAACGCGCCTAAACTTCACGAGCTCTACCCAGACGTCTTCAAAAAGGTTGTAAGCAAAAATCCCATCCCAGCCCTGTTGTTTGGCGGCGCCGCTGTGAAGATTCATTGTCCAAGCGCTAATGCCGGCGGCTCCCTTGAGAGACCCATCAAGGACACGGATTACATAGTTCCCAAAAAGCAGGGCGTTGACTTTTATAGGCTTCTGCTCCAGATGGATAAGGCTTTCGGCACGCAGTATAAAAGTTTTTTGACGGCGAATGATAGGCGTTTTAACGCTTGGAGACACGGCGAAAGGTATAGGGTGACAACGATCAACGACATAAATAATGATGGGCTGCCAAAAATAGCGGTCTTGGATTTATTCTGCGACGTCATCGACCTGAGACACCGTGTGGATGTTCGGGATGCCTTCCCAAGATTTAAAGAAAACCTTTACACTATTGGCCTTGAGAACCTTATAATTTCAAAAGCCCAGTTCATTTTCGACATGCCGAAGGAATGTGCAGACGAGTTGAAACGGCACGGATGCGACTACAGAATTCTATCATACCCATACTACGCTAAGGACAAAATTATTGTTGGAATGGAGGAGAAAGACATCAAGGACGTCTGCGCCATATTCCTTGACCATGAAATTGGGTCTGGAACCGAGGCTATAGATGCTCAGAAAATGAAAAAGATGCTAGAGAAGGATAAAAAACTGGCCTTAACTATAACGTTAAACCTCAAAAACATTGTTGAGAGGTCTGACGTCCTTGAAAAGTGGATGTCGAAGCGTGAAGTTTCAACGGTGACCCAGCGGATACAAGAGCTTCTCAAGGTGCTGCCTGTTGTCGACAAGAAGTGGGATAAGCCTTGGTGGAACACGGCTGTGGAGACCCCGATTATCGAGTAAAACTGCTTTTATGGGCGTTATCGGTCTGCTTTAAACTTTCCTATAAGCTGTTTAATCATTACGTATGTTTCCTTTCTTGAAAGTCCAACCCTTGAAAGCGGAAGGTCCACGCTTCCATTTTTCGAGTATAGCCTCAAGCAGGTTTCACGTTTAGGCGTCACGTATATGGCTACATCTGAAAAATCAGACCAGCTTCCTTTCTTTACGCTTTTGCCCTCCCAGAGTTGGAAGCCCTTGCCGTCTATGGAGAGTTTCATGTGGTAGCGGTTTTTGTATAGGCGGTAGCCAATAACAAGGGAAATTGCAACGGCTATTAGCATGGATAGGGGGTTAACAATGTTTTGCAAGCCTGAAAACATTAGGAACACGAGGAATAAAACTATGAGGAAGAAGGTTATTGTGAAACTTTTCAGGTAGTTTGGGAGGTCGAAGGCTTCGAAACTGGCTTCGGTCAGCTTCAACTGTTTTGCCAAACCCTTCCCCAAAACGTTTTCCGAGAATACTTTCTCCCTTGATGCTAAGCTGTAGGCAACTACGCCAACATTTTTGTCCGACAAGCCGGCAACAGCATCTTTTGTTGCTTTTTGAAAAGCCTCTTTCTGAACAAGCCCTAGAAAAATCCAGTCTTCAGCTCCGAACCTGCCTTTACATGCCAAAACCAGTTTTCTGATAAGTTTTGGGTCAAAGTTTTGCTCCGTATAGATTAGCAGGTGAACCCTATACCTAGGTGTGACAAATGTTGAAAATATCCTTGAAAGGAAGAACCCCTTCTCCTGCAGGCTTCCTTGGGCGTATAAGGGGAAGGTTACATCGCCAACCTTGTAGTCTTTGTGAATTTCGCTGAAGTTGGCCAGCCATCTGAGGTTTCCTTTCACCAGCTGTTCTTCAACCATGTCAATGGCAAAATCCAGTTCGTACACGCTTAAAACACCATTCGCCGGTTATAAAGAATAAAAGGGGGATATTTAGGCTATTCGGGTGGTATGCTGAGGTAGAGTGTACGCATGTCTATGCCTCTAGTGGTGTTTCTGTACATGTAGTAGACGTATAACAGTATGCCAACTATTATGCAGCCGAAGAACCCTACGGCGCTGCTTATGTCCGCTATACTTGCACCGGACGTGAACAGTGCCCAAATCCACGGCGACTCCTTGATGAATATGTAGAGGCAGATGGCGCCACCTAATGTCGCCAAGAATCCTAAGCCAACAACGGCCCCCACTGAATGTTTGACGGCTGCCCGTTCGTAGATGTCTCTTCTTTCAAGGGGCAACAGCATGCAGGATACGCAGAACAGCGTTAGGAAGGTGGCGTCGAAAATGTCTGTTCCAACAACACCTGCAAAGGCTAAGTATGTTGCCGCGCCAGCTGGGAAGTTCGCCTCAGCCATGCAGGCTGGAATGGCGAACACCGCCGTGATTATTATGGACCATACTGGGGCATGCCATCTTTCACTGACGTAGGCGAATTTTTCGGGCAGCATTCGGTCAAAGGACATGGCGAAGAATGTTCTCGAAGCCACAAGCAGGAATGGTGGAATGTCGTTGGCTACCCATAAAGCGCCTCCCAATGCAATAAGCCAGGAAAGCCACCCTAAACCCATCCCCCTAGCGATCATTGAGGCTATTCCCGTGCTCCAAGCCTTTTGGAAGTTTGGAATTGTTTTCACAGCTTCTGCTACAGCATCCGCCGCTTTTGATGGCGGATAGCTCAGCCAAGCATAGGCTTGGTAGAAGCTCCATTGGCCGTCTGAAGCCACGTTCATAGCGGCGATGGCAGATAGGGAGGACGCCAACAAGTAAACTATCATCACGCATAAACCGGAAACTAGGAGAATCATCGGGAGCTTCTTGTTCGCCTCTTTCACTTCTCCGGCGACGAATGTTGTGGCGTACCATCCCATGTAAGCCCAGAAGGCTCCTCCCAAGGCTATCGAGAAAGCGTCAAAGAAACCGACAGCGCTTTCGGTCATGCCCGTATCCTTTGCAAGCTGCACAATTGTTTCTGGAGATACGCCCATCACTTCAGTTACGCCTTTTGCAACTAGGTCTGGGTTCATAGCTCCGGCAATCCACATGGCGAAGAATATGATGGTTATCACTGCGGGTATGTAGAATAGGACCTCCATCAGTCGTCCATACAGTTTCGTTCCAAGAAGGGCTATTATCGCGAAAACCCAAACTATTACTAGCCCGCCAATAAATAGTTCCATGGCGCCAAATTCTATCACTGTTGGAGCCAACGCAATATTGTAGAATATCATGATGGCTTCATAGACAGCCACGCCTATAAGCCCGTACGAGAAGGCTTCTGCAAGGAACATTAGCCAAGCCGCGACATAGCCCACGAAGGGATGGATAACTCTTGAAATTGTGACATATCCTCCACCAGACCTTGGCATGGCCGCTGTGACGTAGCCCACCGCGTACCCCGTGATTAGTACTACAATACCACAGGCTAAAAAGGCCCAGAACATGGCTGGAAGGCCCAGAGGCATATCCGTTATTGGCATTGGAGCCGGCCCTGCAAATTGGAATGCACGTTTCTGCCAGCCTAGCCCGATGACGTGGCTTAGAATCATGATGACGCCGATGGCGAAGCCTATCTCCCTCACAAGGCCGGTTGCTTCCCTAGCAAAAAGTTCAGGTTTTTTCGCCGTCATCCTATACAACACCGGATATCTAATTTCAGCCTCATCTGAATTTAAAACTTTCCATGAACCTTAGGTTTAAATAGGACAAGTGTACTTCTATAGTGGAAAATGTGAGAAATGGGAAGGAATGATCCAAGGTGTCGTTTCTGTTTAAACGGAGGAAGGAGGCGGAAACAAGAATCCTATTCGCCACAGACATGCATGGCTCCGAGGGGGTTTGGCGGAAATTTCTGAACGCCTCCGCCATGCTTAAGGTTGACTTAGCAATATGTGGAGGAGACTTAACCGGGAAAATGCTGGTGCCCATAGTTAAACGCAGGGATGGCAAATACTCCTACTACCACTTGAAGAAGACCCATGTGGTTGATGGGGGCGAAATAGAGAAGGCCATGAAGGAGATTAGGGGGATAGGCTACTACCCCTACTTAACAGACGAAAACGAATATGAGGAGATGGTTAGAGACCCGAAAAAGGTTGAAGAGGTTTTCCATCAAGTCATGGCCTCAACCCTAAGGAAATGGTTTGACCTAATCCCCGAGAAGGTTCCAAAGGACACACGGGTTGTGGTTTGCCCCGGAAACGACGACAGGCCCGTGATCGACGAAGTTGTGAACAGCCACAAACACGTGATTAACGGGGAGGGGAAAGTGATTGAAGTTGATGATTCCCATGAAATGGTGAGCTGTGGATGGGTGAATCCAAGCCCGTGGAAAACATCCCGCGAGGAAGAGGAAGACAAACTTGAAGAGCGCCTTGAAAATTATATTTCTCAAGTTAAAAATGTTGAAAACGCCATTTTCAACTTTCACGCTCCGCCATTCCAGTCTAAACTGGATGAAGCCCCCCTCCTAGATAAAGACCTCAACCCCGTCATTCAAAGCGGAAGGGTAATCATGGTTCCGGTGGGGTCAAAAGCCGTTAGAAAAATGATTGAGAAATACCAGCCTTTTCTGGGACTTCACGGCCACATCCACGAGTCTGCAGGCTGCATGAAGATTGGAAGAACATATTGTGTAAACCCTGGAAGCGAATACGCAGAAGGGATTTTAAGAGCCTTCCTTATAGAGTTTAAGGGAAACAAGATTTCGAGGCTTCAGAGGATAGAGGGGTAGAAGCGGGCTATGGCCTGGCTTCTAGACAGGGAGATTAGGCGTGAACTGCCAGAGGAATGGGGAGGAATAGTTCCAACAGAAATTTTCCTACAAGAATCCCAGAACATCGTTGAAAAAGCTGAGAGT
>JAWBRY010000013.1:0-385 GCA_038843545.1 Bathyarchaeia archaeon | reverse complement strand
AGCACAGGGATTTCGCCCAAAAACTCGGCAGGGTGGGAACAGGCGTCATTGAGGGGCAGGAATACAGCGACATAGACCTGGTTTCGTACCGTGGTGATAGAGATAAACTTAAGGCTTTTTTCGATAAGCTTGGTTATGCGAAGCGTAGGGCCACCCTCTCCACAGCGGCCTCTGAAAGGCAGATTTATTTCCACCCTAAAGGCTGGTTTTACGTCGACGTTTTCTTTGACAAGCTTTTGGTGGCAAACCACCCCATAGATTTCAAGGGAAGGCTGGAACTCGACTATCCAACAATAACGGTTACAGACCTGCTTCTGGAAAAAGTCCAGATTTGGGAGGCTTTCAGCGAAAAAGACCTTAAAGACTGCTTGCTTCTCTTGAAAGC
>JAWBRY010000012.1:15905-21959 GCA_038843545.1 Bathyarchaeia archaeon | reverse complement strand
GTAGGTTGCCGAGGTAGCTCAGCCTGGGAGAGCGCCCGGCTGAAGACCGGGTTGTCGCCGGTTCAAATCCGGCCCTCGGCATATACACCCCTAGTTCTGGTGCCCTTTCCATACCCTCCATTTTTAAGTCCACGCGTACAGAGTCTAGTGTGACCGCGGACATATATGATGTTGATAGGAGGCTTGAGGCTGCTAGGGCTAGGCTCAGCTTTGAGCATGGCGGGCTACTGCTGAGGTTGCTAATTGAAAATTGAAGGAAAATGTTATCATCAATCAAATTGAAGGAAAATGTTATCATCAATCCATTTACTTGTTCGCGTGCAAACTTGGCTGTTTTCATGCACGAGCGAAGGTTTGCGTCATTAATAAACGCAACGTTTAAAGGATCAAGGATCTCTATAATTCAGAGGGTGTCGGGTGTCCGCTTTTCGTCTTATTATTGTAAGAAGGCTTATTTTCAGCTTTTTGATCTTATCTATTTTCTTGCCATATGGAAAAATCACATACTATGGTGAACAAAAACATATGAGGATTTTTGGTGGTACACCAGTTTAGGGTATAGTTCAAAAAGTAATGCTGGTTCACAATACTCAGCTGAGTGGATTGTGCCGCAATGGTTTGCCATTCCAATTTTGCGTTTCCCTTCGTTCTCATGTATTTCGGATTGAAAAAGAGATACGCCTTTGACGTTGGCGCCACCGTATTTACCCTATTTTTCTGTTGGATGATGCTTCCGCCGTTGCTTTTTCCCATGAGCATGGGGGAAGGTTGGAATTTGATAGAGTCTGAGATGCTATGGGGTTCTTACTTAGCCTTAATTGGGCTATTCACGTATGGAGTTGCCCGTATCTGTCTCAGAGGGGAAACAATCTATTTGGAAAAAGATAGGATTCCACCGCCTGGAAATTTAGAGCAGCAAGAGGTTGCGCAAAGGATGGTTGTTCTAATCTTAGCTTTGTTATCCTTTGTTTTACCTTTCGCCGTGGAATACAGAATCCACCATTACCTTGAATATAAAACAGCAGAACTTTCTACGGTTTACTATTGTTTTGGCAATATTAATCAGCTCTCACCTTTTATCTTCATTTTCCTGCCTATAGTTTATCTCCCATTAATAATGATGCGGCTCAGTGTGAAACGCACAAGGCTATTTACTAATGGTATTAGATTATTTACCATTTACTGGGTTTGGCACCTTCTTTTCTTTTTTAAACCCTTTTATGTAGCTGAAATTGGCTGGGGTGAACATATTATTGCACCTACTTTGGGTATAGCCTTCTTTCCGACGACGCTTCTAGTTTACATATTACTTTCTCTCTTTAGTGGTGCACGCATAAACATGTTTTTGCTAAAATTAGGATTAAAAGCACGAAAGTAAAAGCCCAAACCGTTCCTTGATGTTCTTTCAGTCAACTTAACGCAAAATTGCCTTGCATAGACTTGCGGAATGCAAATCTCATTCTTGCTAAAACTAGATGCCTACTTTCTGCAGCCTTTTTCTATGGCTTTTATGGGCAAAGCCCTTTTAGCCGCACTACACAATGCAATTTAAATAATACTGGTTTAAACTCTCGATTTTCAAACAAAAGATTTAATGCTTCAAAGCTTTAATTAGTAAGCGTTATGTCTAAAAAATTGGGAGAGAAAAAAGGACCATTTATTGTTTGGCTTTTTGTAACTTTATGTTTTGCCATATTTGTTCTTTTTAGAGACCCGTCTATAGCAACGCTGCCGCAAGATGTTACAATTTCGCTTATCCTGGGTTTATTGATTAATATTGCTGTACCTTGGGGTTTAGTTCTCGTTTTTCTCGTCATTTTTTGGCCTTTTGGGAAAAGAAGAGGTCTTTAAAGGAGATCTTCTCAAGTTTAGGATTGAAAAGAGAAGGTTCTCTAAAAAACGTGTTTTGGGCATTAGCTCTGATTCCATTTTTCCTCATCATTTACCTATTGCTGGTTCTATTTAGTTATTTTCTTGGTCCCCTCTCGTTTCCTCAGCCTACGGTTTCCGGTGGAGGGCGGATGCCAGCGTGGTATCCTTATTATATGATTATATACGCATTTTTCCCTGTCGCAGTTGTTGAAGAAGCATTCGCCAGAGGATATATGCTGGATAGGCTTATGCCCGAGCACCCTTCAAGTCTTGCTAGGGCATTTCCCGCAATAATTACAAGCTCAATATTGTTCACACTTTATCATCTCCATCATATTTAAGGGTCTACTCATCTTCGCTTCCTTGGGCTGTTGCTCTCTTGGTAGGAAACGTTTTCCCCTGGTCAATTGCCTTAAGTATAGCCTACGTTCGAGCACGAACAAGAAACATTCTTGGTCCCGTGCTCATCCATTTCCTGGCAGACAGCATGCCTATAATCCTTTCAACGGTTTAAACCATCTTCGCTATAGCCTTTTCCTTTTTCGAGTTTTCCGTTTTGTCAAAATATTCCATATAGGGTTTGGCGGTTTTTGCATGTTGGTTTGTGTATTTTGTTGTTAATGTGGACAGAAATGTTTATTAAGTATTAATATTACCGATTCATATCAGAGGCATAGGGAGCGGATATGTCGCCTCAGCTGTTTCATCGCCACGAGGAAAAGCTTAAGTGTCCCTATAAGGGGTGTGGAAAAACCTTTGAGAAGCCTGCGATTTTGACGGACAACTCCACAATACCGAGGCAAACATATTATGCTTGTCCCTACTGCATGTCGAAAATAGATATTGTTGTGGAGAATATGAAGATTGTTGGCGTCAAGTCCACGGACTATCCAAAGGTTTTTGATTCGCCGGCCAAATGCGCCTACTACTTCGGGTTTTTAAACACTATTCCAAAGGATATGCCCATCCCAGACGAGTGTTTGGTCTGTCCGAAAGTTTTGCAGTGTTCGATTAGAAAACGTTAGATGTTCATAAGCCCAAAATGTTTTCTGCAGAAACATTTAAACTATCTCCCTTAAAATTTTACCTAGAATTATTGGGGCTGTCGGCTAGCTTGGTCTAGGCTTGGAGACTTGGGCTCTCCGGACCCCGGTTCAAATCCGGGCAGCCCCACTATTGATTTTTGGTTCTCTTAAAGGTGGGAGATAAAAGGAACGCTTGTAGTTAAAGAACGGGAAGGTTAGAATTCTTCTGGGGGCTTTGACTCCCGCTTTTTCAATCCTTTGAATTTTAGTTTTGCTGTTAGGATTTTCTCTGTGGCGAAAAGCTTTGAAGCCGCGTACATGACGATGACCGTGAAGGCGAAAACGTAAATTATGCCAAATATGACGGTCCAGTGGTCTCCCATTATGACGGCTTTTGAGGCTATTACTGGATGGCTGAATGGTATGGCGTAAAAAACCAGCTTTAACGCGAATGGTAGGGTGTTTATGTCCAAGTACATTAGGGCTAGGGATGGAATGAAAACGAATGGGTAAATGTAGCCGACAAAGGACTGGGCGCTTCTAACGTCTTCGGCGAAAGCTGACAAGATAACCGCCAAAGCCAAAGCCGAAAGCAGTGTGGAGAAAAGCGACAAACCCAAAAGCAGATAGCCGAAAGTTGAGGGCACCAGCCCCAAGGCGGCTAAATCTAAATTTAGGTTTTCTGGAATTCTAGCCGTAATCGAGCTTAACATGTAGCTATAGCCAGCCATAAAAGCCGCGGCGCCGATGGCTGCGACTATAATGGAGCTGGAGAGTTTCCCCCAAAGAATTGAGAGACGATCAAGGGGTAGGGTTAAAAGGGTTTCAAGGGTTTTTTCCTCTTTCTCCATAGCAACTGAAGCAGCAGCCACTTGAATCGCAGACATAAGCAGAATTAGGATCGTGACGGGTAAAGCTATGGACTGGGAAGTTAGGAGGCTGGAAACCATTACTGGGTCAACGTCATGCTTGATTTCGCCCTTAATCACTGTGGCTTTCTCGGGATACAAAACGTCTGGAGCCACAGCCCGGTTAAACTGATTTATCAAGGCGTCAACAACAGAGGAGCCGACGCTTTCGAAGACGCTTGTCCCGCGTAGAACGCCATAAAACCTTAAGCTTGCTCTAATCTGCGGGTTGCTGAAATGGGCTGTCACGTTTTCGCTGAAACCTTTAGGAATTTCAAGAATCTGCGTGGTATTGTATTTGGATAAAAGCTCCAGAACTTTTTCGTTGGTTAGAGTCTTGTTGTTTTCTACGTGAATAGTGAGGTTAAAACCCGTGGCGTTTAAGCCCTTTAGGAAGTTGATGAAGGCATGGGACCAGTTCCCGCAGTCGTTGTCAACCACTATTAATGTGGCTTTTACGGCTTGTTCTTGGGCTGTTTGCACGGCGTAGCCCATAACAGCGCCCATAACTGGGAACATGATAAGCGGCACGATAATCATCCCCAGCAGGATTTTGGGGTCTCTCGCCAAAACTTTAAGCTCCTTTATGAGGAAGTTTCCAAAACCCTCAAGCAAATTTAACCACCTTCGCGAAAACCTCTTCGAGATTTGTGCATCCAAATTTTTCCTTAAGCTCTTGCGGGGCGCCTTCAGCCACAAGCCTGCCCTTGTTTATTAGGGCAACCCTGTCACAGAGGTGTTCAACCTCCAACATGTTGTGGCTTGATAGAAGCACCGTTACCCCATGTTCTTTCACGTACCCTTTTATGATTTCCCTAACATGGTAGGAGTGGACGACGTCCAAGCCGCTTGTCGGCTCATCCAAGATTGCCAGTTTGGGTTTGAGCATGAGAGCCCTAGCCACCAAAAGCCGCCGCTTCATGCCCTTACTGTAGGTTTTGGTTTTGTCTTTGAGGCGTTCACCCAAACCGGAAATTTCAGCAGCCTCTCTAACCATGGCTCGAACTTCATCCATGTTTTTAACGTTAAATTTGGCCATAAACTCGAGATACTCCCAACCGGAGAGGTAACGGTAGGCTCCAGCCTCCTCTGGAAGATAGGAAATAATCCTGCGAACTTCAGGGGCTTTCTCAATAACGTTTAACCCGAAAACCGTGACTGTGCCGGCTGTGGGCAAAAGCAGGGTTGAAATAATCCTTAAGGCTGTGGTTTTCCCAGCACCGTTAGGGCCAATAAGCCCGTAAATCTCACCCGGTTTAACGTTAAAGCTTAACCCGTCTAAGGCGTGAACATTGCCGAAAACCTTGACAACGTTGGAGGCTTCCACAGCCAAAACCATCAGGGCAAACCATCCCTACGGTTTAACCAAACAAAAACATGTAGGCTATTTAAGGCTTCCGCAGCTAAACCTTCCAGTCCAATTCATGGTTTTGGGATATAAAAGCCCTCAATATACCAACAAAAAGCACCATAACGGCTATGGGCTGGTAAACAAAATAGTAGATCATAAACTCTGCAATGTTAAAGCGGAACCCAAACCTCTTAGAAACCGCGTAAAAGACTATTGAAAAGGCTATGAAACCCAGAAAGAAGTTCGTTAAACCCGTGAAGATTATGGATAAAAAGGAGGATGGAACAATGTCGGGTAATTGCAGACTGAGCTGTGTTGCCAAAACCGCTGGAATAAGGTTTTGAAGCTGCATTTTAAGGAGAGCTAGGAAGGCATAGCTCAACAACAAAGGTATGACCGTTGGAAAAATCATGACTGCACATGGAAACGCCACATGGGGATATTTTGCGATGTATCTAACAAGCCTTCGCCGGTGCTCCCTAATCCATAAACCAGTGCCTATGCCCCAACGTTTCCTCTGGCTCAGCCAGCCTCTCCAACTGGAAGGCGCCCTAGTGTAAACCTCCACCCTATCCTCATACTTGAAACGCTTATTTCTCAGGAGGGTTTTGACGGCCAAATCCAAGTCCTCGGAAACAACCCTTGAGAAACCCCCAACCTCTTCGAAGGTTTCCCTCTTTATGGCGAAGGCTGTCCCGCCGATCGCTAGACATTTTCCAACAAG
This sequence comes from Bathyarchaeia archaeon, assembly GCA_038843545.1. Taxonomy (GTDB): domain Archaea; phylum Thermoproteota; class Bathyarchaeia; order Bathyarchaeales; family Bathycorpusculaceae; genus DRVP01. The sequence continues at coordinate 16,079 of JAWBRY010000012.1, read as the reverse complement.
CTTTGAGAAAAGGTAACTGGCAAAATTTGAACCCACATACTCGTAACTAACCATTCTTGAAATGAAAGAATCCAATATAATCTCCTTTCTAAGGTCAACGATGTCAGCTTCAGCCATTGCCTCCCGAACAATCCTCAAAAAACGTGCACAGTCGCTGATAACCACGTCAGCGTC
>JAWBRY010000012.1:4036-15895 GCA_038843545.1 Bathyarchaeia archaeon | reverse complement strand
GGAAAACAAGGATTTCCCCGCTGGAAAGCTTAACCGCACTGTTTAGGGCTTCCACTTTTCCGCGGCGCTCCCCATTCAGGAGAAAACGAGCTTTTCCGCCGAAACGCTCCACAACCTTAAGCGACTCCTTATTAGGCTTGTCAATAATAACAAAAATCTCCAAACCGCTGCAAACACCCTCCGTCAACTTTTCCAGTAAAGGCTCCAACAACTCAGAGCCTTCATAGACCGGAATAAAAATGCTGACAGTGGGCCTCACGTCAACAGGCGAAAAACCCCCACCAGCCACAACAGAACCCACAGAACCTCCATCCCTTCTAACGACATCACTCGCCCGGTCGTTAAGCCAATTTCAAAAACGTCCACACAAATAAGCTTTATTAGAAAAGACGAAATAGCAAGCGTACACCAGCTTATATCTTGGCTTTATCCGTCAACCACACAGATATGCGTCCGAATGCCATAAACCCGCGTACTGAATAAGCCTTTTTAAGCACAGCCCGATGCTGTGAAGACTGCTATACGATAACCTACTCTGTTTCTACTGTTCCATGCCACCTTCGTTCCAAGTAGAGGATTAAGCTTAAGAGACCTCTGCTTATTATTATCAGCATGAGCACTAAAAATTCTTCAAAAGTTCGTGTAAGCGTTGTTCTTATAATTTCGGCGCCTATAAATAGTTCCAGCGTGAGTGTTAAATACCCTGTCAAGTATCGGGTAACCCCCGATGGCCTATCAGGGTTTTTCAGTTTGCTCTGTATAAACCGGGCCACTATTAGGAGAGCGCCGAAGATTGCGATTCCTCCTCCTGTAAGGTAAACTATGTCCGTAATTATGGTTAGAAACGTCAATATTGCGTTATCTATGAAAGGAAGGAACCCCTCGCTTCTTGAAGTGAAAAAGACGCATGAGATTGTTAGTACTGCTACAACAAAGACTAGTGTAAGTGTTAAAGTGCTTGGCGCCTTTTCTTCGCCCATAATTTTTACCTTCGCTTTCACTAGCGATAGGTGGCATTCTTTAATGTACGCAAATTTAGCTAATATGATTTTCCTTTGAAATCATGAGAAAAATGTGAGGCCACTTGAAGCATGCATGTTGCATAACTATGGAGACTTTGGGTTTATATAGGGGTGTTCGCCGATTCCTTGAATGGTGTCTGAGTTGTCATCTATTGAGCGGTTTATTAGGAATATTCCTAAAGCTGAGCTTCACCTTCATATTGAGGGAACCCTAGAGCCTGAGATGATGTTTAAGATAGCTGAGAGAAACGATGTTAAACTTCGTTATAGAACCGTGGACGAGGTTGGGCGGGCTTACGTCTTCAGAAACCTAAGCGAATTCTTGAGAATTTACTATGAAGGTGTTAGCGTTCTCTTATATGAGGAGGACTTCTACGACTTGACTTGGGCTTACCTCGAAAAAGCCCATGAGCAAAACGTGGTTCATGCCGAGATTTTCTTTGACCCCCAAGCCCATACACGCCGAGGCATCCCCTTTGACACTGTTATCCGTGGAATCCACAAAGCCCTTGAGGACGCTGAACGTAAGCTTAGCATGTCAAGCAGACTTATAATGTGCTTCCTAAGAGATCTGCCACCTGAGAACGCGTTTAACACTTTGAAGGAAGCCCTAGCCTATAAAGATTGGATAGCCGCCGTGGGCTTAGATTCAGCCGAGGTTGGAAATCCACCATCAAAGTTTAAGAAAATTTTTGAAGAAGCCTTAAAAGAGGGCTTTCTCACCGTGGCTCATGCGGGGGAGGAGGGACCTGCAGACTATGTTTGGGAGGCCTTGCGGCTGCTTAAGGTTTCCCGCATTGATCATGGAAACCGCGCCGTCGAAAATCCCGAATTGATGGTTGAGCTTGCCCGCAGGCGTATCCCCCTAACGCTCTGCCCCCTTTCTAACTTGAAGTTGGGCGTGGTTAAACGGCTTGAGGAGCATCCGCTAAAGTTCATGATGGAAAAGGGGCTGCTAGTAACTGTTAACTCCGACGACCCTGCATATTTTGGAGGCTATATCAACGAGAACTACATGGCCATCCAGGGCGCTTTAGGCTTGACGTTAGATCATATAGCTATATTGGCGAAAAACTCCTTTGAAGCTTCCTTCTTGAATAAAGAAGAAAAGGCCAAAAGGGTCTTTCAGGTGGAAGAGTACAAGCGGAATTTTTGTTGAAATAAGCTTGCCATATATGCGTGATTCTACCATTTAGTTTTGAGTCCGCGGTTACTTCTTCATGCGAAGGGGAAAATTAGATACACGATTTCCCTTGCGGTAAGCTTATGTATGTCTATCCTAAGAAAAACTTGGATATGGTATGTTTGAGGTAATAAGTGCTAGGGTTCTTGAGCATTTTAGGAACCCTCGGAACGTCGGCGTATTAGAGGATGCCAATGGGTATGGAAGGGCTGAGAACCCTGTTTGTGGGGACATTACAGACATATATCTAAAGATTGTTGATGGAAGGATTGTCGACGTCAAGTTTACATCCCTCGGCTGCTTCGCCACCATAGCCTCGGCATCAGCGTTAACAGAGGCTGTGAAGGGAAAGAGGCTGGAGGAGCTTCTAAACTTTGAAGATGGGGCCAAGGCCCTTATAGAAAGGCTTATGGAGATGATAAGGCATGAGCTTGGAAATTTGCCAAAGGCTAAATGGCATTGCCCACCAGCATCCATAGAAGCCTTCCTAAAAGCCTCGCTTGAATACTTCAAAAACATGGGAGAAAAAGAGGTTGTAGAAAACCTTGAAGAAGCCATAAAAGCCCTAAAACCCTACTATAAAATGGGAAGCGGGTGACTTCACATTTTTAATGCCCACATACAGCACAATCATGTTTTGTGTATGGTGTATACTTGTCTAACTTCGACTTCAACTGGTCGCTCCATGACCGCGGATCCATGGAGGTTTTGAGGCTAATTCTTAAGTGGAATGCGGGTTTTTGTTCGAGTGAGCTGAACCTTGATAAGCGGATAAGGATATTATGATAACGGTGGTTTCATGAGGGCTCAAGTTTTAAGGCGAATAGCAAGGGTTGAGGATTTCCCCTTAGAGCTTTTGGAGGTGGCGACGCCTAAGCCTAGGGATAGGGAAATCCTCATAAAGGTGTCGGTTTGCGGCATATGCCACACCGAGCTTGATGAGATAGAGGGCCGCGTCACGCCAAAGCTTCCAGTAATTCCCGGCCATCAGGTTGTTGGATGCGTGGTGGAGTTGGGGCCTGAGGCTAAACGTTATAGGATAGGCGAAAGGGTTGGGGTGGCATGGATATACTCAGCTTGTGGGAAATGCTATCACTGTAAAGTGGGCAACGAAAACCTATGTAACGATTTTATGGGTACGGGGTGTCATGCTGACGGCGGCTACGCGGAATACATGGTGGTCCATGAAGATTTCGCCTATCCCATCCCAGAAAGGTTTACGGATTCTCAGGCGGCGCCCCTTTTATGTGCGGGAGCCATAGGGTACAGAGCCCTTAAATTAACGGGTATGGTGGATGGGGAAGCCCTCGGTCTTTATGGTTATGGCGCCTCAGCCCACATAGTCCATCAAATTGTTAAACATTGTTTTCCAAACGCAAGAGTTTACGTGTTCACAAGGCGGAGGGGGGACGCCCCAAGCGAGTTGGCAAGAAAATTCAGCGCCGACTGGGTCGGAGCCACAGGCGATTCCCCACCGGAAAAGCTTAACCGCATTATAGACACAACTCCTGCAGGGGTTGTTGTCAAAGAGGCTTTAAGAAACCTTGAGAAAGGCGGCAGACTGGTTATAAATGTCATCCGGAAAGAGACACCTATTCCCGAGCTGGATTATGCGACGCATCTCTGGCATGAGAAGGAAGTTAAAAGCGTAGCCAACATAACCCGCAAGGATGTAGAGGAATTTCTCCCCCTAGCCGCCGAAATCCCAATAACCCCGGAGGTCACAGAGTTCAAATTTGAGGAAGCCAACCAAGCGCTTCTATCCCTTAAAACGGGTGAATATAAGGGCGCAGGAGTTTTAAGAATTTCATGAATAACTTGTTCTAACAATTAAAATAAGGGGTATGGCGGTTTTCCAGCATTTCACCTGCATTTTAGCGACTTTTTCTCTCATGAAATATAAATGCCATCGTAAGCGTTAGTATTGCAAGCATTATCAAAATCAAGTGTGTGTTAAATTCTGGAATTACCCATGTTCCGATTATTTCAATTTTGTGGGTTGAGTGGGTGTAGTTCAGAGTTACAAACACGTAGTCGTCGTTTTCGGTCACGTTATAGTCGCTTGGATAGTTGAGTATTTGTCCGTCGATTTTCACAATCCATGCGGAGGGCTCAGCGTATAGAAGCGTCCTTGGAATTGCAACTTGGCAAAAGCCCGTTCCCGTTTGCCCTGTTACGTTGAAGCTTATGCTTTTAAGGCTTGGATTAAAGTTGAAGTTGCTCATCGTGGAGTTTGTGAAGATTACAATGTTATGGGTTCCAGCGTAGTCTATCACTTGTTGGTAGGCTATGCGGAACTCTAAGTCCTTGAGACTGCTTATAGACACGTTCTCCCAAATCATGGTTCTGAAATCCGTTGAAACAAAATCCGGTGGAGGGACAGAGTCCGGCGCATACAACAGTGTAGTGTGGGTTCCGTTGAAGGCGCCTGAAACCGTTATCTTTAGTTTCTGGAATTCTCTTGGCGGTTCATATGGGTCGTAACTTGTCATGTTAAAGAACTTGTAAAGTTTGAACTTCACATGGTTTACAGTGTCTATTGGCGGTTGGAGAATTAAACCGTTGAACTTCAACAGCATCCAATCTCTGCCTAACCCAATTTCAGCTGAGAAGTTGTTGGCGTCTATTATGGTTTCGCTCAGCATACGCAGGGGCCACGGTATATGCCACGGATTGGTGGCATTCCAGTAGTCGATGTAAAAGCGTTTAAGGTGGTTTAACTCCGCTTTGAAGTCGCCTTGAAGGGCCAAAGTAGCGGCGAATTCAGCCCTTCCATTCGTATAATTTATTGTGGCGTCATACAGTGTTAAGTTGCAATATTTAACACTCAAATATTTCTCCAATATTTGGCGCAGCTGCTCATTAGGCGCCGTCTCCGGCAGCAGTGGGGTTATATCCTCTTCCAGTTGAGCGCCGTCCACTTGCATTAAAGCATTTAGCGCCAGCTTTTGTGCGTCACCGGAGTATTGCATGTCCAAACGGAAGTCTTTAATGGCGTAGGCCGTGGCGTTTAATATTTTGAGGTATGCGGTAATCTGCACAGTATAATATGGGATTGTTGACGGCACTTTTTCCAACGCGTTTTCCCATAGTTTTGCAATGTTGCATGATGCTGTTATGTCTGCTGTGGCTTGCCCTAATGTGTAGTAGTAATCTAACGTTAAAGAGGCTTTTCCAACAGAGGAAAAGACCGAGTCTAATATTGCGTAGGAGAACTGTTCATACTGGGGGTTGCCGCCATACGTCACTTGGTTTAGAAGCATGGCGAAAAGCATTGTGAAGTTACCTTGCAACGTGGCGTTATACCTTACTTCTGCACCTTTGCCATCCGGCCACTCAACCTTAGCCGTGTTTAACTGAACACATATAATTAGGCCGTTGGTCATGTTGGCAATCAAGCCATTAGGCCCTGGAAGGATGCTGTTTAAATATGCGAGAAGTCCCTCGATGGTTGCTGAGTCAATCTTGCCTATTGGTGGCGGATAGTCGCCGTAAGTGATGTTTATGTGGTCTGTTAGGCGCAGCTCCGTTTTATTTCCATTAAAGTCTACCACGATGTTTAAGCCTGGAATGAATGGTACAAGGTATAATGTTATATTTCCCGCGAATTCGCCATTTTCAAAGTCCGCCTTCACAGTTATGTCCGTGGCGTTTAATGGAAACATCGACCTCAACAAGGCTGGCAGCCTTGTCTCTCCATGCAGATTGAAGTTAAGCATGCCGTTACCATAACGGCATGTCAACATAAAATCGCTTGAGTTAAATGGGTATGTTCCGTCGGCGGCAGGCGGCATCAACATTGTGAGGGCTAGTGTTGTGTTTGATAGGCCGTTCTGCATTTTTGACTTTAAAAGCGCGGTTGTAGAGTTGAAAGGCCATTGGAAAGCGTCCTTTGGCAAGAGTAAAACACCGGTGAGAGAGCCTGCCGTCGTGCTCCCCGTCGCAGCGAAACTTACTGAGGCATTTATCAGTGGGCCAGTATTCTGTGGGTACATATGCGTATAATTAAGCAAGCCATCAAGAACCACTATGCCGTTAGGATAGACTGTGAAGCTAATTTGCATATCTTCTGAAGGAGCATCAAAAAGCGTATAATTGTATCTTTTTGAAAGCGGGGCTGAAGACATGTAATCTAAGTATATCCAAGTTCCGGCGCTAACCTTATACAGGTATATTTCGCGGAGACTTTGAGGACTAAAATGCGCGTAAGCTAGCATTGGACCGTAGTATTCAAAATAAATTGTATGAATGCCCACATCAAGGTGGGCTTGAGTGTATGTGTAAACCCATAAATCCCTTCCACCTTCACCTTCAGACAACCCATTAACGCAGACATAGTAGTCGCCTTCTTCCGCCACTTCAATTTCAATTCCCACCCTTAAATAGTTAAACAACCCATCATTGTCGGTGTCAACTCCCTCGTCTTTTATTTTGCCCGTTAATAGTGCATAGTATTCAAAGTCCGTGTAGTTGTATGATCTGCTTAGAGGAATACTGTATATTGAATCAATACGATATAGAGTGTAAGTTAGTTCATCTACCAGCAAGAGTTCAATGTAGCCAACCATCGTTATATCGGTGACTTGGGAGGCGCGTATACTCAGTCCGTCCAAGGAAACATTAAGCCAACAAGTCCCTGCTGTTAAAAACGCTGTTACATAACCGTATACTGAAACGTAGTCATACGAAGAGTTATATAAGCCACCAACATAAACTTCATAGAGTCCGTCTTCCACGACATAAACTTCAACACTCACGTTAAGGTAGTTGAAGAGTCCATCCCCATCCGTATCAACACCCACATCGCTGATTGTACCCATCAACCTTGCTGCTTCGTCGAACTCTGTATAATTGTAAGTTTTAGTCAAGTTCAGTTCTGGACGATAATCTATACAGTAATGATTTTCATCGTAGAGGGATATGTCAACAAGTTTTGTTACATTTATCTCCGCATTTCGTATGGCTGCACCAACAAATCTTATGTTTATTTTTTGGGATCCTGATTCGAGATAAGTTTTGTTAAATGCATAAGTCCATACATATCCATATTCGCCACAAAGTCCATATACGTCGAGAAGGTATTTTCCAGCAGTGTATACGTTTACTCCTACTTCAACAACGAGATAGTTGTAAAGGGCGTCTCCATCAGTGTCCAAGCCATAATCATAAACATATCCAGTTAATTCAGCGCCACCATAGGCTTTTGTTGCCCTATAAATCCACGCAGACAAAATTGTTGCCAACAACAGTAGAAGAATAGCTACAACGATTAAGATGCTTTTTTCCCCTCTCATTTCAGCATCCCTATTGCAGCGGATGCTATGTTGTGTAAATGTTATATAAATAACTTAACAACACCTAGTTTTGAGATGAGGCTGCTAACGTTTTGCTTCCGCAACTTGTTCCGTAGAAAACTTAGAACGATCCTTTGCGTTTTAGGTGTGGCCTTGGCAACGGCCTTTGTTATTGCGGTTGGCGCCACCACAACACGTTACATGACTGTGGTTAAAAGTATGAATGTGCTTTTCAGCGGGCAAGTCATGGTTGTAACTAAGGGAGCGATAGTAATTCAAGCGATACCAATAACCAGGGGCATGCTTCCCGAAGGGCTAGCCATACAATTAAAGGAAAACTTTCCGGAAGTTGAAGATGCGGTTCCAGCATTGCTTGTTACGCCTTCAATTTATTTGGGAAACACGCTTTTGCCAGTGCCGGAAAACTTCAGTCTTGGCATGCCCGTTAACAAGTGGCAAAGCGTTCTCGAACCCTTAGTCTTAAAAACTGGAAGCCGTCTACCATCGAACGACACGTGCAACGAGGTGGTTGTAGGCGGCTCTTTAGCAATCCAGCACAATTTGGCTGTTGGAGACACGCTGCAGGTTCTCGGACGCAACCTAGCAGTTGTTGGAATTTTAGATACGAAATCAGCCGTCTTAGACCGCTTTATTGTAATGCCTCTGCGGCTTGCCCAAGAAATATATGGTTACCAAGGTAGAGCCAACATGATTCTAATAAAACCCGTTAAGGGTTGTCAGCCGCAAGACCTCGCATCGGCCATCGAAAATCATGAAGATTACAAGGATTCTGTTAAGGCTTTAACAGAGGAGGAGAGAAACGATATCGTTCAGCCCATTTTCGCTCAAATCGAAACGTGGAACATCGGCATACAGTCTATTGTCTTTGCAATGAGCCTCATTCTCGTTATGACCGTGAACTTGATGAGTGTTTCAGAGAGACGTCGAGACTTTGCAACCTTGGATGCTTTAGGTGCACCGATAAGCTACATTTTCCGCATAGTGATTTTTGAGGCAGCTTTGATAGGCGTGTTTGGTGGAATCTTAGGGATAATGTTGGGCTCCATGGCAGCCGTTGTACTGGCAAGCTTATACACAAACATACCGTTACACCTATTCCTTTCCGGACTCTTTGACATAGTCACACCCGCCTACATGATTCAAATTTTCGCAACTGTTGTGGCAGTCTGCTGCCTCGGCGGGGTGCTCCCAGCCTTGAATGCCGCGAAAATGCGCATAGCTGAAGTTTTGAAGGCGGAATACTGATGAAGATCAAGACAGTAAACTTGACAAAAGTTTACACGGTTGGCAACTCAAAAGTGGTCGCTGTCAACAACGTCAACCTTGAAATCGGCGAACACAAGTTTATAGCGGTAACAGGGCCTTCAGGGTCTGGAAAAACCACCCTCCTAAACCTTATAGGGTTAAATGACAAACCAACATGTGGCAAAATCTTCATAGATGGGGAGGACACCTCAAACTGGACTAACGCCAAACGTAGGAGGGTTAGGCTTTTGAGGATGGGCTTCGTCTTCCAAACATTCAATTTGCTGCCAACCCTAACAGCTTTGGAAAACGTTGAGCTTCCAATGGCCCTAGCTGGGAAAAGTCAAAAAGAACAGCGCGAAAAAGCCACAAAACTTCTAAAAAACCTGGGCTTAGGCAACAGAATCCATCACAGACCAAAAGAGTTAAGCATGGGTGAAATGCAACGTGTAGCCATAGCCAGAGCCATGGTCAACAACCCGGAAGTAATAATCGCAGACGAACCCACCGGAGAGCTTGACTCTAAAACAGCCAAAGAAATAATAAACCTTCTTTTAAACGTGAAGGAAGAGTGGAAGACAACGGTAATTGTGGCCACACATGATGAAAAAATTGTTGAGGCAGCGGACGAAATATACGCCCTCAAGGATGGACAACTGACAATAAACTCCACAATCCAAGGCTTTAGATAACATCTTTAGAAAACGCAGAAATGCTGATACAAAAACGGTTTCTGACAAAGAGTGGTGGGGTAGCTGGGATTTGAACCCAGGATCGCCAGCGCCCCAGGCTGGTATCCTAGACCAAGCTAGACGACTACCCCACTGGAATAGACGAGTACCCAGAGGCTTATTTTCTTTTTCGGAAAAGCTTGCAATTCTCCATGTCACATACATATTCAAACCCTGCTTCAATGAATTGTTTCGCCTCTTCTAATGCGCTTGGGCAGTTGACAACGAGAGTTGAAGCTGGTTAAGCACTCATTTAATCAGGTTTCAAGCTTTTGCATTGAAAGACTGTTAATGACCTTTGAAAGCTCTGCTGGTTTATTTGTTGGGATCATAAAAGTCTTTCCAGCTTTGGTGACTATTTTGACTGCATTGCCGGCAGTAAAGCCGGGCAAGTCATCTTGCCCAAGTCTTAACCCCACGCCCCCATACAAGGGTAACTTTGTTCTCGCGATTTCGCAAGAAACTATTTCGGCAGCAGGAATGGTTGTCTTCAATATTCCATAACTCAATCTAACACATTTTTGGTCTACTTCAATCTCTACTTTACGAAAGTTTAATGCTATAAACGCGAAAACCACATCGAGGATTAAAAACACGAACAAAATCGGCATTGGAGGCCTTTCAAAAACAGATCCAAAATATCTTCTCCCTATCAGAACAGTTGAAGAAGACACAACCACAATTATTACAGTCAACATAAGCCACCAATTCAACCACACCCGTTCACGATAAACTGTATACATCCAGTTTCCCTAATAAAAACAGAAAGCAACCATGTAAAATCGTTTTGCTCAAAAGGCGCGTTGATTCTATAATCATTACGGCAATATTTTATCAATTTAACGCTAGCAAGAAAGTTAGTGCAAGCAGTAATTTTAACTCGCAAATCATGCGGGGCAATTTTGCACTAAGTGATTGAAAACTTAAATCTATCTAATTTGGATATTTGGTTGGGTGTTGGGTTGAAGGTTGGTGAGAAGTTTAAGCCGCATCCGAACTTGAAGAAGATTTATGGTGTTTATCTTTTGCTTGCGGCTATCCCGGTATTCATTGCTGCGATTTTGCCGGTTTGGGCTGTGTTTACGTTTGAACCACAAATTTGGCGTGTGGCTTGGCCTTTTACCTTTATACCATTAATTGTAGCACTTGCAGTTTTCAGCTTTGCAGCCTACTGGATTCCAAAGTATTATAATTCTATATGGTTTGCTCTTGAGAAGGATGAAGTGGTTGTCGAGAGGGGTGTGTGGTGGAAGATGAAGCACGTGGTTCCATATTCGCGGGTCATGTCCGTAGACATAATTCAGGGACCCATTTCAAGGAGGTTTGGCGTCGGCTCGGTTCACGTGCACACAGCCGGTTATACGGGGCCAGCTGGAGGATCCGCTGGCCCAGGAACAAGGGGTGCGGAAGCAGTAATATGGGGCCATCAATAACGTCTAACGGCTGTTTGTTTCTAAAGGCATGTATTTCTGTTTTCTTATGTTTGTAAGCTGTTGCTCTTTTTGGAGTAGGTGTTTAGCTATTTCTAGGTAGTCTATGAAGTGGTGGAGTTTCTCGTCGGATGGGTCGTGTTTCTTCAAGTGTTTTGTTGCTTTATGTTTTTATATGGGCTGTTTGTATGGGGTTTTAGTGAGGTTTGTGCATGGGTGGTTCTGGTGTTGTGAGTTTGCGGGTTGCTGAGGCTCGCAGTCGGGATGTGGGTAGGGGTATTGCTAGGCTTGATCCTGAAGCCATGGAGAAGCTGGGTTTAACCCCGGGAGATGTTGTGGAGATTTCTGGTAAGCGTAAGACTGTGGCTATTTGTTGGCCTGGCTACGGCGAGGACGCTGGTAAGGGTATTATCCGCATAGACGGTTACACGCGGAACAATGCGGGTGTGAGCATTGACGAGAAGGTTACTGTACGGAAGGTTGAAGCCAAAAAAGCCGCGAAGATAACGCTCACGCCCACGGAGCCTCTGCGAATCGAGGGCGCCGAAGACTATTTAGCCCAGCTTTTGGAGGGACGCGTCGTCACGAGGGGGGACTACATCCCCATCGGAATTATGGGTAGGAAAGTGGACTTGATGGTTACAAGTGTTCAGCCGCCGGCTCCAGCCGTTATAATAACAGCGGACACCGAGGTTACGATAGGCGAAAAGCCTGCGGCTGTTATGCGGGAGGTTCCAAGGGTAACCTATGAGGACATAGGCGGGCTTCAGGAGGAGATTAGGAAAATTAGGGAGATGGTGGAGCTTCCCTTAAAGTATCCAGAGCTTTTCGAAAGACTCGGCGTTGAAGCACCTAAGGGGGTTCTTCTTTATGGGCCGCCTGGAACCGGCAAGACCTTGCTGGCTAAGGCTGTGGCAAACGAAACCAACGCCG
>JAWBRY010000012.1:0-4026 GCA_038843545.1 Bathyarchaeia archaeon | reverse complement strand
TTCAGCATAAGCGGCCCCGAAATCATGAGCAAGTTTTATGGCGAAAGCGAGGAACGCCTAAGAGAAATCTTCAGACAGGCTGAGGAGAACGCGCCGAGCATAATATTCATTGACGAGATAGACGCCATCGCACCTAAACGGGAAGAAGTTACAGGCGAGGTTGAGAAAAGGGTTGTCTCGCAGCTTCTAACCTTAATGGATGGTTTAAAGCCCCGGGGCAGAGTTGTGGTTATAGGAGCAACTAATAGGCCGAATGCCATAGACCCAGCCCTTCGAAGGCCTGGAAGATTCGACCGTGAAATTGAAATTGGCGTGCCGAACAAGCAAGGCCGCTTAGAAATACTGCAAATCCACACGAGGGGCATGCCTCTGACTGAAGATGTTGACTTGGAGAAGATAGCAAACGTCACCCATGGCTTCGTGGGCGCAGACCTTGAAGCACTATGCAAGGAGGCTGCCATGCGAGCGCTGCGGAGAATACTTCCCCAAATAGACTTTGAAAAGGAGACAATCCCAGCTGAGATTTTGAACAAGATAACGGTTACCATGAACGACTTCATGGAAGCCTTGAAAGACGTGGAGCCCTCAGCCATGCGGGAAGTTCTCGTCGAAGTGCCCGCCGTCAAATGGGAGGATATCGGCGGGCTAGCAGACGTAAAACTTGAGCTTCAGGAGGCTGTGGAGTGGCCCCTCAAATACCCGGAAGTTTTCGAACACTTGGATGCCAAACCGCCTAAGGGCATACTCCTCTATGGACCGCCTGGAACGGGCAAAACTTTGCTGGCTAAAGCTGTGGCCAATGAAAGTGAAGCCAACTTCATAAGCATCAAAGGGCCGGAGCTTTTGTCCAAGTGGGTTGGCGAGTCTGAAAGAGCCGTAAGAGAAGTTTTCAGAAAGGCCAAACAAGCTGCGCCAAGCATAATCTTTTTTGACGAAATCGATTCCATCGCGCCTGTTCGGGGTGGAGGCTACGGCGACTCCCATGTAACAGAACGCGTAATAAGCCAGCTGCTAACAGAGATGGACGGGCTTGAGGAACTTCGGGGCGTTGTTGTGATAGCCGCCACTAATAGACCAGACATAGTTGACCCTGCGCTGTTAAGACCTGGAAGGTTCGACAAGCTTTTGTATGTGCCGCCGCCGGACCTTGAGGCTAGGAAAGAGATTCTCAAAATCCATTTAAGAAAGAAGCCTCTAGCGGAAGACGTGAATATTGAAGAGGTTGCCAAACGGACTGAGGGCTACACCGGCGCAGATTTAGCGGCTGTATGCAACACGGCGGTTATGCTGGCGATAAGGGAGTATATAATGGCTAACAAAAACCCGGAGGAAGCAAAGAAAAACGTTAAGGACGTGAAAGTTTGCAAGCGCCACCTCGAAGAAGCCTTGAAAAAGGTTAAGCCCATCACCCAAAGAGAACTGGAAATGTATAAGCGGATCTCGGAGCAATTCGCCTCAATGGTGAAATAACACGCTTTAAAGACGTTTTAGCGGCCAGCTTCGATTGTATAAAAGCCGTCTGTAAACTTTTCCACGCCCTCCTCCTTAACCAGCATGGTGTCTTCTATGCGGATGCCGCCAAAGCCCACAATGTATATGCCGGGCTCGATGGTTACAACGTTGCCGGCCGCCAGCCTGTCCCTGCTTTGCTGGCTTAGGGCTGGGGGTTCATGCACCTCCAAGCCTATCCCATGTCCAAGGCTGTGGACAAAGTTTTCGCCATAACCAGCCTCTTCAATAATTTTTCTGGCCAGAGCGTCTACGTACCTTGCCCTTGCCTTCGCCTTGACGATTTGTGTGGCCCTCTGCTGGGCTGTTTCAACAATCTTGTAGAGTTTTTCCTGTTTTTCCGAGGGTTTTCCAGCCACAAAAGTCCTAGTCATGTCTGAGCGGTAATAATGGTAGGATGCGCCTATATCAACCACGACGAGGTCGCCTTCGCGGATCTCCTTGTCCGTGCAGCCTCCATGGGGGAAGGCTGAACGCGCTCCAGACACAACAATGGTGTCAAAGGCTGTTCCCCAAGAGCCTTTCCTCCGCATGGCGTATTCTATTTCGGCTGCCACTTCATACTCCCGCAGTCCAGGTCTAATCACCTCTTGAGCGACTTTCATGCCTTCACATGTTAGTTCCCCAGCTTTACGCATAAACTCAATTTCGTTGGCGTCTTTTACCTTGCGGAGTTCCCAAACAAGCTTCCCTTGAGGCTTGAGTTTTGCTTTCCCCCTCAAATCTTTGGTCAAAGCCCTGTAATTTTCGACGGTTAAATTGTCGAAGGCAAGTTTTCTGACGCCGCAGTCCTTCACCCGCGCCGCCACCTTAGCCATCAAATTCTCGTCGCGCTTGACAAGCTCGACGTGGAAGCCTTTCCCCTCGGCCTTTGCCTGCTCATAATTCACGCCATAAACATACAGTATGTTCTCGTCGTCCCCTAGCATGAGGAGACACGCGGCACCAGGGAAACCAGCGAAATAAAGCATGTTGGCATCATTCGCCACCAGAAAACCGTCAAAACCCTTCGCCTCGAAGGCCTTCTTTCTCAGAAGGGTTATTCTATCCAAAACTTCACCCCGATGACAACTTATAAAAAAATATTTTAAGGCTCTGCAAGGCCTAGTGAGCGACGCCTTTCAGCCACCGCTTACAATGGACATTAGTATGATGTGGTCTCCGTGTTTTAGTTTTGTCTGCACACCTTTTTCCAACTGGTTTAATAGATACCCGTTAACGGTGATTATGAAGCTTTGCTTTACGTCGACGCCTCCCGGCTCGTAAACGGCTTTTTTGAACGGCTCTCCATACTTCTCCGCCAGCATGAGAAGCAGGTCGCCTAGAGAAGCGCCTTCAGCTATTTCAAGCTCTTCCTCCCTTCCGCTACGGATTATTTCCCTAATGTGTCCAAGATATTCAACTTTAACTCTCATCGGCGCTGCTCCAATAGATTTAGGGTGTAAACCTCCTTTTATTTGTTATCCGCCCCCTCCTCGTTATTTACGGGCTTTGTGGTTATCTCCCTTATAATGGGCTCTTGCCGTCCGCCTTCTATCTCTATCTTGGCGTTTGGATACTGCCTCTCCAGTTGTCTCCGGAGGGCGTTTACATCCACGTCTTTGCCCACCCTGGCTTTAACCTTTGTGCCCTCCGGCGTTTGAATCACGCTTATAGAGTACCCGCTTGAAAACTCGGCCTTCTCCAAATCCTTAAAGAGGGTTTCTACTTCATCGAATAAGGATCCGCCGAAAAGCTCGTCTATAAGGCTGCGTCTCCGTCTTTTCTCGGCGGACATTGTTCGCCCTCCAAGAATGAATGGAGAAGAGGCGCAAGCTTAAAAGTTTCGTTGGCAAGCCCAAGTAAATAAGGCTAATAAGGGAGCTTGGGGAAAGTCTGTTCCGTGAAGTTTGATGGCTAGCAAAGTTGTCGTTTTAATGGGTTCGGAAAAAGACTTGGATTTTGCAAGGGAGATTGGCAAACACTTAGAGGCCTTCAACATAGCCTACGAGTTTCGGGTTGCCTCAGCCCACAAAACACCGGAAAAAGTCCTCAAAATCATCAGGGAGTATGAAGACGAAAACGTTGTCTACATCACTGTGGCTGGAAGGTCCAACGCCCTAAGCGCCTTTGTGGACGCCAACACCACGAAGCCTGTTATTGCTTGCCCACCATACTCGGAGAAGTTTGCCGGAGCAGACATTTACTCTTCGCTTAGGGTTCCAAGCGGCATAGGCTCCGTTGTGATTATTGAACCGGAGGGCGCCGCCATAGCCGCGGCTAAAATCCTTGCATTAATGGACGAGAAGCTTGAAGAACGAATAAAAGCCTACCAGAAAGCCAAAAAAGAGGAGATTGAAAAGGCAGACGAGTCCATTAAGAAAGGCAAAACCAAAGCTTAGAGGGACGTGCCGTACATGGGAAGCGTTAAAGACCTTGAAGTGGTGAAAAAGCCCACAAAAACAAGAATGGGCATAGGCAGATTCCACTTTTCAGACCGCTACTCGGTTTTCGACTGGGGTGAGATGCCCGACCACA
>JAWBRY010000011.1:7201-23032 GCA_038843545.1 Bathyarchaeia archaeon | reverse complement strand
TCAATGGACTTCGTTAAAGTCTTCCAAATTATGAGGTCGCGGTATGGAATCCGCCTCTGCCTAAGTTCGTAAATAAACTGTTGGACAAACCTTGCAGCCTTCTGTGGAGACTGCTCCTTCAAAATTATCTCCAAAACTTTTTCCTGAACCTTTTTGGCGACGGTGGCCCAATCACCCCTAATAACCTCTAAGCCAACAATGTCCAGTCGGCCGTCTGGAAGAAGTCCAGCATAACGCTTTTTGGCCTCAGTGAAGAATATACGCCTATAGATTTTGTCAGGCTTAATTTCCAAACCAAGCTTTTCATAAACCTTCTCCACAAGTCTCTCAACTTTTTCCGGTTCATACTTTATGAAGATGCTGTCTGTGTCGCCGTAAACAACAGTTAAACCTTCCTCCTCAGCCATCTTGATAGCCGTCTGAATAGTGTGTCTACCCCAAGCCGTGGCAGCCTCTGCGACGGGCTTCATATACCATCTTGCGCCCACCCAGCCCGCATAGCCGTAAGAAGCATTCGTTATAACCTTGACAGCCTTCTGCCTGGCATCTAAAACACGGTATTCCACACTGTCCGGTGGGCAACACTTCATTTTGGCGCGAATTTCGTTTCTTATAGCTATAAGGTGAGACAGTACCTCTTTATAGAATCCGGGTGGCTCCTTCCTAAAACGGTGTTTAACCTCAGGCGCCTCGTAAACGCCGCAAAGCGGAACAGGCTCTTTAGGGGCCACGTAAGTGTCTGGAGAAAGGTTGTAGGTTATCATCAGGTTGGGGTACATGGACGCAAAATCTAAAACGGCAATGTTTTCGTGCAGTCCAGGCTTTGGGCTGAGCACAATGGCGCCGGCATACGGTCTATAAGGCTGTTCAACCCTTTTAGGCACAAGTTCTCCGATTTTGTGGGCGTGTTTTATCAAGAACCATTCTACGCGGAAGCCTACAGCCGCCGTCCCAATGTGGTCTAAGGGCAAACCCACAAGGCTTGAAAGTTGTATGGCAAAATCTAAGATGGCGTTGGTTATCCCCATGATGCAGCGGGTGTTTTCCATTGAAAATTTCTTCAAAACTTCGCGTTTACCCTTATCATCCCAGTAGTCTGCAAAATCCACATCCTCGATTAAAATGCGGTCTTCAAGCTTCATAACACCCAAATAGTCCGCCAAATTCTCCAGAGTTTTAATCTTGACGTCTGGAAACTCATCGGCGAAATCGAAAAGGTCCACGTTTGCCCTTCCAGTGATTGAAACATGCCCATAAACGCTTGTATGCGGCTCTGTCCCAGCCCTGTCAATGGACAAGCGCATTCCAAGCCTTTTACACCGCTCGTTTAGGTAAGCCCAATCCTGTCTGTTAACGCCAAAACCAACAATAACGTCTGGATCAAAACCGCGCACATAATCCATAAAAGCCTCCAACACCGGCTTGTCGTTTTTGTCTTCGCCAGCCAAAAACTGTTTCTCTTCACCGCTGTTAGTTGCCGTGGAAATTATGACCACCGGGTTTCTGTCAGGCTTCGGCGCTCCTTCTCGACTGTAACATATCATTGAAAAACCTAAGATCCGCAGTTTCGGAACATCTGCTCTTTCAACGAATTTTGGAGAAGACTTAGCCACATAAACACGGTCAACCTTAACGTTTGGCATCCCAAATTCTTCTTCAACTTCAACTTCATGCCAACCGCAAGGAATAACGCCATTGTCAATTAAATACCGCATAGAGTATCGAATATCGTCCTCGAAACATTCTTCGATGCCGTCCATCTTCTGCAAAGCCTTAGCATACTTCGCCACTAAATCTGGATCCTTACAGTAGACCTTCAGGGCTTTCACAGGCTTGCCAAAAAGTCGCTTCTCAACCGGTTCAACCTCAACAATATAGGGGTGTAACGCCTTCCTAGACGTGACCTCGCCCACAAGCCTAGAAGGGTCAAAGCTCTCCTTAACAACAGCGTAAAAATACGTGAGAAAACTCCTATCGATGATCAAAACTCTGTTTCCAGAATCATCAACACCCCAAAGCCAAACCTCAGGCTCATGATTTTTAACCTCGTAATTCACATCCAACAGCCAAAACGCAACTTTCATACATCCTCCCTTCAAAGCATTTTAACACCAGCAGCCCTTTAAACTTTAAAGCGGAATCACTCTTAAGTGGTAAAGGAGAGGCTTTTAACGCATGTCAAAATCCTGAAATAAAATAGGAGACTGCGCAGACTACATGTTGTCGAAATAGATAAATATTCAGTTATTTTTGTGTGGTATCATTTGGTGGTTTACGTGGCTAGGTTGTATGAAAAGACCATTCCAGTGCCGCCCGAAGAGTTTGTTAGAGTTGAATGGGAGTCTTTGAGGAACTATGTGGTGGACGTTTTTAAGGCTTACAATGTGCCCGAGGAGCACGCCAACATAGTCGCAGATGTCCTTGTTTTAGCCGACCTCATGGGAATTGAAAGCCACGGGGTTCAGAGGCTTAGAAGATACACTGTGGGTATCCAGATCGGTTCAGTCAATCCTAAAGCAAATATAACAATAGTTAAGGAGTCGCCTTCAACAGCATGGATTGATGGCGGCCAAGGACTTGGACACGTCGTAGCCTACAACGCTATGGAAATAGCCATTAAAAAGGCTAGGGAAGCGGGCGTTTCAGTGGTTGGAGTCAGAAACAGCCACCATTTCGGCATAGCGGGCTACTACGCCCTTCAAGCCGTCAAGAAGAACATGATCGGTATAGTTATGACGAACTCCGAAGCTTTAGTGGCGTACACCCACACTGTAGGCAGAAACGTTGGCACAAACCCGATAGCCTTCGGTTTTCCAACCAAAACCCCTCCGCCCATACTCTTTGACGCGGCTACAAGCGTCATTCCAGTAGGAAAGGTTGAAGTTTACGCCAAAGAAGGGAAGAAAATACCCTTAGGGTGGGCCATATCTCCAGAGGGAAAGCTTCTAGACGATCCAAAGGAGGTCTTAGCCAGAAAGGGTGCCATTCTACCTTTAGGAGGTTTGGGGGAAGAGTTCGGGGGGCATAAAGGCGCAGGCCTCGCCCTTGTTGTAGACCTGCTTTGCGGAGTTTTGACAGGAGCAAACTACGGGAGGAATGTAAAGCACACAACAGAAAAGGAGCCGGCTAATGTTGGACATTTCATGATAGCTATAAATATAGACGAATTAACCTCCTTAGATTATTTCCTTCAAAGGGTGGAGGAGTATAAAGCATACGTCAAAGGCTTGTCTAAGATATCTGGAAACGTAGAAGTTTGGGTTCCTGGAGAAAAGGCGTGGCTAACCATGGAAACACGGAGGAAAATCGGCATACCAATCCATAAAAATATTCTGTGGGAAATCAAAGAGGAAGGTGAGAAGGTCGGAGTGGGATTCAAAGTTAAAATTCTCAAAGAAACAGCATAACAAAACAGCGCGGTGAAAAAATGGCATATGAAGCCCTTGCAAAGGAGATAACAAAAGCGCAAAGCGATATGGAGCTTCAAGCAGCCCTAAAAAGGTCTGTGGAAAATTTCCTCAATTCTGTGAATAAAGTTCTAAACAGGTTTCCAGAAATCTCTGAAATAGCCGAATACGTTAAGACCGTTAAGGAGAAAGTTCTTGAAAACCTCGAATATTACATCGGAAAAACCATCACAAACATAAAAACCACAGGAGCCCATGCCTACTTTGCAGAAAGCTCCAAGGAAGTTTTAGAGATAGTTGACAGGATCATCGGAGAGAGACCAAAAATTATTGTAAAAGCCAAATCAATGGTCAGCGAGGAAGTGGAGCTAAGGGAACATCTTGTCGAAAAGGGACATGAAGTCTATGAAACAGACTTAGGCGAATTTCTAATTCAAATAACTAAAGGCAAACCGATGCACGTCATAGTTCCAGCGCTTCACCTATCAAAGGGGCATGTGGCGCGCCTCTTCAGCCATCACCTTGGGCTTCCGCTAGATGGGGACGCCACTTATGAAGAGCTTGTCCATTGTTTTAGGAAGTACTTTAGGGAAAAATTCATAAAAGCTGATATTGGGATAAGCGGTGCAAACGCTATAGCCGCTGATACTGGTTCAGTTCTCCTCGTGCACAATGAGGGCAACATAAGCAATGTTGTCACCCTACCCCCTGTGCACATCGTGGTTGCAAGCATCGAAAAAATAATGCCAACTTTTAGAGACGCGTTTTTGCAGATCATGGTTCAATCAGCTTATGCTGGGCTTTATCCACCAACATATGTGAACATAGTTTCAGGCGTTAGCAGCACGGCTGACATAGAATACCACAGAGTTTACGGAGTCCACGGTTCCCAGGAAGTCCACGTTATACTCTACAACGGAGGCAGAGTTAACTCTTCAAGAGACCCGCTTCTGAGAGAACAGCTATATTGCGTCAAATGCGGCCGATGTCAAATTTCATGTCCCATCTGGAACATCTGTGGAAACATCTGGGGTGGAAAGGTCTATGGAGGTCCCATGGGCGTCGGTTGGACCGCAGTCACCGAAGGTTTAGAAAAGGCCGAATCCTTGTCATGGTTCTGCCTGCTTTGTAATGCTTGCAAAGAGGTTTGTCCCGTCAAAGTTGACAGCGCCGAGATCTCTCGAAGGATTAGAATGCGAAGCATAGAGAAAGGTGTCACACCCGTCAAAGTTAAGGAAATCTTGGAAAACATTTACAAATACAGCAACGCCTTTGGACTGCCCCGTGAAAAGCGAGACGAATGGGCAGACGCGAAGGTTCCTCGCTACAGGCCTGGTGTACAGGTCCTCTACTATGTTGGCGACATGGGATCTTACAACCCAAGAGCCCAGGAGGCAGCTAAAGCCCTAGTGGAAATATTGCTAAAAGCAAACGTTTCCTTCGGAATTTTAGGCGTAAACGAAAACTGTTCAGGCAGCGAAGCCTACGAAATCGGCGAAGCAGGACTATTTGAAGAAATAACTCAATCAAACGTGAAAGCCCTTAAAAAATTAAATGTCAAGGAGATTGTCACCCTTTCACCCCACTCGTACAACGTTATGAAAAACTTTTACAAAAATTACGGCGGAAACTTCACCGTAAAACATTACACACAATTCATCTGTGAACTTATCGCAAAGGGAAAACTCAAGTTTCAAGACAGCAAGACTGAAAAAGTTGTGGCGTTTCACGACCCATGCTTCTTGGGAAGATGGAACAACGAATATGAAGCCCCAAGAAAAGTTCTAAATGCAATTCCAGGGGTGAAGCTTGTCGAGATGGAAAGGAGTAGGCAGAACTCCCTTTGCTGTGGAGGGGGATGTGGAAACAGTTATACAGGTTTCGGATACGGTTTACTGCTGGAAAATGAAGCAAGCCCAAACAGAATACGAATTAAAGAAGCAGTTGATGTTGGTGCCGAAATATTAGCGGTCGCATGTCCATCATGCCTAATAATGCTTGAAGAAGCAGTTAAAGGGGAGAACCTCGAAAACAAGATATCCGTTAAAGATATAGCGGAAATAACAATTCAAGCTCTTAAAACACCCCAAATTTAAACATCATCTCCACTAAAGATACGCATTAATTTAAAATGAGGCAAGTCTGCTGGATCCCGGTTTTCTGGAAGGGAAAATTTAATGGCGGGTCCGCCGGGATTTGAACCCGGGATCTCCGGCTTAGAAGGCCGACGCGCTTTCTGGATTAGGCCCTTAAGCCCTCTTGTCCAAGCTGCGCCACGGACCCTCATAAGTTTTCTAGGAAGAGCTGAATAAAGCTTTACATATAAACCTTTAACACGTTATTTTTCTGTTCTGAAAAGGTCTTTTGTAGCGAACTATTCTATGTAGATGGCTGGTCTCAGCGGTCTAGCTAGACGAGCCTTGTTCATAGGGTCATACCGTTTACTATCGCTTTCCTCGAAAATAATTATTTCAGCGTTCAACTCCTCCGCCAGAAAGTTTTTCGATTCTCTTAAAATTTGAGTTTCGTTTATTAGGCCGGTTTTGATTAATCTCTGTTTTTTCTCTGTTGGTGTTTGGTTGACTTCCTCTATGATTTTGTTCGTGAAATCCGCTACGTCTTTGGCTTTAGCTTTCAACTCTGAGTCTTTCAACAACTCCTTTATTAGCGTGTCATGTGTAATTTTGCCTTCCATGGATTTCTCTAGAGCTTTTAGGTAGACTTTCCATTTCCATTGTGCCGCTATGTAGTAGAACACCTTTTGAGGTTTTGTCTTCGTCGCCCTTATTATGTTGCGGGTGTCCTCCAGAACCCCCACAATTATGGTTTCGCTTTCCTCGGCTTCCATATCCACTTTTGTCTCGTCTGGTTCCGGCCACGGTGCCAGCGATACGAAACCCTTACCGCCCATAATTTCCCATAGTTCCTCACATATATGGGGAGCGAAAGGTGCCAGCATCAAAATTTGGGTTTTTAAAACCTCGTTAATTATGCTTGTTTTCGTTTTCCCATCCGCCTTCGTGCGTTTCTGGTACCACTGTAAGTCTTGATCTAGCTCAAACATGATTGTTTGAATGGCTTTCCGCACCTCCAGTTTTTCCATGGCTTCCGTCGCCCTTTTAATGTGCCCCTGAAGGCGACTAAGCATCCACCTGTCAATTGTTGTTAGGGTTTCTTCGCCGCCCCCTTCAGCAGTTGTCGTCTGCACTGTTTGTAAAACAAGCCTGTAAAGCCTCTCTAGCTTATCCCGCATTGCCTTTGCAACGGCGGGACTGAAGTCGGCGTCTTGCAGAAGCTCAGCTGTGGCAAGCACGCTAAGCCTTATTGGATCCGCCCTATAGGAGGCTAGGCCTATCCTTAGGGGTATGATGTTGCCGAAGGACTTGCTCATTTTGGCGCCCTCCATGGTGACAACCCCGTTTGTCACTATTTGCCTAGGCCACAGTTCTTCTGGGAATATGGCTGTGTGGTTGAATATCATGAAGGTTAAATGGTTCGGGATCAGCTCGTGGGCTGAATGCCTACTGTCTAATGGATAAAAGTAGAGGAATTCCCGACGCATTTCTTCAAGAACGGCCGGGTTTATTCCGGTTTTTTCAGCTACCTTTTCGGCGTTTCCAATTCCAAGGAAAACGTAGTCAAAGACCTCGTCTACAAGCTGGTCCGGCTGGATGTTATGTTCCTTAATGTGGCGGACGATGGTGTAATATGCCATGTAGATTGTGGAGTCTGAAAGGGATTCAATTATCCAGTCGGGATCCCACGGTAATCTTGTTCCTAAGCCGGATTTCCGGGCGCACGCCTTCTCATGAAGCCAGTCTATCACATACCTATATTGGGTGCGCAGTTCCTCTGGGTAAATTCTCATTTTTTCTAGACATTTGTGGGCCAAAGCTTTCCACTCTGGGTTGCCATAATCTATGAACCATTGATCTTCAAAGATTTTTACGATGCATTCCGCACCGCAGCGGCACCTAACAGGCCTATTTAAAAGCTCGTACATGGTTGTGGCTTTTCCAGAAGCCGTCAAATCCTGCTTAACTCTCTCTTTGGCTTCAGCGACGGGCAAACCAGCATAATTGCCGGTATTTGCCTTCATTTTGCCGTTGTGAAACTCGTGTCGGTAGACCTCCCTTGTGGCGTCTTCCAACTTCGGATCTGTCTGTTTTAGTATGCTCATCCGCTTCACAACGTCGGCGGCTGGAACCTCGGAATATCCGGGAACCTCAATTATTGATATGATGCTGATGGAGTTTATGACTTCAGCTGAAAGCCCATACTCCGCCAACCTTTCGGGTTCACTTTTCAAATTTTCCAAAGCAACATAATCGTAGGGAGCGTGCCCCGGCACAGACATGACTACACCAGTCGCGTTTTTGGGGTCAACGAAGTCCGCTGGCAAAATATAGATTTTATCGCCAGTAGCTGGATTTTCAACAGTTCCGCCTACAAGCTCTTTTCCAGAGAAACTTTCAAGAACGGTTACTCGTCGGTTTTGGTATGTTAGCTTTTCAGCGCATTCCAGACTCATTATCCATTTTTCACCGTCAACGACGGCTTTCACGTATACGGCGTTTGGGTTCACCCAAATGTTTGTTACACCGAACACCGTTTCTGGGCGCAGTGTGGCTGTTGGCAGAACCCATTCGCCGTGCTTAAACTTTATTAGCGTAAACTCGCCTATCTCGGGTTCCACGTCGCCTTCTGTGTCATGCTGTCCCACGGGGTTGCCGTCTTTTGGACACCAGCCGACGGGGTGGCTTCCCCGTTTAATGTAGCCTTTTTCGCGGAGTTTGTGGAACTGCCATTCAATGAAGCGGTTGTATTGAGGATCCACCGTTGTGAACTCGCGTCTCCAGTCTATGGAATAGCCTATCCGCCTCATGCCCTCCTTAATCTCTTCATGGAAGTAGCGCGCCATGCTCAACGGGTCTGTTAGCTCTTTCAGTTTTTCCTTCGGAACCTTGTAGATGTTTATGAAATCATTTATCAGTTCTTGATCATTTTCCGCCAAGCGCTTCGCCATAGCCAAAACAGGGGTTCCCGTATAGTGGAAAGCCATGGGTAGTAGCACGTTGTAGCCCTTCATGCGCATGTATCTGGCGCAGGCATCTGCCAAAGTGTAGGTTCTAGCATGGCCAATATGTTGCGGAGAGTTTGGGTATGGATAAGCCACTGTTATGTAAAACTTTGGCCTTGAGGGATCCGGATTTGCCTCGAAAATTTTGGCTTCTTCCCAGCGTTTCTGCCATTTTTCCTCAATTTTTCTCAAAAATTCCATGAAATCTTCCGGAGTGGCCCGAGAGGTATTAAAGGTTTTGTCGTCGGGCAATGAGAACGTGATCCCTCATTTTCGCACCGTCCTCTAAATAATTTCAGACATCCATTAAACCTTTACTCTTTTGCTAATGTCCCTGAAAACTGTAGGATAGCCTATCGGCTGTTTTCGCCAAATCACATGAAATTTTGATGCACGTGAAGAAGGCTAGATTTGCAGTTTTCCCTAATGTTTTTGCGTTTCTCTTCAGCTAGCGGCCCAAATTTTTTGATTCTATCGGTGAACATTGTGAAGAGTTCCGCGGTCTTCTTGTATACTGGCAGCGGCACATAGCTGTACCGTAGCCTCATGGTTTCTATACCAAAGGCTGCCAGTTCTCTGCCCATGTCTATCATGCGTTTTTTAGTGAATTTTTCGTCTATTTCCTCGCTTCCCTCAATGACTAGCACGCCATCTGCACCGTAAGCGAAAGCTGTTAGGACGTGTTTCTTTCCAAGGATGGCTGTTGTCGGAACAGCCACTATGCGGATGTTTTCCGGATAGTTGGCGCGGTCCAGCCCCAAAAAGTCCATGCCAGTATAGCCAACATTCCTGTCGACGAAAGCTATTATTCGAACCTCGTGTGGCGTCTTGTCCGCCAGCAAACCCTTGATAGTGGCGACTATCTGTCTAAAGGTGGAGTTTTTGAAGTCTATGGCTTCTTGCGGGCATATGGGGATGCATGCGCCGCAGCCATTGCACTGGAATGGGTCAATTTTTGCTTTGCGCTCTTGCATTGTTATGGCGTTAACGGGGCATATTTTAACACACTCGCCGCAGCCGTTGCAGAGCTCAGCTATAACGAAGGCTTTTTCTGGACTTGTGGTTACATACTCGCTTTTCAAGAATAGGGCTGCCCTCGCCGCCGCGCCTAAAGCATCTGAAACGGTGTCCCGCACGTCTTTGGGGCTTAGGGCACAGCCGCAGGCGAATATTCCCGTAACAAGCGAATCCACAGGGTCCAATTTGGGATGCTTTTCGGTTATGAAGCCATCCTCGCCGAGGGAAACCTTCATCTTTTCAGCCAACTCCTTTAAGCCGTCCGGTGGAACCATGGGAGTCGCCAAAGCCACCATATCATACTTGTCTTCGCGGACCTCGCCGGTTAAGGTGTCCTCGGCCTGCACGACAAGCTTTCCATCGCTGTTCTTCCAGACCTCCGCCACCTTGCCCCGGATGAAGACAACGCCAGCTTCCTGATCTCGCCAGTACAAGTCCTCATAACCCTTCCCCGTAGCCCTAATGTCTGTGTAGTAGACTGTGACGTCTATTCCAAGCATCTTCTTAAGGACGAAGGCTTGTTTGAGGGCGTACATGCAACATATCCGGCTACAGTAGGGGATGTGGTTTTTGTCCCTTGAACCAGCACAGAGCACTATGGCTATTTTTCGGACGTCGCTTCCATCAGCCCTCTTAACATAGCCGCCTGTTGGCCCGGTGGCAGATGTAAGCCTTTCCAAATCCATCATTGTTATAACGTCTTTGTAGACGCCGTATCCGTAATTCTCCAGTTTCCGCGCGTCGTAAAGCTTGTACCCCGTAGCCAAAATGATGGCGCCAACGTTTAACTCGACAACTTTGCCCGTGTCGTTTAGGTTTATGGCTTTCGCCGGGCAGAGCTGCTCGCATTTCCCACATTTTGTACAAGCATCGAAGTCTACGGCGTAGGCGGATGGGACTGCTTGGGGAAACTCTATGTAGGCGGCTTTCCGCAGAGACAAACCTTCATTAAACTCGTCTGGAACCGTTACTGGACAAACTTTGGCGCAGACACCACAACTTCGACACTTCTCAACGTCTACACCCCTCGGCTTCATGAAAACTCGCACAATGTAGTTGCCGGGCCGACCGCTAACGTCTTGCACCTCGGCATAGGTGAGTAGGTTTACGTTCGGGTTTCTTCCAACCTCAGCCATTCTAGGCGTCAAAATGCACTGGGCGCAGTCTAGGGTGGGAAAAACCTTTGTAAGTTTCGCCATGTTCCCGCCTATGCTGGGCTTCCGCTCCACGAGATGAACTTTATAGCCTAAATATCCAAGTTGTAGGGCTGCCGTTATGCCGGCTATGCCGCCCCCAACTATGAGTACTTCCCGCGAACCTTTTTCGCTTATCATCTCCAAAGGTTCAAGCTCTAGGCTTCGTCCACATCCGCCCCCTATGAGGCTTATAGCTTTCCTTGTCGCTTCGGGGTTAAGTTTTGGACCATGAACCCATGAGTCCTGTTCTCGTATGTTTACAAACTCAATCATGTAGGGGTTTAATCCAGCCCTTTCCAAAACGCTCTGGAAGGTGGCGAGGTGCATTCTAGGCGTGCATGCAGCCACCACAACCCTATCAAGATTCTCCTTCTTAACAGCCTCAATAATCATTTCCTGGGCTGGTTTTGAACACAGATACTTATGGTATTTGGCTACGACAACACTTTCCCACCCTTTAACCTCGTCGACAACAACTTTAACGTCAACGACGTCTCCGATGTTGCCGCCGCACTCGCAAACAAAAATGCCGACACGCGGTTTCTTGGTTTCAGCCCCAGCTTCCGACATAAGTAGAGTCTCCAATTTATGATTGTTTAGTCCTCATAAAAGGGAAAATAATTTTAAAAGCTTGCCCTTAACCTTCAAGAAAAGTGATGTAGAAATGGGCGTCCAAGAACTTGTCCAGAAACACAAGCTTTTAGAATGCATCCAATGCGGCACATGCACTGGAAGCTGCCCTGTAGCCAAAAAAGCAAACCTCAACATTAGGAAATATATGCGGGAAGTTTCAGCCTTCGGCAAGCTTACAATTCACCCGCCAAATGAGCTATGGAGTTGCACAACATGCTCCACTTGTGGTGTGCGCTGCCCCAAGGACTTAAACCCTCACGAGTTCCTCATAGACATTAGAAGCATAGCTGTTGAAGGAGGTCAAGTGGCACCAACCGTTAGAGATGCCCTTGAAAGCATTTTCAAAAATGGAAATCCTTGGGGTAGAATTCGCGGCAAACGCGTAGAATGGAGTCAAGGGTTAAACGTTAAACGCTTCTCTCAAGGTGCAGAAATCCTATATTATGTTGGTTGCACAGCAGCCTATGACCCCCGAGTTCAAAATGTGGCGAAAAGTATTGTGAAATGTTTTGAGGCTGCCAACCTAAATTTCGGCGTTTTAGGCGAGGAGGAAAATTGCTGCGGAAGTGAAGCCTATGGCATGGGCGAGAAAGGCCTTTTCGAATTTCTGGTGGAAGAAAACATGAAGGTGTTTAATAGATACGGCGTCAAACATCTGGTCACAAGCTGCCCCCACGGCTTTCACTCTTTCAAGAACCGATATAACCAAACAAGCTTTGAACCTCAACACCACACCCAGCTTTTGGCAAAACTCATCGAAAACGGGAGGTTAACTCCAACGAAAGAACTGAACAAGAAGGTCATTTATCACGACCCATGTTACCTCGGCAAGCAGAACAACGTTTACGATGAACCCCGCAAAATTATCGAAAACATAAAAGGTGTCACGCTTCTGGAGTTTGACCGTTCAAGGGGCAGAAGCCTATGCTGCGAGGGTGGA
This sequence comes from Bathyarchaeia archaeon, assembly GCA_038843545.1. Taxonomy (GTDB): domain Archaea; phylum Thermoproteota; class Bathyarchaeia; order Bathyarchaeales; family Bathycorpusculaceae; genus DRVP01. The sequence goes on along the minus strand of JAWBRY010000011.1, from coordinate 10,759 downwards.
GGCGGCAGAATGTGGGTTGACATACCAGGGCCTCGTCTGGCGGAAATCCGCGTAAGGGAAGCTGTAGAGGCTGGAGCTGAGATTCTGGCGGTAGCCTGTCCCTTCTGCATGTTGACCATGGAAGACGCCGTAAAAACTACAGGGAATGAGGGAAAAATCCAAGTTTTAGACGTAGCCGAACTCTTGGCACTAGCCTTATAACAGTTAAGTTTTCTTTAACTTATGTTGGGGTCTGGCATTTGAGCGAAATTGAGGAAGATGAAAACGTCTACCACTGTCTACTTTGCGGAAGGCGAATCTCGTTAGAGGAATATGAAATGTTCGGTGGCATTTGTCAAGAATGCTTCGAAATAGAGATCGACGAGATGGATTACGAAGAAGACTAAGAGGAGGCGAAAAACCTGAATATATGGGACCTAATAATAGTGGGAGCCGGTCCCGCCGGCTTAACCGCTGGAATTTACGCCGCAAGAAGCGGACTGAAAGCCCTAATAATTGAAGAGAAGATCGCCGGCGGAACAGTCGCAGATGCTCCGGTTATTGAAAACTATCCCGGTTTTGAAAGCATAAGCGGTGCGGAGTTAGCGCAAAAGTTTGTGGCTCAATGCAGAAAACTTGGAACTGTCATCCACGAGTTCGAAAAGGTTGAATCCCTAGACTTGAAGGGTGAAGAGAAAATAGTCAAAACAGATAAGGACGTCTATAAGGCTAAATCAGTTATAATTGCTTCAGGCTCAAGCCACAGCGAGTTAGGCGTTCCCGGCGAAAAGGAGTTTAAGGGGAAAGGCGTAAGCTACTGCGGGATTTGCGACGGCCCCCTATTTAGGGGTAAACGCGTCTTGGTTGTTGGCGGCGGAAACTCCGCGGTGGTTACAGCCCTTTACTTGGCGGAGTTTGCCTCAGAGGTTAAAGTTGCCCATAGGCGAAATGCTTTCCGCGCTGAAGAGGTCCGTGTTAAGGCTTTAATGGAGAAAAAGAATGTTGAGGTTTTATGGAATACCGAAGTTAAGGAGATTAAAGGCGGAAACATGGTCGAGAAGGTTGTCCTATTTAATAATAAGACCTTAGAAATCTTTGAGTTGCCGATTAACGGAATTTTCATTCAAGTGGGCGAGGTCCCCAACAGCCAAATTGCCAAAGAGGCGGGTGTTGAGGTTGATGAGCATGGCTACATAGTTGTGGGCATCCGCCAAAAAACAAATATACCGGGTGTTTACGCCGCTGGCAACGTTACAAATCATCCTGTCAAGCAGGTTGGGACCGCCGTGGGGCAAGGCTTAACCGCCGCCCTGGAAGCCTATAGTTATATTCGGCGACCATATTATTATAGGCAGTAAGTGCGACCTCTCTCCAAAAATATTATATTACCCGTGAATTTATTTTTCAGAATTTCAGTGCTAAAGGCTCTTGAATGTTTCGGAGAAATGCCAGATGAGCGAAGAGCGAGCCGTCGTGGTAAGCATAAACAAGGACTACTGCAGCCGTTGTTCAATTTGCTATTCAATATGTCCCTACGAGGCTGTTAAACGCGATGCGGAAACGGGTGTTTTGGAAATCGATACACAGAAATGTCAGGTTTGCGGGATATGTTACAGTGCTTGTCCAGTTTTTGCCATCGAAATCCGATACTACGACTATAACAGCTTGATTGGGTACGTTGAGGAGATGCGGAAAAAGACCGGAGCAGAAACACTTGTGCTTATGTGCCGTGGGAGCTCTCCATCAACACTTGAGGTTGAGGAAATTTTGACAGAGCAAGGCTTAAACTTGAAGAACTACGTTACGTTGCGTCTGCCGTGTTCTGGAAGGGTTCCAACAGAGTTCATCTTCAGGGTTCTGGGTTTAGGCGTAAAGAATGTTGTTTCAATCCAGTGTGAGGACCACTTCTGCCGCTTCAAGGAAGGCACAAAAATTAACACTAGACGCCTCCTTTTAAGCAGGAGAGTTCTGGAGGAGTTGGGTTTTGACAGAGATACGATTAGGATTGTTAAGTACTCGAGGAAAGTTATCTACGACACATTAAAGTGTGTGGGCTGTGATAAGTGCGTCTTTATATGTCCATATTCAGCCATAGAGGCGGAGCACTTTGCAACTCCCAAAATACTATACGACTATTGCATGGGGTGCGGCGCTTGCGCTTTGGTTTGCCCCCACCATGCTATCCAGCTTAAGGGCTTCGAGTTTGAGGACGTTTTGAAGCGTTACTGCGATTCTGCTGTTAGGCTTAAAGCCGAAGGCAAGTCGCCCGTAATTCTCGTCTTCTGTTGTCAGTGGTCTGAGTTTTCAGCCCTTGATAATCCGGAGGCTATGTTGTTCAAGCGGAACGCTGTCACCCTTGAAATACCATGCTTTAAGGCTCTTGACCCGGTGCATGTAGTCAACGCTTTAATGAACAGTTTCGACGGGGTCTTAGCTGTTGTTTGCTCTGCGGAGGACTGTAAGCTTCAAGAGGGACGGGACACGGCGGAAAGAAATATGGCTGTGCTGAAGGACTTTTTGAAGAAGGCTGGGCTGCTGGAACGCTTTGAACTTTTCGAGGCCTCCCCGAGAAATTTTGGCAGTTTTGAAAAGAAGCTTGACGCCTTTATCCAAAAAATTTCAGCCTTGTCGCCCGCAAAACCCTTGAAAAGAGGAGGCTTAGGCTGTGAAAATGTATGAGATTGTTAGGGCTGAGGAGCTTGCCCCAAAAATCAAGCTTTTCGAAGTGTACGCCCCCGAAATAGCCAAAAAAGCCAAACCGGGACAATTCATCATCGTAATTATAGGTGAGAAAGGTGAAAGGGTGCCCTTAATTCATCGTCGTAATTTTAGGTGAGAAAGGTGAAAAGGTGCCCTTGACGATTGCCGGCTACGACGTGGGGAAAGGCACCATAACATTTGTTTTCAATGAGGTTGGCAAGACCACGAGGCAGCTTGGCATGATGAAGCCAGGCGAATGTATATGGAACATCACTGGACCCCTTGGAAATCCGTCGGAAATCAGGTATTTCGGCAAGGTTCTATGCGTGGCTGGCGGCGTGATGATCGCGCCCATGCTTTTGCAAGTTAAAGCACTACGGGAAGCTGGAAACACTCTTGTAACGGTTATGGGCGCCCGCATAAAGGAACTTCTGTTCTTCAAGGAGGAGATGAAAGCCCTAAGTCACAGGCTTTATATAGCGACGGACGATGGTTCCGAAGGTTACAAGGGGTTAGATTTTCTGAAAGACAATTTAGCTAATGAAAAGTTTGACCGCTGCATTGCAATGGGTCCCGTTGCCATGCTTCAAACAGTCTGCGAGTTAACAAGACCTTACAAGATCCCAACAGTTGTGACGCTTATGCCAATAATGGTGGACGGCATGGGAATGTGCGGTGTCTGCCGTGTAAGTGTCGGCGGGGAGATGAAGTTTGGGTGTGTTGATGGCCCGGAGTTTGATGGGCATCTTGTGGATTTCGAGGAACTGATCAAGCGTCAACGCATGTTCCTCCCGGAAGAGCGTTTAAGCGCCTTGTTGTGGGAGCTTGGAGGGTGTAGCTGTGGTGGAAAGTGAATCCAAACCCAAAATTAAGAGAAAA
>JAWBRY010000011.1:499-7191 GCA_038843545.1 Bathyarchaeia archaeon | reverse complement strand
TCTACAATGTCCTAAACCGCAATGTGTGAAAGGATGCCCGGTTGAAATTGACATTCCAGCCTTCATTAAACTGCTTAGGGAAGGCAAATATGAGGAAGGAATCAAGAAAATCAAGGAGAAGAACAGCCTTCCAGCCATTTGCGGGCGAGTCTGCCCTCAAGAAGAGCAATGCCAAAAAATGTGTGTGCTTGGCAAGACTGGCGATCCAGTCAGCATAGGCAGACTTGAAAGGTTTCTAGCTGACTGGGAAAGGGCTAGAGGCTTCACAATTCCTGAAAAAGCGCCGCCTACTGGCAAAAGAGTAGCCGTCATAGGCGCTGGACCTGCTGGTTTAACTGTTGCGGCTGACTTAGCAAAGCTTGGACATGAAGTGGTGATTTTCGAGGCTCTACATCTTCCAGGAGGCGTGCTTGTCTATGGCATCCCAGAGTTTCGATTACCAAAAAGTATTGTGCAAGCAGAGGTGGACTACATCAAGAAGCTTGGTGTGGAGCTTAAGCTTGGCTATCTTATTGGCAGAACCTACACTATTCCAGAACTGTTGAAAGAGGAGGGTTTCGACGCGGTTTTCATCGGAACGGGCGCCGGCTTACCACAATTTCTGGGCATTCCCGGCGAAAACTTGGGCGGAATTTATTCCGCCAACGAGTTTTTGATTAGAGTCAACTTAATGAAAGCTTATGCTTTTCCGGAGTATGACACGCCCATAAGGATTGGACAGTATGTTGCTGTTATCGGCGGTGGAAACGTTGCCATGGACGCCGCCCGCTCGGCTCTCCGTCTCGGTGCCGAACAAGTCTGTGTGGTTTATCGTCGTTCCAGAGAGGAGATGCCAGCCCGCAAAGAAGAAATAGAAAACGCCGAAGAAGAAGGAATAATCTTCAAGTTCTTGGCAACGCCGACGCGGTTTATCGGCGACGAAAAGGGTTGGGTTAAACAGATGGAGTGCATACGAATGGAGCTTGGACCGCCCGACGAATCTGGAAGACGTCGTCCAGTACCGGTTAAAGGCTCAGAGTTTTTAATGGATGTTGACACCGTCATAATTGCTATTGGACGAACACCAAACCCGATAATCCAACGCACAACAGAAGGCTTAACAGTCACAAAATGGGGCACAATTGTGACTGATGAAAACGGCAAAACAAGCCTTGAAGGAGTCTACGCTGGCGGCGACATAGTCACGGGCGAAGCCACCGTCATAAGCGCCATGGGAGCCGGAAAGAGAGCCGCCAGAGCCATTCATGAATACTTGCTGAGTAAGAAGTGATTTTAAATTCAGGCTTGTTAAAGCTTGAAACGGATAATTTTCCCTACGCATCGATCGAAAGTCCATTGTGCCAGCTCTCTAGGTTTTTAACTGCAAAAATGATTTTGAAGCAACCCAAAGTAAGCGCTCTCTCCCTTCTTATTTTTCGGTAAGGCTTCTTAGGACCTTTCGCAAGATTATTGTTCTTGCACAAACTTTTTAATCCTAGCTGTTGGTTTTCAGTCGGATGCTGGTGTAAAGTATGGTTACAGCGCATCTTGACAAGATTTTTAACCCGAAAAGTGTGGCGGTTGTGGGCGCCAGCGACGAGGAGGGTTCAGTAGGCTACGCCTTAATGAAGAATTTTCTTGAATCCGGCTTCGAGGGGGAAGTTTTCCCCGTAAACATTCGAAAGAAGGAGATTTTAGGCCTTAAAGCCTATCAAAACGTTTTGCAGCTTCCGAAAGTTGTTGATTTGGCTGTTATCGCCACCCCGGCTAAAACCGTTCCGGAAGTTGTTGAGCAGTGTGGGAAAGCCGGAATAAAAGGCCTAATTGTTATTAGTGCTGGTTTTAAAGAGATAGGCCCTGAAGGCAAAGCCTTAGAGGACAAGATTCTTGAGATTAAGCAGAAGTATGATTTGCGCATTATTGGGCCTAACTGTTTGGGGATTATCCGTCCAAGCATACGCCTAAACGCCACGTTTATCAACAAGATGCCCCGCCCCGGCAATATTGCCTTCATAAGCCAGAGTGGAGCCCTTGGCACAGCTATACTTGACTGGGCAATCCACGAGAATATTGGTTTCAGCTACTTCGTATCAGTTGGTTCAATGATAGACGTTGACTTCGGCGATTTGATAGACTATTTTGGGACAGACCCGAAAACCCGTAGCATCCTCATGTATGTGGAAGGCATAACCAACGCCCGCAAATTCATGAGCGCCGCCAGACACTTCGCTAGAACAAAACCCATAATAATCGTTAAAGCCGGAAAGTACAGTGAAAGCGCGAGGGCGGCAGCCTCCCACACTGGTTCATTAACAGGGGAAGATGATGTTTATGAGGCAGCCTTTAAACGAGCCGGAATAGTGCGCGTGGAGGAAATAGCAGACCTATTCAACTGCGCCGAAGTCTTGGGCATGCAGCCTCTACCCGGAGGGCCAAACCTGGCGATAATCACCAACGCTGGCGGTCCAGGCGTTATGGCCACCGACGCCCTCATAGGCATGGGCGGCAAACTTGCAAAGCTTAGTCCCCAGACGATGGATTACCTTAACAGTATTCTTCCGCCCTACTGGAGCCACGGCAACCCCATAGACATTCTTGGAGACGCGAAGGCAGATCGGTATAAAGCTGTTTTAGACGCGGTTTTAAACGATGAGAACGTTGATGGAGTCCTAATAATTTACACTGCACAAGCGGTAGCGGATCCCGTTGAAATTGCCAAAAGCATCGTAGAACTCATCAAAAGCAAGGGGCAGCGTGGCAAAACAATTCTAACGTCTTTCATGGGCAAAAAGGATGTTGAAGAGGCAAACTTGATGCTTAACGCCAACGAGATTCCAACGTTTTCCACACCAGAACAAGCGGTTAAAACCTACTTGTACATGTACCAGTATAGGCGTAACCTTGAGCTTCTCTACGAGACTCCCGAAGAGCTGCCTGTCGACGTTTCTCCGCCAAAACTGCCCATAATGACCATTTTGAGAAACGCGGCTGTTGAAAACCGTGAAGTGCTAACAGAGTTTGAAGCTAAAAAGATTTTAGAGTTCTATAATATCCCAGTTGTTAAGACCTATGTGGCTAGAGACGAGGATGAAGCTGTCGCCATAGCATCCCGGATAGGCTATCCAGTGGTCTTAAAAATCCTTTCACCCCAAATAATTCACAAGACGGATGCAGGCGGCGTGGCTTTAGACCTTAAAAATGAAGACGAGGTCAGAGAAGCCTTTAAGGTCATAACAAGGAATGCGAAGAGATATAACCCCAACGCTGAAATCCTCGGCGTAACCGTTCAGCCGATGATCAAGAAGCGTGGCGTCGAAGTTATCTTAGGCTCTAAGAAAGATATTGTGTTCGGCCCCGTAATCCTTTTCGGCATGGGCGGCGTTGGCGTGGAACTTTTCAAGGACTATTCCGTGGGCTTGCCTCCGCTGAACCAGACTTTGGCTAGACGCATGATGGAGGAGACAAAGGTTTACCAGCTTTTGAAGGGTTATAGAGGGACGCCGCCAGCCAACATTAAACGCCTCGAAGAAGTCATGGTTTTGTTCTCGCATCTACTCATAGACTTTCCACAGATAAAGGAGGCTGACATAAACCCGCTTATAGTGGACGAAAAAGACGTTATAGCCATCGACGCCCGCATAGTAATCGACAAGGAGCTTATCTTCAAGAGGGTGGAGCCCCACCAACACTTGGTTATAAGCCCATACCCGAAGAAGTATGAGACTTTGTGGAAGATGCGAGACGGCAGAACAGTTCTTTTAAGGCCTATAAAACCCGAAGACGAGCCGTTGTGGCTGGAGATGTTCCAAAACTGTTCCGAAGAGTCTATTCGCTATAAGCTTTTCCAGACGCTTAAGCACATGCCCCACGAGGTTAGAGTGCGCTACTGCAACATAGACTACGACCGAGAAATAGCCATAGTCGCCGAACTAACAGAAGACGGTAAAAGAAAGATAATTGGAACGGCGAGGGTAAGCGTAGACCCAGACGGAAAAAGCGGCGAACTAGCCTTCCTAGTGGCGGACCCATGGCAAGGCCTAGGCCTTGGAACGAAGCTTGTGGATTACGTTATAGAAATCAGCAAGGAGAGGGGCCTAGAAACAATCTACGCCTTCATGGTTCCAGACAACCTTAAATCCATAGGACTCATGAAAAAATTCGGCTTTACATTAAAATATACAGAAGAGGGTGTGATCAAAGGAACCCTAAGCTTAAAGGAGGAGGCCCCAGTCCCCATAGAGGGGCCTCAAGGAATTCAAGCTGAGGCAAAAAGGCCCCCAAGCAGGGAAGCCGAAGTAGTTTCAGCAAGCTAAAATGTCAAGAACTCTTTTCATGCGTTTTGAGCATTTGAGTGAAATATATTCTCTATTTACTTTTTGAGCTAAATTTAAATTACAGTTGCTTCAATAATTTAGCTTCATTAATCATGAAGTGGTGGAAACATGGCGAAACCACAAAAGTTGAAGCTTGCCTTTTATTGGGCTGCTAGTTGCGGTGGATGTGAAATCGCCGTTTTGGACATTAACGAGAAAATCTTGGACGTGGTAGCCAAAGCCGACATCGTGTTCTGGCCCGTTGCCATGGATATCAAATATAAGGATGTTGAAGCTATGCCAGATAAAAGCATAGACGTGTGCTTCTTTAATGGTGCAATCCGCAACAGCGAACAAGAGTATATGGCTAAACTTTTAAGGCAAAAGTCGAAGGTGCTTGTGGCTTTCGGCTCCTGCGCCTGTGATGGAAGCGTCGTCGGCCTGGGCAACCTTTGGAACCGCGAAAAAATCTTTGAGAGAGCCTACCTTGAAACGCCCTCCACGCGAAACCCTGAGCGCATAACACCCCAAACCAGCTTTAAAATACCGCAGGGCGAGCTTGAACTTCCAGAGTTTTATGACACCGTTAAAACTTTGGCGCAAACCGTGGATGTGGATTATTTCATTTCTGGGTGTCCGCCCCCTGTTCCAAGGGTCATTGACGCTTTAGACGCCATTTTGAGCGGCGAGCTTCCACCTAAAGGTGCAAACCTCCTCTTTGACAAGTCTGTTTGCGATGAATGTCCAAGAGAAAAGAAGGACCGAAAAATAACCCAAGTAAAGCGGATCTACGAGATAAGCGACGACCTTAAAACATGCTTCCTAGAGCAAGGCGTAATATGCATGGGGCCCGCCACAAGAGGCGGATGCAGCGCCCAGTGTTTGAAAGCGAACATTCCATGCACCGGGTGTGGGGGTCCGGCGCCCCGCGTAATAGACCAAGGAGCCGCCATGATTAGTGCTTTCGCCTCCATAGCCGCGGACCTAAAGGTTATAGAGCATGTTGTAGACCCCATTGGGACCTTCTACAAGTATTCTTTGGCTAATTCCATTCTGCGGAGGAGGGTGATGCGGTGAAGGAAGTCGTTATAAACCCGATCACGAGGCTTGAGGGGCACGGGAAAATAACCATATTCCTAAATGAAGAGGGCGACGTGGACGAGGCTTACTTCCAAGTTCCAGAGCTCCGAGGCTTTGAAAAGTTCTGTGAAGGCCGCAGAGCCGAAGACTTGCCCATCATAACACCCCGCATTTGCGGCGTCTGCCCCGTAGCCCACCACATGGCCAGCGCCAAAGCCTTAGACGCGGCCTTCAACGTGGAACCGCCAGAGCCAGCTAAAAAATTGCGGGAGCTCATGTACTACGGATACTACTTGTATGATCACACGTTGCATTTTTACTATCTTGGCGGGCCGGACTTCGTTGTTGGGCCAGACGCGCCTCCTGAAAAACGCAACGTTTTAGGCGTGATTGAAAAAGCCGGTTTGGAGATAGGCAAAGAAGTCATAAAACATAGGGCTTACGGCCAGAAAATAACGGAGATTTTGGGTGGAAAGGCAACCCATCCCGTTAGTGCATGCATTCCAGGCGGATTTTCAAGACCTATAAACGAGGAGGAGCGACGCGAAATAGAACGCATGGTGAGAAGCTGCCTTGAATTCGCCAAGTTTTCGCTGAAGCTTTTCGACGACATAGTGTTAAAAAACACGAATTACGTCAACATTATCAAGAGCGAGGCGTACACGCTTAAAACCTACTACATGGGCTTAGTGGACAAAAACAACAAAGTAAACTTCTACGACGGAAATGTCCGCGTGATAGACCCCAACGGAAGGGAGTTTGTCAAATTCTCGCCCAAGGAGTATTTGGACGTTATAGAGGAACGTGTTGAGCCATGGACCTACGTTAAGCTTCCCTACCTAAAGAAGGTGGGCTGGAAGGGTTTTGTGGATGGACCTGAAAGCGGCGTTTACCGCGTTGGCCCCCTTGGAAGGCTCAACGCGGCGGATGGCATGGCAACACCGCTAGCTCAAGCCGAGTATGAGCGTATGTACGATACATTGGGCGGAAAGCCCGTTCACCACACTTTAGCTTATCATTGGGCTAGGCTCATTGAGTTGTTGTATGCAGCTGAACGCGCCTTAGAACTGGTGACGGACCCAGAAATAACCAGCAAAAACGTCCGCAACAAGCCTGGCAAACCCGGAGAGGGCGTGGGCGTAGTTGAGGCTGCCCGGGGCACGCTTATCCACCATTATCAGTTAGACGAGAACGCATTAGCCAAAAAGGTCAACTTGATTGTGGCTACCACGCATAATGTTCCGGGCATATGCATGTCAATTAGGGACGCGGCCAAAGGCTTAATTAAGAAGGGTAAGGTTACAGATGGCATATTAAACA
>JAWBRY010000011.1:0-396 GCA_038843545.1 Bathyarchaeia archaeon | reverse complement strand
GGACGCGGCCAAAGGCTTAATTAAGAAGGGTAAGGTTACCGATGGCATATTAAACATGATTGAGATGGCTTTCCGGGCTTATGACCCATGCTTTGCATGTGCAACCCACTTTGCCGTGGGCCAAATGCCCCTGGAAGTGGAGATTTATGATGGCGAGAAAAGGCTCATTCAAACGTTTAAGAGGTGAAGATGGATATGGAAGAAGTTAAAGTTGGAGTTTTTCTATCCGACTGCGGTGGACAAATCGCCAAAATCCTAGACTTTGAAGCCCTAACAAACTTTGTGAAAACCGTTCCGGGAGTTGTTCTTGTGGCTCGGGGAAACGAGTTTTGGAGGGGTCAGGGTCTCAAAGCAATCGTGGACGCCGTCAAAGCCAAGAAGATTAACCGAGTGGTT
>JAWBRY010000010.1:11681-24257 GCA_038843545.1 Bathyarchaeia archaeon | reverse complement strand
TGGAAGCAGACAGGTAAGAAGGACGAAAAGCATGGACGAAAAAACAAAGAGGACTGTCAAAACAGGTATTCTGTTAGCCTTCTTCATAATAGTTATAAGCCTCCTAGTTTATAGTCGCGTCACAGCCCGGCCTACAAAAGAGACTTTCAGAAATAAGCTGGACGAACTTGGTCTGTGGAATACGCCGCTCATATATATAGCCATTCCGGTGCTTTATATTGTCGACTACTTCAGCCACGCTTGGATATGCCTTCTCTTCGCGTTCAGCGTCGCTGGCTTAATCTACGAATTTGTACCAAAAGAAACCATAACGAAATATATGGGGAGAGGCAAAGCCATCGGATATCTGTTGGCCCTTTTAACGGCACCCTTCCTAACGGTTTGCTCATGCACAATGGTTCCCCTTTTCGGAGGAATCTTATACGCTGGAGCTGGAATAGGCCCTGCCATAGCATTCCTTTTAATGGCGCCGGCAGCGAACATTCTAACCATTCTAATGACTGGTGAAATGATTTCGTGGGAAATAGCTGGAGTGCGCATAATAGTGTCCGCAGCCACAGCTTTAATCGCGGGATTTATAGTCTCAATAACTCCGTGGGGCAAAGCCATCGAAAAAGAGTTTCAAGTGGTCGATTCCGCCGCTTCATCGGCGAGGGTGGAAATTGTTAAGCCGCCTTTAGACGAGAGGCTTTGGGCAGCGCTTAAATTCGCCGGATACCTGGCAAAACAGATTCTTCCATTCTTCATCATAGGGCTCATAGTGGTGGGCTATCTATCGGCGTTCATTCCAGAAGAAATTGTTGAAGCATACTTAACGGGCGTTACTGGCGTTTTGATAGCGTCGGTTCTCGGCGGACCCCTTTACACGCCAACCCTCGTCGAAATTGCACTGGGACAAGAGCTGTGGAGTAAGGGTATGTCAAAAGGTGCGCTGCTAAGCTGGCTTATGGGGCAACCCTACGACTTCGCCAACGCCATGGCCGTTTCAAGAATAGCCAAATGGAAGGTTGTAGCCACCTATGTGGTAATCGCTTGGGCTGGAAGCGTGGTTTTCGGCCTGTTATATGGCTTTTTAAGCGGGTCGCTATAGCCATGGCTAGTGAAAAGGATTTCGGATTTAAACGCCAATGCCCATGCGCCCAAGAAGCAGTGAATACACTAAAGACTATCCAACCAATAAAGGAGGGTGTACTCAAAGAAGTACGGTGCAAGGGGTGCGGCAAAACCTTCCTAACAAACTTTGACACGGAATACTGCTACGACTGCCGCAAAAGCATGAAAAAGTGAAGGAGCATGGCTATACCAAGAGCTTGCACACCATGGTACCCAACAATTTTTCCAGAGAAATGCGACGGCTGCGCAGCTTATGGTAAGCCTCGATGCGTGGAATTCTGCCCCAACGGCGTATTTGCTTTCATAGACGGCAAGGCAGTGGTGGCTAACCCCCACAAATGTGTTTACGGCTGCACAGCATGCGAACCCCTATGCCATAAAAAAGCCATAACTTTTCCAAAACCACAATTCACCTTCATACCGACAAAAGCGGAAGAAAAGGGTTTGTTGCGAAAAATCGCCTGCAAAAAGTGCGGCAAAGTTTTCTGGACAAACCGTGAAAGCGACGTGTGCTTTGACTGTGAAATGCTGGTTTGAGACAACACTCTACTTTAGCCTATAGCCACACTTCTTGTTTATGGCCTCAAGTTTTTCTGAAAGCCTCTTCGCCCTGTCTTCGGCTTCCTCAAATAGGACAGCCCACTCCCGTCTTTTCACAAGGTTTGTAAGCTTTTCAATGTTGGCTGGTATCTTTTCCATTGCTGAAACCCACTTCTTCGTCACGGCGTCGTCATCCGTCACAAGCTCTAGGGCTTCTTCGGGGCAGAACTGGACACATTGGGGTCCTTCCGGGTCGTCTTTGCATAGGTCGCAGACCAAAACCAAGTTCTTGTCTGGGTGAAGCGAAATCCCACCGTAGGGACATGCTTGAATGCACCAGCCGCATCGGTCGCATTTGGTTTCATCCACAAGGATGAAGCCTTCCTCGGACTGGGTTAGGGCTTTTCTTGGGCAAGCCCTTACGCATGGCGCGTTCTCGCAGAAGCGGCATGTCAAGGCGAGGTTAAAGGCTGGTGTTAGGCGTATAACTCTAACCCTAGACCTTAAGGGGTTCCAAAAAGGCTCGTTCTTTTCTAAAACGCAGACGTATTCGCATAGGCTGCAGCCCGTGCATTTAGCCGGATCCACAGCCACAAACTTCCTCCGAACAGCCTTAGCCATGTACTCATCCCCATAGTTTCGGGTTAAATGTTCTCATGCAAAACTTGTTTTTATAATTTCCCTTTTCCAAAAGGCTAAAGCAAACGTGTTAAAGCCTAACCTCAACCCTTCCATCCAACACTATCTTGTTTCCAGTGAAAGTTGCCATGTAAGCATAGGCCTCCACGCCATTCTTCGCGGCCTCTCGGAGAGCCTTTCCAAATTTCGGGTCTGTCTCGTCGTTTGGAGTGAAAATCTTGGCGTCGTTCCTCTGGATTATGAAGAGCACGGCAGCCCTAAACCCTTCATTCAACGTTTTAACAAGCTCAAAAACATGTCTAGTGCCCCTCTCCGTGGGAGCGTCTGGGAACATGGCAACACCATTTCGAACAAGAGTGCAGGACTTAACCTCTAAAAGGCAAGGTTTAACCGCTGACCCACAAAGGAGAAAGTCGAACCTTGCCCTTCCATGGCGATGTTCTGGCTTAACCATATTATAGCCACGGAACTCCGGCAAGCCACCACGCTTCAATGCCTCAAAAACAAGCTTGTTTGGAACCCGCGAATCAACAGAAACAATTACGCCGTCACCGTAAACGCCTATAATGTCATAAACGGTTTTTCTTCCACTTTTAACAGTGCTTTCCCTCAAAACAACCCTAGCCTTTGGAACCAGAAGCTCACAAAGCCTCCCCGGGTTGGGCAAAAAACACGGCAAGACTTTACCGTCCACATTCACCAAAGCCGAAAACCTAGTCAAACGCCTCTCAAAAACACCCTCCAAGACTCTGCCCTCAACCTCAACGAAAACAGCCAAACCCAACCCCATCAATACAAAGCACAAATCCATATTTAGCCTTCACAACAAGCCACAGCAAAACCCAGGTAACAACCTCATCACCAACCACATTACCAAGAAAACTATGGGTACACAAACACATCACGGAATTATCTCACAGCCTACATACTGCATGAACTCAAAATCCTCCATCCCTATCCTTCCAGCCTCAATAAGCCTCCTAACCCTTGGAATCTCGCATTTTATGGCTTCAACCATGTTCTCCACCGTTTTACACACAAGCCTGTAGGCTTCAGGCTTCCAACGCCTGGTTACATTCGCGTACAAGCATCTACCCCCACAAACATTGAATATTCCGCAGCTTGTGCAAGGCTCACCCACAAACACTTTCGGCAGCCTAAGCGGATGCGCAGTGCTGATGTGCCCCAAGTAGAAGTCCCGCATACCCCACATGCTTGGACAAGGCACAATGTAGCCGTCTGTCTGAATGGCATAATTTATCCAGCCGGCGCCGCAGCGCAGAAGAGCCTTCTCCTCACCCTTCAAAAGGGATCGGGCAATACCCAGAAAGGGGTACAAACGCAAAACAACACCATGCCTCTCCATATAGTCAACCCAAAACTTCACAAGACGCCTAATACCCGGATTATAGCTTTCCTCACTCCACCTTCGAAACTGCCGCCTCTCAAAATCGCTCCAGAAGCCAGCGTTAAGCTGCCAATGAACCGACGAAAAAGGAAAATCATCATTGTGCAGAAGCCACAAAACCTGCCGGTAAATGTCAGTTTCCTCCATAACAGTCATCCGCGCAATAATCTCACCTTCAAAACCACTACGCCTAACATACTTCAAATTCTCCACAACCCTACGATAGACACCACCGCCACGATAATAGTCGGTTAGGGCTTCATCCCCATCAATAGAAACCAAAATGACACTAAAACGGTTCAAGTATTCCGGCTCCAAACTAGCAAGATGCAAACCATTAGTCTGAACAACAAAATGCTTGGCTTTGACATTGTCCATAACACGCCTAACATCATCTAGGCAAAGAAGAGGCTCCCCACCATAAAAAATCAAAACACAATCATGATCAAGCCCGCAAAAACGCTCCAACAAACCCAAATCATAACTCATACGCCTAGGCAAACAATAATCAACACTAAAACCACAAAAATCACCGCCAAAATCCTCCAAAGTCCCGCCAAAACAGTAACGACACTCCAAATCACACACGGTAGTCAACATCAAATGAAAGAACACACAACCACCAATGAACCAAAATTTTCGCTAGCCCTTCGTAAACCTTTCCCTAACCCGCTTAGCCCGCTCAATATAACTCCTAAGCTCCCGCTCACGAATAACCCGCTCAGGCAAAGTCTCAGGAGCAAACATAAGCGGAATAACAGCCAAGAAAAGGAAGAGGGCTGCAAAAGAAAAAATAGCATAAGCTGAGAGAGAAGCTGCAATAATTGGACCGAAAGTAAATCTAATGAAGTTTGATAATATGTAAGGTAAACTGGCAAGTGCATAATATTTCTCGCATGCCTTACCAGAGGATATGTCTCCCCAAACAGTGAAGAGGAAAATAACGTAAAGCACCCCCCAGGCAATGCCATCAATTACGATATAGATATACCAACACATGGGATTAAAAGGGTGGAGTCCTAAAATCGCGTATCCAAGACCTAAGACAACAAAACCAATCATCGAAAGACGCTTACGGCCAATAATGTCGCAAATAAACCCGCCAATAATTGCAAATATTCCCACCAAAATATTCTCAACCAGTATGTAGGTGTAGATCACCTCCCCACATATTTCCGTACCCACAGATATGAATAAGTGATTAATTAACAGCAACATAGTCCAAGGAACCATGTATAGCAGAAACGAATTATTCCTTAAGATTGAAATAAACCCGCTCTTTTTATCTTTAGCCCATTCTTCACACCTATAATGTTGTTTTTTATAAATGTAATACCAGGGGACAAAACAGAGAGCTCTCCATGTTGTAAGGATAACTGAGTCACGGAAGATATCTTCAGTCATTAAACCAGACAGAAGACCTCCTGCTCCCATTATAAAGAACAAAGTTATTCCCGCGATTTTTCCGCGTTTTTCCAGCGGTGTGTTTTCTGCAAAAATAGCCATACAAGGCGCTAAACCTACACCGAACGCTATACTGAACATTATGGATGTGATTATTGCTCCGCTCAGTGAATGAATGTCAACTAAAGCTGGAGAAAACGAGGATAACATCCCTAAAAAAATCCATGCAAGAATAAAATTAGCCCTCTTTTGAGTTCTCGATCCAAAAATCGCCCCGAGCAGAACTGAAAGTGCAGCGATAAACGAATTTAAGCTCCAAACAAAGTTGGACAAATCGTTAGGGAAACGACCTAAATACATGATCATTTTTAGAACAGCAGATAAACATAACAACCAGACAAAAGAATTAACTAACACGAATACGCTTAACGCTGTTCCTAAGCTTGGAGTTTTAGATTTTTGAAATGCCATCTCATAATGTTTTTTTCCCAATCAAAATAAACATTAGGCATTTCAAAGATGTAGTCTAAATAAGTTTTCGAAAGATTTTTAAGTGACCACGTGTTCTACATTAATACAGAAGAGGGAATTTTATGAAGAGGAGAAAGGACAAACCAATTAGGCCTTCTACATTTGGGTGGTTTTAGGGTAATATATCCTCAACAACCGTGTCAAGAATTTGAGATAGTTTGTCTTTTATTTCATGTTTAATTGTTATAACATCCAAAAGACGCTGACCTCTCCTAAGATAAGTCTTTAATTGGTTGTTGAGTTTTCTGAATGATGGTGATCCTTTAAGTTCTTCCAGAGTTTTCCAGCAACTTTCGGCGGTGATTTCACTTTTACTCATTGCGTCAATAACCTTATCTTTTGTCCTTTGATCTTGTATGGCATAAAGGATAGGTAAAGGAATACATTCATTCCTTATTCTATTTTTTAGTTCTTCCGGATCGAGGATATCAATAAAATCATTGCGTATAGTGGTTAGCACTCCCAAAATTCGTCCGTACTTTCCTAGTGTAGTAATTTTCTTTTGATCCCCTCCTCCAATGAGAGCCCCTATACGTGCGGTTGCATCTGCAATTGCCGCCTTCATGACTACTATATTTAAGTATTCCCTTGGGTCTATATCCCATTTCCCTTTAAGATAGATCTCCTTTGTTACCGCAACACCGAGGTCAAAAAAGGCCTTTTTCAACCATTGGACGATTATGTCTTTTTGTCTTGAGGCTAAGCTATTACATGATTTATGCAAAAGCTCGTAGCCTTTGAGGAGTAAAGCGTCACCAACAAGCATGGCTATTTCGATTCCAAATCTGCCTAGAACTGTGGGTTTGGAATTCTTCGTCAAAGACTTATCAATAATATCGTCATGTACATCCGCCGCTCCTGTTAGAAGCACCAAGGCTGCCCCTATGTGTACTACTTGTTCTCGATTTCCTCCGACAGCTTCACAAGTTAATGAAAGCAGTGTGGGATGATGAAAATTATGCCAAAGTTCTTCGATAAAATATTGAAGGGCATCGTAAATTGGTTTACACCTAATTTTCTCTTTTAAAAGTTCTTTTTTAGCGATTTCATATGATACTCTTCCTCTCTCCTCGAACAACTTTTTTACTTCTTCGATTTTCTTGTTAACCATTTTGCTCCTTCATCATATTATAGAAAATGTTTAGGTACTTTTTCCCTTTTTCCGTCATGGTGTATACCTTTCTTATACGCCCTCCCAATTGTTGTTTTTGGCTTGTGATTAGGCCTTTGTTTTCTAGTTTCCGCAGTAGCGGGTATAGGGCTCCGTGACGTATTTTCAGCCCTGACATGGCTTCTATTTGCTTTTTTATTTTGTATCCCCATGTTGGTTCTTTGTTTATTAGGCGGAGTATTTGGATGTCTAGTAGGTTTTTGGTTATGTGTGTAGTATTTGGATGTCTAGTAGGTTTTTGGTTATGTGTTGAACAATTTCTTTTTTGAGGTTTTCTTCCATTGGTGAATTGCCTTTTTATGCTCTGTTTTTGACTTGTTTTGTTGGGTTTTATATGTTTTGTGGGGTTTTTGGGTGTGGCGTGTATGTTTTGTTATGCTTTTTTATGCTTTTGGTATGTGTGAAGGTTTATATTCTCGTTTAGGCTGTATAGAGTCTTGAGATATGTCCAAATTTGGACACATCGTATCCAAGTCTAACAGAAAAACTGTTGGACAAGGCTACAGTAGGCGGGGTGCAAAGTGAACGGGGCGAAAGAGGTTCAAGTTAAACTCATGAAGGGTCTCCTGGATTTGATAGTGCTTCAGTTTCTAAGCAGTCAGCCTATGCATGGTTACCAGATAATAACGAAGATCCGTAAAACCTTTGGAATCTATTTTGGCCCAAGCACGATATATCCTCTCCTAAACGCCTTGGAGAGGAGCGGCTATGTCAAGAGCGAGTGGGATATGAGCAACGAGAGGCCTAGAAAGGTGTATAGGCTTACGGCTGAAGGGCAAAACCTTCTGAACTTCACAGAAGAATCTTTAAACTTTATATGCAGGAAAATAGGGGCAGCGGGAACCTCTAAAGAAGTGGTTTTGGAGAATGGTGCGGCTCAGCCGGCGCTGCACTCCCTCATTAAAAATGGCAGTGTGAAAGTTAAGGCGCCTTTTCTAAAATAGGTTTGGTTTAACGCTCATTTTATTAGCCTCATTTTCCATCTAGGTTTTGGGTGGAGTTTTGGAAGAGGTGGACTTGTTAATCTATGGATGCCTAGTTTTGCCCATGAAAGACAAAAGCATGATTGAAGATGGGGCTGTAGCCGTAAAGAATGGGAGAATAGTTTTCGTTGGAAAACGCTCGTCGGCTCGCGGTTTTAGAGCGGAGAAGATGTTGGAAGCCTATGGTAAAGTTGCAATTCCAGGCCTTGTGAACTGCCACACCCATGTGGCCATGACCCTTTTCCGCGGTTTGGCTGAAGACAAGCCCTTAAACAGTTGGCTGCGTGAGACCATTTGGCCTTTAGAGGCAAAGATGAATGCGGAGGACGTTTACGCCGGGGCACTTTTGGGCTGTCTGGAAATGTTGAAAAGCGGAACAACATGTTTTGCTGACATGTACTTTTATGAGGGAGCCGTCGCCAAGGCTGTTTATGAAAGCGGCTTAAGAGGTGTTCTGGCAGAGGGCATAATCGAAGCCGGGAACAGGGAAATGGGCGAAAGAATGTTTAACAACAGCATAACTTTCGCGAAGGAATTCAAAGGGTTTGCAGATGGGCGAGTGATCACCATGTTGGCACCGCATGCCGCATACAGTTGCAGCCCAGAACTGCTCAAGCGGGTGAAGGAGAAAGCCATAGAACTCCATGTGGGCGTCCACATTCACCTTGCAGAGTACGCTGAAATGTTTAAGGAGCTTGAAAGGGTCTACGGGTGCAGCGAGGTTGAGTTCCTCCATAAGCTTGGGCTTTTTGATGGGCACGTGCTCGCCGCCCACTGTATAAATTTGTCAGAGGCGGACAGGCGTGTATTGGCTGAGTGCGGCGTTAACGTTGTCCATGCGCCTGTTGCCAACATGAAGCTTGGGTTAGATGCTGCAAGGGTTAAAGAGCTTATTGATTTAGGCGTTAATGTAGCCTTAGGCACTGATGGCCCTGCAAGCAATAATACGCTTGACATGTTTGAAACCATGAAGTTTGCCGCCTTGCTGCAGAAACATGTTTACCGCCATCCAGGCGCCATGTCTGCCTACCAGGTTTTGAGGATGGCGACTTTGAATGGAGCCAAAGCTCTAGGCCTCGACGAAGTCATAGGTTCGCTGGAGGTTGGGAAAAGGGCTGACATCGTGCTTGTCGACCTTTCAAAGCCTCATCTCAAACCCTTACATGATGTTTATTCAGCTCTAGTTTATTCAGCTCGTGGAAGCGACGTGGACACAGTCATAGTTGACGGCAAAATCCTCATGGAAAACAAGCAGGTTCAAACTTTGGATGAGGAAGCTGTCATAGAAAACGCTGAAAAACACGCGGTCGACCTGTTAGGGCGTAAACCGTAGTGTTAGACGTTTAGGACGGGCAATTTTGAACGGTGTTGGACGGGTTAACTATATTTGTAAATGTGCTGTAACTTATCTTGCGTAGATTGGTGGAAAAGTGTCCAGCGGCCGGAGAAGGCCTAGCATGGAATTAGACGAGCAGATTCTCGGTTTTTGTAGACAGATTGCTGGTTCCGGGCGGATAAGCGGTGCATGCATATGCGGAGATGCAGCCACCTTCATTGAGAAAACCAAGCTAATGGAGGTTTTGCTGGTCATTGACGGTTTTAAGCCTAAATTAATGAATTATGTGAAGTTTTTTGATGGAAAACCCGCCATATTTTACGCCGTGGACAGGTGGGTTTTCGAGAGGGACGTGGACAGCGGCTTTTTAGGCGAGGCTTTAGGCGTACACCTCATTTTCCCATACAAGCCTTTAGTTGGCGAAAAATACTTGAAAACCGAAGAGGTTGGGCTAAAGAAAAGGTTAATCCTTGAGATTTTAGAAAACCTTGTATTGGACTTCCCTGAGCTATCCTATGAAATACGCATAAAACCCGAATACTTCATGTATGAGGCAATGTTGAGCAGAGCCCGCCTTTTCCCGCCTTTATATTATGCGATACATAGCTTTTTGCAAACAGAAACCTTTAGGGGAAACGTTGAGCGTGTAATGCAAGGATACATGGAAGCCCTCAAGGAATTGAGGGCGGAAGGCATTTTGGAAAATCTGGGCGACGGCTTTTTCAAAATCTCAAAGGATTTTATTGAAAATTTGAGAAGCCGAAAAATATTCTTTAAAAACATTTTGAGGTCGACGCAGAAAACCCTTTTCATGACGCTTTTAGGAACTTTTCCGAAGATTTTGAGGGTTATGTCGGAGAATGTAGCTGTTTTGTCTAAGCTTCAATTCTTTGAAGGTGAGAAATGGCGATTAGAGGTGCAACGTGAAATCGGTGATTCAAAAGCATATTTGTTTGTGCCAACAGCCAGCGGCTTAACTTCCCTCGCCGCCAAGATGGGCATAGAGGATTTCGCGAAAAAAGTTCTCAACTTAACAGGCGATGTCTCTGTTGAAGTTGAAGAGCTGGGAGGGGTTTTAAATGATGTTTTCTTGGTTAGGGCCGTCTTAGATTGTGGTGAGCGGAAGGTTGTTGTTAAGAGTTTTAAGGATTGGTCCGGTTTTAAGTGGTTTCCGTTGACTTTGTGGACTTTCGGCACTAGAACCTTCGCTGTTCTTGGGCGTTCAAGACTTGAACGGGAATGCTCCATAAACCAGTTTCTCCACTCCAAGGGTTTCGCCGTTCCAAGGCTTCTGGGCGTAAGTCACGCTGAAAGACTGGTTTTTATGGAGTATTTGGATGGCGAAAGCCTTGAAAAAGTTGTTAAACGAGCCTTTGAGTTGGCGGTTAAAGTCAACAACATCCAAGAAGAATTGGAAATCCTCCGGAAAGTCGGCGAAATCCTTGCTAGGGTTCACGCCTTTGAGGTGGCGTTAGGCGACACAAAACCAGAAAACATCCTAGTCGGGAGGGACGGCAATATTTACTTGATGGATTTTGAGCAGGCTTCACATGGAGGCGATAAGGCTTGGGATATAGCTGAACTCCTATATTTTATTGGGCATTATGCACCGCCGCTTGCCAGCGTGCAAGTCTTGAAAGCCTTTGTGAAGGCTTTTTTGAGGGGCTATCTGGAGGCTGGTGGAGATTTAGAGGCTGTAAAGGCTGCTGGCAAACCAAAATACACGAAAGTTTTTAGCCTATTCGTTTTTCCCCATGTAATTTTGGCAATTTCAAACATTTGCCGAAAGGCTGAACAGCTGAGGGAGCTTGAAAATGGTTAGGGCGGAAACAACCTTGACTTTTTATGGCGGGGTAAACGAGATTGGTGGGAACAAAATCCTTCTTAAGGATGGAGATGTGAAAGTCTTCTTCGATTTTGGCATGTCCTTCGCCCTTAGAAAACAGTATTATTCTCCCCCGTTTCTTTCGCCTAAAAGCGGGAGAAGCCTCCAAGAATTGGGCATCCTACCGAAACTGGATGGGGTCTACCGTTTTGATGAAAAACCAAAGGCTGTGGATGCAATTTTCATCTCCCATGGACACATGGACCATTCCGCCTACCTATCCTTTGTGAAGAGGGAAATCCCCGTTTATTGCGGTGAAACAACAAAAATAATTTTGCAGGCCCTCGGCGAAGTGCGCAAAGCGGATTTGGAATTCAATGTGGAGGGCATAAACTTTCACACCTTTAGGACGGGTGACATTATTGAAATTGACGGTTTGGAAATTGAACCCGTGCATGTTGACCATTCTGTGCCGGGGGCATACGGCTTCATTATTCACACCTCAAAGGGGGCTGTTGTCTATACAGGCGACTTCAGGGATCACGGTGCAAAGAACGAGATGACCCGGGAATTTGTGGAGAGGGCTAAGGCAGCTGAACCCGTGGCTGTTATCTGCGAGGCCACCAACACGACGAATGTTCATGTTTCCTCTGAAAGGGAGGTTGAAGCCAAACTGCACCATGTTGTCAGCCAAACAGAAGGCTTAGTGCTTGCGGAGTTCGCCCACACAGATGTGGACAGGCTTAACTCGTTCTACAGAACAGCCCTTAAAAACAATCGTTGTTTGACTGTTTCACCGCGGCAAGCCTACTTAATTGAGGCTTTGAGCAGCGACCGGAGGCTTCGCATTCCAAGGATTAGTGATGAGGGAATTTTGGTTTTTCGAAAGTCGAAGGAGCGCATGTACGCTTGGGAAAGGCAGATTCTTGAACGCTATCCGGATAAGGTTGTTGACGTCGAACAAGCTTCGAAGCTTCAGCAAAACATAATCCTAACCATGTCCCTATATGATTTGGAGCAGCTGGTGGAAATCCAACCCAAACCAGGAAGCTGTTATGTATTTTCCTCCTCCGAGCCTTTCAACGAGGAGATGGAGGTAGACTTTGAAAGGCTGGTGAACTGGCTTAGGCATTATGGCTTACCCCAATATCATGTGCATGTTTCCGGGCACATAACCCCCCTAATGTTGAAGGCTTGCCTAAAGGAAATCAGTCCAAAAAGGATTTTTCCAGTGCATACGGAGAGTGCTGAGCTCCTCGCCATTTTTATGCGGGACCTCAAAAGCCATGTTGAGATAACTGAAAAAGGCAAAGAATACATGCTTTAGGGAGCGCTAATTATCAGGAAGCTGAATTTTCTAAGCTGGATTTCAAGCCGATAGCAACCACCCTCTAGGTTTTGATTTCTGGTTTTGAGTTTTGGTTTTGAAGATTAATCCTAAGGCTTCGTTATGGTTTTGAATTCGCAACCTATATGTTGAAGATGAGTTTCTTAATATTCACGATACAGATGAAGGCAACAGCCGCAGACAAAATCAGCCGACGCCTCCAAATCCTAATCCACAGCTTAGGCTTAAGCTGCTTAGGTGGAGCCATATTCCTCCAAATTCTAGTTTTCACGGACATA
>JAWBRY010000010.1:10399-11643 GCA_038843545.1 Bathyarchaeia archaeon | reverse complement strand
GCTTATCTATTTCCTATATATGTACCAAAAGTTTATCCGCTCAATAAAATAGCCGAAAATAAACATAATTCTTAAAAAAGAAACAACCCAAAACCGGTAAATAACAAAAGAAGAATTTAAAAGCGTTAAATAACCCGCCAAAATCATCCACAATTTAAATTTAGGCTGGAGATGGTATGAATAGGAAGGCAATAACGTTTTTCGCGTGTCTAAGTCTGCTGCTTGCCTTGACAAACACTGCTAAAACGCAAACCAGCAATATGGAAACCTTCTTTGACTCTAAGATTTCATGCGTAAAAGTCCAGGTTAACGCCACGTCAAAGACTCAACCAGCCAGCTTCATATCAGTTGAACTCAGTTTAACAGCTGTTGTTACTAAAGTTTATGTAAAAACCATAGATCTTACAATATATGGATTTATAAACGGAACCGAAAAACATGAAATTTATCATAATGTGTCTGGCAACGTCACGATTTTCAAGGATGGTCGGGTTGTATATTCCCATCAAGTCTACTTGCCGGAGAACGTTTGCGGCGTTATCTACGGAGAGGTTTACCTCGAATACGATGCGACGGTTGTGGATGAGCTTGGACGTGAAAACCCATACCCCTTTCAAGGAACTATAGGGTTTGCCACGACGCGTGTTGAGAACGTCTGCCTCAAATCCCTTGAAGAACAACTTAGGGACGTGTATAACACCATTGACGAGTTAAATCAGACCTTTAGGGATTGTTTTGGCAGGAACCTAACTCGCGATGAGCTGTTAAATCTTAACGAGACCTTGTGGCAACTTCGGCGGGACTATGAGACTCTTAAGGGGGTTAAAAGCGAGCTTGATGACACGCGGACCGCCATGGTTTTCTTGGCTGTTGTCGCCGTTTTCTTTGTGGCTACAACCGCCTATCTAGTGTTTAGGAAGCCTAAAAGCTACTGGTAGCTCCTCGCCCCATTTTCTATTCTTTTTTGTGGAGGTTTTGGGCTGCTATGAAGGCTAGGCCCTTCTCTGTTAGGGCTTTTGCTGTCCTGTTTACGGCCTCATGCTTGTCCAAATAGTTGGCAAGCAGTTTTGGCATCAGTCCCTTCTCCATTATTTCTTTTTTCGGCATGAAGTAGTCTAGGATGTCTGAGGGGTGATCGCGGGTTTCCTCTACTTCTGGCGGTGCGCCCTCGTGTTTGGCGCTTATGTTTTTCACGTGGTTTGCCAGTTCCAGAAGTTCGTCGAGGCGGTCGTAGGGCTGGCGTA
>JAWBRY010000010.1:0-10389 GCA_038843545.1 Bathyarchaeia archaeon | reverse complement strand
CAAAGCCGAAGGCTTTGCGGGTGTAAGCCGCCAACTCAATGGTGCAGTTATCCACCGAGTTGGATAGGTTAAAGCCAACAAGCGGTATTGCGCCGTCTTCCCGGCTGAAAAGCTTCGCCATGATCAGAATCCACAAAAACGAGTAGGGGTTGTCGACTCCAAGGTAAACGGAAATTTTGAATTCTATGTCTATTCCAAGCTTGTGCAGCAGAAAACCCAGCAAGACAGTCCCCAAATTCGTATTTAAAACCTGTTTTACGCCGTACTCCGTGTAATAGTGGAGGTATTCCTCAACCCATTTTAGGGCGTACTCGTTTGGAACACCGACACCACCGAAGTACCCGGTTATTGTTTCCGGTCCACCTAAGTGGACGTTTATGGGCTTGCCATCGGGCCCGGGCATGGTGCCTCTCGTGTCTAGGGTCTGCACATAAGAAGCCCCGATAACCTGCATGGCGGCGGCAAAAGCTAGAATGTCGCCGTCTTCCACCTGCTCTTTCATGGATCTTACCCGAATATAGCGGGCTGGCATGAGGTTCCGCTGTTTAATCGCCCTTTTCGCTTCTTCAACCAGCCATGGGAAAAAGTTGCATGCGCTTATCTCAAGTGTGACGGCGTGGGCTTCGTCAAACTTCATGGAATCCGCTTTCTTGCCTAAGACTTTTCTTCGATATTCCGGTATGCTTATGAAGGCTTCTCGGTTGCGTTGTTTAATAAGCCACTCGAGGTCCTTGAGGAAAGGCGACCTCATTTTTTCAAGACGTTTCATGAGGTTTTCTAGTTGGCTGTTTTCTTGGGCTTTCCTGTTAATTTCCCATACTCCGCCATATTTATCGATAATTTCTAAGATGCTGTTCAAGAGGAGGTTGTCATTCCGCAACAGAAAAGTGTTAACCTCTTCCAGCCTCTCCATGCTGATTAAAAGTTTTTCCTTTAATGTTTTCAAGCTTTTTCCTCCAATAAGACAGCCTACTCTATTTTCGAAGGCTTAAATTGTTTAACGTTTATGGTATTCCAGAGGATGAAGCCATGTTTAAACCGGAGGGAATTATGCCCGCGCTTGTTACGCCTTTCACTGATGATTGCAGGGCTGTGGATGGGGAGCGGCTTCGTTTTCTCGTGAACCGCTGTATAGAGTTGGGTGTTCATGGTGTTGTTCCATGCGGTACAACAGGCGAGTTTGTAAACCTCACCGTTGAAGAGCGGAAACAAGTCATAAAAATTGTGGTGGACGAGGTTAATGGGCGTGTGCCGGTTATTGCTGGAACAGGGGCTAGCGGCACAGACCAAGCTCTTGAGATGGCGAAGTATGCGAAAGACGTGGGCGCCGACGCCGCCTTGATTGTCACGCCATTTTATTTGAAGCCTGCAGACCGCGGAATCTACGAGCATTACGACACCATTGCAAGCAAGGTGGACATGCCAATAGTTCTCTACAATATTCCCCAATGCACAGGCGTACAGTTGACGTGGCAGATGGTAGAGGATTTGGCGCAAATCCCAAACATTGTGGGTTTAAAGGACAGCAGCGGACAGCTCAGCTACATCCTAGCGGTGCTGGAAAAAGTCAGAGACAAAATCAATGTGCTATGCGGCCACGACGAGGTTGTGATAGCCGCTTTAGCGGCAGGCTGCTCAGGCGCCATACTGGCCAGCGCCAACGTCATCCCAGACATCTGGGTTCAAATATACAACCACATTAAAAATGGAGAACTTCAGAAAGCCAGAGAACTCCAATACAAGGTTCAAAAGGTAGCCCGCATAATCGTTGGAAGCGGACCAGTAGGCGCAAAAGCAGCCCTAAACATGATGAAAATCAAAGTTGGCCCTGTTAGGCTGCCCCTAAGCGTTGGCGGAGAACTAACCTACGAAAACAGGGAAGAACTCCGCCTCGAACTGGAAAAGCTTGGCAAGATAGAGCCGAAACCCGTAACCTTCCAAATTGCGGAAAAACCTTTGGAGCACCGGTTTATGGCTGTTGACATAACCCCAGAAACCATAAGGGACTTCAATCTTCGAGTAGGCGAGGCTTTAGCCGGAACAGGCGCTGAAGTAGCCCACATAGACCTGGTTATGGGCAGAAAAGATGGGCCGGTGGGCGCCGCCTTCGCAAAGGCTAAGGCTGCTCCAACACCGGGACACGAGCCATTACTGGCCATACTGGAGCCAAACCTCGCCGTTAAGCCTCTAACGCTTATTGTTCCAACGGTTACGGTAACCAACATGCGGCAGGCCAGCATGGTTTACGGTCCAGCCCAAACGGCGGTGGCTAAAGCCGTTGTGGACAGCGTTGCAGACGGCACCATACCAAAAGAGGCTGTTGAAGAATTGGTGATGATTGCGAATGTTTTTGTCCATCCCTCGGCTGTGGACCGCCAACGCGTCTACATAAACAACTATAAAGCTATGCGCCACGCCATAAGAAAAGCCGTAGAAGGGAGGCCATCCACAGAAGAGCTTATAGAAAATAAAGACCGCGCCAAACACCCCTTCAAATACACGCCTTAGACAAGGTAGTGGGAAGAGTCTTGCAGAGCCAAAAAATAGTAGAGGGCGAATACGTCCTATTATACCTAGACCAGAGGAGAACATACCTCGTTAAGGTTGAGGCCGGAAAAGCCTTCCACACGCATAAGGGCTACATAAAGCTTGACGATTTGATCGGCAAAGAGTACGGCTCCACAGTGGTTAGCAGCTTCGGCGTTCAGTTTACTGTTCTTAGGCCGCTGCTCCGCGACTACGTAATGAAGAGCATTAGGCGAACGCAAATAATATACCCGAAGGACATAGCCCTCGTCGTGGTTTTCAGCGGAATAGGTCCGGGCAGCCGCGTAGTGGAGGCTGGAACGGGTACGGGAGCATTAACTACAGCCCTCGCCCACTTTGTTAGGCCAAACGGCCGCGTCTACAGCTACGAAATAAGGGCTGATTTCCTTGAAACTGCTGAGAAAAACATCAAACGGGCTGGGCTTTTCGACCTTGTGGAACTTAAAAACAAGGATATCACGGGGGGAATCGACGAAACGGACGTGGATGCAGTCATACTTGACATGGCGGCACCATGGCTTGTTGTTCCTCACGCATACAAGGCGCTGAAACCATGCGGAACACTGGTTTCCTTCAGCCCAACCATAGACCAAACGGTTAAAACAGTGGAAGCCTTAAAGGAGAACGGCTTCATAGACATAGGAACTGTAGAGTGCCTAGTGCGGGGAATGCAGGTAGAACGGGGCAGAACAAGGCCTCAAACTCTTATGACGGCCCACACGGGATACATAACCTTCGCGAGAAAAGCCTTGAAAACATTGTCACAGGAAGATGCGCAACACACGGCTAGCTCTGCATGTTAACTAAACTGTTTTATTCATCTTAGTTGGTTAATGCTGTTCGTGGCGTTGTATGGGTTTGACGGTTAAGAACATAGTTTTGGTTCAAGCTTTCCTTACAGCCTTCACTATTCACCTCCTTTTGTTTTCATACTCGCCGATGGTTCAGCTTGTTGTCGAGGAGATGGGCGTATCTCATGCGGGGGCGGGGTTCATATTTTCAGTTTGCATTCTAACCATTATGCTGCTGCGCATTCCGTGGGGTTTCGTTATTGACCGTTTTGGGTTTATGACCACAGCGAAGGTGGCGATGGTGCTTGTCGGAGTTTTCAGCTTTTTAAGGGGCTTCTCCACAGGCTACCACGACCTTTTAATCTTCCAGCTTTTCCTTGGAGCCGGTGTTGCGGCCCTCCTTCCATGTTTAGCCAAAATTGTGAACGTAATGTTTCGAGAGAAGGTGGGCCTTGCCACAGGGGTTTATGTTTCAGGTTTCCCAATAGGGGACCTCGCTGGACTAGGCCTCACTTCCCATCTCCTTTCAACATTTAACAACGATTGGAGGGCTGTCTTCAAAATGTTTGGATTGTGGGCTTTAGCCCTAACGTTGCTTTGGTGGCTTGTAGACAGGCTGCTCCCCGAAGAACGGCGGAACCAAAGCCAGCCCATGTTGGAGTTTAAAAAGCTTCTTAGGTCGAAGCAGATGTGGCTGTTAACTGGGCTTTGTATATGCTCAATGGGTTGCTACGACACGCTCCTAACGTTTCTCCCATGCCTACTGGAAATTAGGGGTATGGGAGCCGTGGAGGCTGGCGTTACATCCTCAATGCTTCCGGTTGGTTTTCTAATCTCCGGATTATCGGTAGGTGCAGTATCCGATAAAGCTGGTTCAAGGAAGCCTTTCATATGGATATTGGGCTTAGCAGCCATTCCATCCACTCTGCTCATTTCATACACATCTGGAGAGCTGCTTTGGACAACCATGCTGGCAGCAGGCTTCACCCTCTCAGGAATCTTAACATTGATTCTCATAGTAGCGGCCGAGCATCCTGAAATCCAAGGTTTTGTAGGCGGCGCTGTCGCCTTAATATCATCAATAGGTAACGTGGGCTCTTTCCTATTCCCAATTCTCGTAGGTCTCATATTAGATATCACTGGATCACCAGCTCCACCACTGTTAGCGCTGGCTGTGATAGCTGGGGCGACGTTAATGCTGAACACCGCGGTTGAGGAAACCGGGAAAGCAAAAGTTAAAAATGATGGGTGATTGTAAGGCAATGCTTATTTCTCGTACTCACGGTACTTTAGTATTCGTTCATTAACGCTTTTAAGTTGGCGTCCGATGCTGCAGCGAGTATCTCAACGGTTAACATCGCAACACTTCGCATGCGACCAAACTTTATAAGGAGTTTCTACATTTAAAAGTGTGGGGATTGAAATGAAGAAGCTCCTCCATGGTCTTTTAGCGTTAATCGTGCTACTGGCTTTGTTTTCAACCACTGCATGCGTTTTCGCTCGCCAAGCGCAAGTTAATTTGATGGTTATTGAATGGTATGGTAATGGCCGAAGAGCAGTTGTTTTATCTGCAATACCTTCCGAAGACGATTCCATGGCAAATCCTGATTATAAGTTGTTGCCATTTTGGTGGCACGCCTCTATCAAGTATTGGATAAACCCGAGTAACAAGTATGGATTCTCAGCTTCGGCGGTTATAGAGGTCATTACAGCGGCTGCGGAAACATGGGACGCCAACACAAGCTTTGAACTCTTCGTTTTTCAGGGCGCAACGACCAGAAGCGCAGGCAGGAGGGATGGATATAATGTTGTTGCTTGGGGCTTATACCACGGTGGACAGGCAATAGCGGTCACTTACATCTGGTACACCGGCGACAATATTGTTGAAACTGACACGTTGATGAATGCAAGATTCAAGTGGGGCCTCATGGGAGAAGCTGGAAAAATGGATGTTCAGAACATAATGACACATGAGTTTGGCCACTGGTGCGGCCTCGACGACCTCTACGAAGACAAAGACTACTGGCTAACGATGTATGGATATACAAGCTATGGAGAAACATACAAAAGAACCCTTGGACTGGGTGACATCCTAGGATTGCAAGCAAGATACGGCAAATAGCCCCATATACCTCTTCAACGCGGATTATTGTTAGGGTTTGTTGAGGGAAGCATCGTGCGGGTGTGGTTATTTTAGCTCTTCTAAAAGTTTTATGTCCTGGTTTGAGAGTCTCCATCCAAGGGTTCCTTTAAATTCCTCGACCCTCTCTTTTCTTTCAGTTTTCGGTATCGCCACCACGTATGGTCTTGCTATTAGGAAGTTTAGTGCTATTTGGACCGGTGTTCTGCCATATTTAAGCGCCAGCCTTTTCAGCCATTCTATATTGGCTACTTCACCCCTTTCTAGGGGTGTGTATGCCATCAACGTCACCTTGTTGTTCATGCAGAGGGGTAGAAGGTCTTCTTCAACACACCTGTCAGCAACACTGTACTTGACTTGATTAGCGACTATTTCATGTTTGGCGGTGGATGTCAGAGCCTTTTTGAGCTGTTCGGCTGAGAAGTTGCTTACGCCTATGTACCTGCTCAACCCATTTTCCGCCAAAGTCTCGAGTGATTTAATTTGGCAGTCGATTGGTGTGAACGTGTCAGGCCAGTGGATCAGCACTACATCCACATAACTTGTGCCAAGCCTTTTAAGGCTGGCCCTTAAGGCTTTAACGCTCTCTTGCGGGCTTCTGAATCTGTGGGGGTAAAGTTTGGTTACGATAAATATTCTGCTCCGCCCAACATCCCTAATAACTTTGCCTACAACTTGTTCAGCCCTTCCGGAACCATACATCTCGGCGGTGTCAATCATGTCGAGACCTAATTCAACCGCGTGCTTCAATGCTTCAACGGCTTTATTTTCATCCTTTATACCATAAGTCCCGATGCCTATGGCTGAAATGGACTCGCCGGTATTGCCTAAGGGCTTCCTGTCCAAATAATCTACTGGAAACATTGTAGGAGCCACCATTTCACCTTTGATCGCAAAATTGGGGATGAAGTTTTCTCATTCATTGCCGTCTGAGTAACTCTGATATTTCATCCATTTTGTCAACCTAATGCCTTCTCGTCATCCGGCGGGAGATTATAGGAAAGTTGAAAAATAAAAAGTTTCATCTTTTCTCGGGATGAACGGCGACTTTGAGGCTGCGTTTGTTAGGAGGCTTTTGGAGTTTCCATATCTTCCAAGCCCGCTTAGTGTGGTGGATGCGGCCCTAAACATGGTTGAGGTTGAGCCTGTAGAGGTTTTCGCTGATCTTGGTTGTGGGGATGGGAGGGTGTTGGTGAGGGCGGCGGAGAAGTTTAGAACTTACTGTGTGGTTTTGAGTTAGATCCGAGGATGGCTTTGCTTGCCCGTGAGAGGGCATGGAAATCCGGTGTTGGCTTTTTGGTGGATGTTGTTTGCGCCGACATCTTCACCGTGGACCTTTCAAGGTTAAACGTGGTTTATGTTTACCCGTTTCCAACGATTATTGATAGGCTTTCGGAGAAGATTATTGCGGAATGTTCAAGGGGGACTAGGGTGTTGGTTCACGACTACATGTTGAGGGGTCTTAGCCCTGTTAGAAGTGTGGAAATTCTAGATGGGGAGTTTCATTTTCATTTGGTGCACCTCTACATTATTTGAGCTTCGTCGGAGATGTTGAATAATGTGAACCATAAGTTTGGAGAAGCTTAATTTACCTAGTGCGTTATATCCTTCATGAAGTTTGGCTTAAGGGGTTTGAGAGGGAGTGGTTGTGGCTGAAGGCGGTGTTGTGCTTGTTACTGGTGGTGCTGGTTTCATTGGGAGTCACTTGGTGGATAGGCTTGTGGGTGATGGGTTTGTTGTTCGGGTGGTTGACAACTTTAGTAGTGGGAGGCTTGAAAACCTTAGAGGCTGCGTGGGGAGTGGGTTTATTGAGGTTTTGAATGTTGATGTTAAGGATCGGCAGAAAGTTTTCGAGGCTGTTAGGGGTGTGGGTGTTGTTTTTCATTTTGCTGCGAATCCTGAGGTTCGTGTGAGCACCGTAAATCCTGAGGTTCATTTTAACGAGAATGTTTTGGCGACTTTTAATGTTCTTGAGGCTGTTAGGCGTTTTGATGTTGGGGAGTTCGTTTTTGCCTCTTCTAGCAGTGTTTATGGTGAGCCTGAGGTTATTCCGGTGGATGAGTCGGCGCCTTTGAGGCCTGTTTCGGTTTATGGTGCTAGTAAGGCGGCTTGTGAGAGTCTTATACATGCTTATAGTAGGCTTTATGGGTTTAGGGCTGTTGTGTTGAGGTATGCTAATGTTGTTGGGCCTAGGCTTAGGCATGGTGTGGTTTACGATTTCATTGTTAAATTGCTGAATAAGCCTGATGTTTTGGAGGTTTTGGGTGATGGAACCCAGACCAGAAGCTACATTCACGTTTCGGACGCTGTGGAGGCCACTTTGATGGCTTGGAGGGGTTTGGGCGACTCCTTTGAGGTTTATAATGTTGGTGGTGAGGATTGGATTAGCGTTAATGAGGTTGCCGATATAACGGCGAAAATTTTGGGGTTGGATGGTGTGAAGCGCGTTTATAAGCCTGTTCTGCATGGTGTTGGTTGGCTTGGCGACGTTAAGCATATAGCCCTATCCATTGAGAAGCTTAAGGCTCTGGGTTGGAGGCCCAGAATGGGGAGTAGGGAGGCTTTGGCTGAGGCTGCTCGCTGCATATTGAGTGAAGTTAAGCGTTGCTGAGGAAGCCTTGCCCTATCGGTGGAGGAATCTTATAGAAAACTTGTCCATAAAACTTAAAACTTAACCGTGAAAATTTCAATTTTAGTCGGGGTGGGGTACCCCGCATCGAGGGGAGGGGGAGCATGCTCCCGACTCGTGCCTGCCAGGCGGGCACGTAAGATAAATGCCTGGGGAGCCGGACGACCCGGTGGTGATTGCCCC
Organism: Bathyarchaeia archaeon; assembly: GCA_038843545.1. Taxonomy (GTDB): domain Archaea; phylum Thermoproteota; class Bathyarchaeia; order Bathyarchaeales; family Bathycorpusculaceae; genus DRVP01. The sequence goes on along the minus strand of JAWBRY010000010.1, from coordinate 2,099 downwards.
GCCAATATCCGGACAAGGGGAATGAATGTAAAAGGAGGAGAAAGGAGAGTGATGCATAAATGAAGAGTAGAGTTGCTTGCTTATTTGCAGTTTTGATTGTTGCTTTGGCTGTTTTGGGCTTCAGCTATGCGTGGTGGACGGAAACACTCACAATAAGCGGCACCATAACAACCGGGGAACTTGACGTTGGGTTTGCGAATAATTCGACGTCTTGCAGCGATTATATAACTTGCAAAGCCATTTTAATCGATAGTGACAGCGACAATGATTATGATAAGATGGAAGTGACTGTTGGAAATGCATATCCCTGTGGATGGTGTAATGTAACATTTGCCATTGCTAATACTGGAACTATACCGGCGAAAATTGGCAATGTTGAATTAAATTATAATACTACAGCCTTGGATGTTTCATTAACGGATGCTACAGGAGCCAGCATAATCGGCAAAACAATTGGTGTAGGTAGCTCTCTTGGTTGCAAGTTAGCTATTCACGTGAAAGAGGACGCTGATGAGTTGAAGAGCTACACGGTGACTGTGACCATTAACGTAAAGCAGTTCAATGCTCCATAAGTCAGGTGGAGAGTGATTTGCCATGAAGTTCTCAAAGGGTTATGCCCTTCCAATGCTTCTTATCATAGCGCTTGGAGTAATAGGCTTTAGCTATGCATGGTGGACGGAAACACTCGTAATAAACCCGACGGTGAACACAGGCAATTTGAAGGTTGCATTTGTTAATGGGGAGGCTCCAACTAAGGACTGGAATACGCCTAATTGGCGCACCTATGGAGCAGCACCATACGTTACCCGCACATGGAGTTGGTCGCCTGATAAGTTGACCATATACATAACTTTAGGCAATATGTATCCGAGAACAGGTTCCCAGAGATTCGCATTCGGAATCAGAAATGCTGGAACCATACCAGCTAAACTAGAAGACATAACAGTTACAATAACCGGCGACTCAACAACAGTTCATTACATAAGAGTACAAGGCAAGATAGAATACTGCAGAAGCGACCTGACAAAAGTTTGGGAAAAAAGCTTCGGTAACTGGCCACATGTAGATGGCGATCCAAATGAAAAAGACATACCGTTAGAGAATTTAGAAACAACACTGGACTCTTTGCTTGATGGAACGGTGCTTAACGTCGGTGAGTTTCTCGGATTCGGAGGAGATGAGATCGAAGACTCCGGCAGTTTGGGCTTTGCAATGCATGCAACAGCACCCGAAGGCACAGAAAAACAGACAATAACGATCGCTATAACATTCCACTTCGAGCAGTGGAACGCGCCATGAGAAGCCGCCACTATCCACCAACTTAAAATCCCCCATTTTTATGTTCTTATCATGTTAAAAATTTGGGAGTTAAATTATGGTGCGTAAAGCTATCCTTATTTTAATTCCGGTTTTGTTAGTATATGCCATTTTAACCATATATAACCCGGCCGGGCTTATGATTTATTTCTTCTCCATCCTATGCTGGAGTCTCGCAGCCTTAACCATTCTGTGGATTTGTGGCGCTGAAAAAATACGGGAATGGTTTAATAAAAATGTAACCACAATAGCCCTCCTTGTTGCTGTCTTTCAAATTTCAGCCCTTATATTTTCTGGGTTATTCACAAGCTTCGGCGCAAGCCCATACGCTTTTACGCCAACAGCCATAGCCATAAACATCGCCTATTTCCTATCACCCATAATCGCCATGGAACTCTCAAGAGCCTATTTAATCAAATCATGCCCAAGAAAAAGAATCTTCACTGGAATAGCTCTAATTGCGCTATTCTTCACATTCATCAGCACACCGCTCATAAAGTTTATAACGCCGAAAACGTTAACCGAAACAGTCAAATTTCTCGGTTCAGACCTTCTGCCAACTTTTGCCCAAAGCATATTGGCAACATACCTTGCATTACTCGGCGGGCCAACAGCCTCCATAGCCTACTTAGGCACAATTGAAGCCTTCGAATGGCTATGCCCAATACTTCCAAACCCAGACTGGCCAATAAAAGCCCTAATAACAACGCTAATACCAGCCATAGGATTCACCTCAGCAAGCCAAACAGTTTCGCCATTCACCCTCATGCGCTACGGAATAA
>JAWBRY010000009.1:9111-24273 GCA_038843545.1 Bathyarchaeia archaeon | reverse complement strand
TCCGCCCTTTCAATTATTCCTTGTTCAACTTTTATCTCACGGTAGTCGTTTAATCCCCGCCCATCGAGTCTCTTCCCCTTAGCTATAAGCTGCGCTATCTGCTTCTGTTTTACACGAACAACTGTTGTCGCCGCCATTACTCTTCAACCTCCTTAACGCTCACATATCTGGCTTTTAAGGCTTCCTTCTGCAGGGTGTAGATTTTCTTGCACCCTTCAATAGCGAGGTTAACAGCCTTTTCAAACTCTTCTGGAGTTAGAATTCCATCCATCTGTAAAAGCGTAATGGCTCCTAAATTCGGCATATAAGCCACCGGGACGTCGGCCAAGCCTATCTTGTCTTCAACGTCCATTAGGTCGAGAACTATCATGTCTTCAACTTTTCCGGCTGAGCATGCCGCCACCAAATCCCGCATTGGAATGCCTGCGTCAGCCAAAGCTAATGAAGCAGCCGTTATACTTGTGCATCTTGTGCTTCCATCCGCCTCTAAAACTTCGATGAAAATGTCCACGGCTGTGCGCGGATAATACTCAACGAAAACGGCTGGCTCGATAGCTTCCCTAATAACCTTTGAAAGCTCTATCTCCCGCCTTGAAGGAGCCGGAGACTTACGCTCCTGAACGGAGAAAGGCGCCATATGATAGCGGCATCTCAAAACCATGCGGTCGGGCAAGGCTAAATGCTTTGGATGAAGCTCCTTAGGCCCATACACGGCGGCTAAAATTTTATTTTTACCCTGTTCAATGTAGGCTGAACCGTCAGCATTTGAAAGCACACCAACCTCAATTTTTATTGGTCTAAGCTCGTCCGGCCTTCTCCCGTCAAGTCTTAGCCCTTTCTTGTCAACCAACTTTTCCGCTTTAATACTCATATTAGATGCCCCCTCTTTTTTCCTTCTCCTTTCTAATCATCTGCAATATGCGGTCAGTTAACCCCGTGGTGTGGGATTCCTCTTCAATCTTGTGTATTGCCATCATCGCCAACTCTTCATCTTCTAGGCTCTTCCCAGTGATGAGTATTACTCCATTTTGGCCGAGGACTATGTGGCATCCAGTCTCCTGTTTTATCATGGTAATCATCGAACCCCTTTTCCCAATCACGCGGGGAATCTTTGTAGGCGTTATTTTAACTATTTGCCCGCGGGTTATTTTCCCCAATCCAGGTTCATCAACACTCAACTGGGGATTATGAGTTCTGTCATAGGAAACTATTTTGGCAACCACCAAATCGCCCACGTCGAGAATTTGGGTTAGGTCATCCTTCTGCGGTTTAAAGGGTCTGTTAAGCACTTCAGAAGCCCGTAAAAGCGCTAGATAGGGGGCATTAATATCGACAACCCATCCATTAAACCCAACCTCCACGACGGTTCCTATAACGGTGTCCCCAACCCTTGGAACGTAAAAAGCTCTCAAAGCTACAACATTTACTTTCTTGTCCTCATACTCCACAAGCCCAATTCTAGAGGCATAAATCCTATCGTTTACTTTGAAGGTGTTTTCCCCTGCGATGTAGTCGCCCTCAGCTAGTAAATCTCCGGGAACTACGAGTTGCCTCCTTTCAAAAAATGTGGGCATAACATCATCCAACCATAACCAAATATATTTTTATGATATTATTTTTGCCTCGGCGTTTCCCTTTGTCACTTCCCCGATTTTTTCAAGGAAGGGCCCGTAAAGGCCAGCTGGCATTTCCAGTATTCCGTGCCATGAACCGTCAGCCCGCCATTCTTCACGCTTGATTGTTCCCATGGCCTTTATTGTACCGTACGCTTTTGCCGCGTAATCTGCTGGCACATGCACGCTAACCGAAACTTGTTCCATCTTCAGTGGTAAAACTTGCCGCAGAAGCTTGATTATCTCCCTCACCTGTTCTTCAGCTGTTTTGAAAGGATCTATTGAGTAGTGGATTTGTTCCATGGCCTGTTCAATTCGCATAGGTGGGTGGGGGAGATTTGTTCTTGGGTCAACACAGTTTTTCGATATGAAGGCTATTATCTGCCTACGTTTTTCCTCAATCATCTTCCTGCGCTGTTCCGTTGTCAGCTGTAACGTGCCTTTCTTGATTATTATATCCGCAATCTTAAGGGGGTCTGCTGTTCCAAAGGCCTTGCGGAGAGCCTCCTCCGAGACCTTTGTGCCCTTACTTGCATCCGAAAAAATTGTTTCCGTGACGAGAACTTCTGTTATGGCGGATATTTTTCCTAATCGGTAATCTAAAGCCTTATCAGGCTTTACGAGAACTTCAAAGTGTTCATTACCTCTTGAAATACGGGCAACAGTGTATTTTTCGCTCATTTCAACTTCACTTGCCCAATCCCAAATCCCTTATATACTTTTCAATAGCTCCGTCGCTGAGCATCTCCATCTTCTTTGTGGCCGCTGGAATAACCGCAATCTTTATCCTTGGCTGAAGTCCTCTGGCCTCAAGGGCTTTCACCAAACATTTTACTGCAAGTTTTGTAGCATCCTCAAGGCCCATGCCATCGCGGTATTCCTCCCGCAAAATACTCATTGCCGTTTCCTTCCCAGCACCCACCGCCACAGCTTTATGCCCCCTATAGGTGCCGCTTGGATGCGTTGCAAAAATGCGACATCCAGTCTTGTCAACGCCACCAAATATTAAAGAAACTCCGAAAGGCCTCACGCCACCATGTTGCGTGTAAAGCTGTTTTATGTCGCAAACTCTTTTAGTTACCACTTCAACGTCGATGGGCTCATCATATGTCAGCCTATTACTCTGCGCGTAAATTCGGGCATTATCAATTAAAATCCTAGCGTCGGAGCTTAACCCTACTATCGCCACGCCAATATGTTCGTCAATCTTGAAAATCTTCCAGGAGGTTTCGGATTCCTCAAGGGGCTCAATTGTCTCTTCAGCCCCCAAAATAACACCTTCTGGACATTTTATTCCCAAAATTGTTGCTCCGCGATTGACAAGCTCCATGGCGTATTCAACTTGAAAGAGCCTACCGTCTGGTGAGAAAACAGTTATAGCACGGTCGTAAGCCCCTGGAGCCGCAAACACAGACATAACACCAACTCCGCTTTTACTGATGTTTGCTGAACACACATATAACAACTTAACTAAAAACCTTTTCCCAGATAGGGGGTGTCACGTAGCGTTGAATAAACCCTTTATAGGGTGTTTGCCATTCAAAATTGGAGAACACAATGGGTTACCTGAGCGTCTGGAAAGTTCTTGAGGAGATATTAACGGACTTTCGAAGGAAAGGGGTTCAAATTCCACTTAACGTCTTCGACGATTTAAAGTACGCGCGGACCCTAATTAACGTTTTAAGGGCTGACCCGTCAAGGGTTGAGACAAGCCTAAAAATTGAGGAATGCCTGAGCAACGTGGAGTCATATTTCATCATGGAAGGGCAAAGGTTTGGAGATAAATATGTTAAAGAATGGCTTAAAAAACTTAAGGAGGCTTGCAGAAAGATCGATGAAAACGAGGAAACGTCAAGGTTTGTGCCAGGTCTTCCTAGAGAACAACGCTGGATTCGCGTTAAGCCCTCAGAGGATATGCCCATCGACATGCTTAGAACTCTGGCGGAAGAGTTAAAACTTTCATCTGAAGTGCAAATGGACGGATGTTTGCTTGTTTACGGCGAAGATGAACGTATTAAACAGTTTGTCAAGAAAATGGCTATACGATACGGTTCAAAGGCCTGTAAATAGCCTTTTTAAAGTGCACAATCGTTAAAACATGCTAATGCAACACTTTTATAAAGAAATCACACAAAAATGAGTTCAAAACAGTTGCTGCTGGGTTTCATGCAGGTGAGGGCGGTTTAATGCCCTATATAAAGAAAATAGAGCTTAGAGGCTTCAAATCGTTCGGACCGCAGATGGTTAAGATTCTTTTGGATAAAGGTTTCACGGTGATAACAGGACCAAACGGCAGCGGGAAAACAAACATTGTTGACGCAGTTTTATTTGCTTTGGGTGAATTAAGCGTTAAGAGGCTCCGTGCAGAAACAGCTGCGAAATTGATCTTTCAAGGCTCTGAGAAAGCCGGTCTGGAAAAAGCCAGAATGGCTAAAGTTATTGTACAATTCGATAATTCGGATGGACGCATACCTGTTGACACCTCCACAGTCACCGTTTCCCGTGAAGTATATCGAAATGGTCAAAGCGTGTATAGGCTTAATGGAAGAAGGATTTCCCGAGCCTACCTTATTGAAATTTTGTCCATGGCAGGTATTAGCTCAACAAGTCAAAACATAGTCCTTCAAGGAACTGTAACGAGGTTGGCGGATGTTTCCCCTCTTGAAAGACGAAAGATAATTGAGGACCTGGTTGGAATAGCCCAATACGATGCTGAAAAAGCTGAGGCTGAGGAGAAACTGCGAGCGGCTGATCTTTCAATACGCACAGCTATGGGGAGAATCGACGAAGTCCAGAGACGCATCGAAGACTTGGAAAGAGAACGAAATGAGCTTCTCCGCTACAATTTCCTCAATAACGAGATTAAGAAGTTTGAGGCTGTCAAACTATCCTATGATATTGCCCAAATTCGGGAGAAGATCGAACAATACTCGGCTCAAGCGGAGAAAATTAAAAACAGACTTGAAAAGGTTAAAGCTATTCGGGATCAATATCGGCTTAAGCGAAGGGAGATTGAAAATGAATGGCGAAAGCTGAGTTCGGAAATAGTTGAAGAGGGCGGCTCCCAAGTTTTAAGAGTTCAAATGAAGATAGGTGAGCTTAAATCAAAAATCACCGAACTAACAACAAAAATAAGTTCTGGAAAAACAAGTCTTGAAAGCCTTAGAAAAGTTAGGGAGAACAACCTCCAGCAATATCAGACGATTCGAAACGAGATTCGTGAAAACCGTCTGAAAATAAGGCGTTTAAAGGCGGAGTATGAACGAGTTTTAAACGAGATAAAAGTGAAACAAAAGGAGCATGATGCCGTTGCACAGGAGGCTGCCCAACTCTGGGAAAGTCTCGGCGAAAACAGTAGAAAAATACGTGAAATAGAGTTGCAGCTTGACAAGAACTATAAAAGGCTTGCATTTTTAAGGTCTGAGCAAGCTAAAAGCCAAACGGCCATAAAAATCCGCGAGAGGAGACTTAAAGATCTAGCCGAGCGAAAGGAGAGGTTTGCCTCAACCCTAGCTGAGCTCGAAAAGTCCATGGCTGAGCTGGAGAGGGTTCAAAGGGAACAAAAAAATCAGCTTAAAAGTTTAGAGCGTACGCTTGAGAGGAGAATAGCCCAAAAAGAAGCTATAGAAAGGGAAATAGCGGAAGCCGGGAAAATAGCTGATTCGGCACGTGAAGCCGTTGTAGAGTTTGCTACTCAAAGGGAACTTGCAGAAACCCTCGCCGCCGAAGAAAAAGCCTTAAGAAGTATAGAGGAGCTTGGCGAGCTAGGCGTGATACCGGGAGTCTACGGTAGACTACGCAATTTAATAAAAATCGACAAAGCCTACCAGCAGGCCATTGAAGCCGCTGCCTGCGGTTGGCTGGACGCCATAGTTGTAAAGGATTTGGACGCCGCTTTCACTTGCACTGAAACGTTGCGTAGGATGAAGCTTGGACGCGTAAAAATAATCCCCCTTGAAGGAGTTTCCAGCGTAAAACCTATTACGATTCCGGAAGTTAAGGGTATTACCGGAGCTGTCTTCTCCTTTGTGAAATGTGCAAAACAGTATGAGCCTGCCGTATACTTCGTTTTTGGAGACACGCTGGTTACTCAGGAAGATAAGACCGCTATAGCTTTGTCTAATGAGGGCTACAGGGTTGTCACGGTCAACGGCGACCTATATGAGCCAGGTGGTGCCCTGGAAAGCGGTTATTACAGATCTCCAATAGATTTTTCAGCCATAATCCCAAGTGAGGCAGCCATAAAAAGCTTGGATGAAGCTGTTAAGGCTTTGCAGCAGCACCTTTCTAGAAGAGAGCGCGACATAGCCTCCATAGAGGAGGAGATGGACAGAACACGTGTTGAAATCGCACGGTTGTCAGAAGCCATAGCCATGCTTGACAGAGAAATAGCCAGAGTTAAGAGGAGCATAAGAAGAACGAAGGCGAACATTAGGAGAATTCAATCAAACATTAAAAGGGTTGAAAATGAAATTGAAGTCGAAAAGGCGAAGATTTGGAAATATAGAGCTGAGAGAAGCGCCATACAAAAGGAGGTCCGCAAACTTCAAGGCGAACTGGCTGTTTTAAGACGTAAAGCTGACCCAGCGAACATCCAAGAAATGGAAGTCCGTAGAGAGAAGATTTCCGAGGAAATAAATACTTTAAGGCAGAAGCTCAGCTCCCTCCAAACTGAAATCTCAACTCTTCAATCCCAGTATGACAATGTTCTGAGAACCGGATACAAAAACGCTAGAATCCAATTATCTAAATTCGAGGAGCAACTTAAAAGTGTTGAAAAGGAAGTTGAGGAGGCACTAAAGGAAAGGGAGAAGCTAAAAAAGGAACTGGCTGATTTGGAGAAAAGCCGCGACGAACTTTCTAAAACAGTCCTGTTCGCTAAGGAGGAAGCGCAAAAGTTCACCACTCAAATAGATGAAATCGACAAGGTTCTCCGTAAGCTTGATGCTGAGTATGAGGAAACAGATCGTTTGTGGAACCAGTATCAATTTAACATCCAAACGTCTTTCATCCAACTTGAACAATGGCAAAACCAGCTAAAACAATTAGGCTACGAAAAACCGTTAAACGTTACGCCAGAAGAAGTTAAAGAGGCTGAAGCCACCTTAAGGATGTTAAAACTCGAGTTTGAAAGAATAGAAGGTGTGAACCAGCTCGCGTTATCACACTATGCAGAACAAATTGCACGCTATAAGGAGTTATCCATCCGGATGAACGAGCTTGAAAGAGAAAAACAAGCGATAGTTAAATTCATGGAGGAGATTGAAAGCAAAAAACGCAGCGTTTTCCTTGAAGCATTTGAAAAAATAAACCATAACCTCCAAAAGTACTTCTCCAAACTCACCGGCGGCGGGTTTGCCACCCTAAAGCTTGAAAACCCGGAGGATCCCTTCGCCGGCGGGGTAGACATGATTGTTCAGTTTCCAAACAAGCCCTCGATAGTGGTTAGCGGGGCCAGTGGTGGGGAGCGTTCTGTTGCCGCTGTGGCTTTCTTATTTGCCATTAAAGAGTTTACGCCGACAGCTTTTTACATAATGGACGAGGTTGACGCACACCTGGACGCTTTTCACGTTTCAAAGCTCGCTGACCTATTGTTGGAGGAGTCGGAGAAAGCCCAGTTCATTGTTATCACGTTAAACCCAGAAATGGTTAACAAGGCGCAGAAAGTGTATGGCGTTTATGATCGTAATGGTGTTTCAAACGTTATTTCAGCCAAGTTTCTTGAGGTGCCAAGCTGAATGGCCACATTCATCAAAAAACCCTTTTACCTTCGCCCTCCATGGAACATTCTTTTCGAGTTTAATAAGCTTGAAAAGCTAAGTCCTTGGAACATAAACATAGCCTACCTCCTTACCACTTTTCTGGAGGAAATGAAGAAAACTGGACAAATAGACTTCAGGGCTTCAGGTGTCGCTTTAGACTCTTCAGCTTTCATATATCTGATGAAGTCGAAGCTGTTACTGCGCCTTGAAGAACCTCCATCCTCTCCTAAACCTCCTCAAGATTTTGTGCCACCCCCACTTTTCCTCCCATTGAGACATGAATTGACAACTACGACTATAAGGCACTTATTAGAAGTTTTAGGCGACGTTTTAAAAAGCGAACTTCTCCTTAAAACTCCGAAAGTTCAGACGGAACCTATCCTCCCAACACCATCAGAAGTCATCCCCAAAATCGATTATTACCTAATGGAAATAGACCTTCAAACGAAAAGGCTTTACGAGACGCTATCTAGGATGGTGAAAGGGACTGGAATCATCCAATTCTCAACATTAATCAAGGGGATGACAAGATTGGAAGCCATTCGCGTCTTCATCCTGTTATTGTTCTTGGCTCAAAATGGAAAAGTGGAGCTGTGGCAAGACGAGCAAACAGAGGAGATTTACATAGCTCTTGGGGGCTTTGGCGCTGGAGGCGCAAAACCAACCAGCTAATTCGAAAGAACCCTTTACCAGCAAGCAGGAGGAGACATTAAACGAGCTCGCCCTCATTGAGGCTGCATTGTATGTTTCCGGTCGCCCCTTGACTATACCTGAACTTTGTTCAGTTTTAAAAACTAGGTCGCAGCGTAAAGTGAAAGCGTTTGTCAAAACTCTTATGCGGGAGTATGCTAACAGAAACACAGCCCTAGAAATTTTAGAGCTTAAGGATGAAAGGTATGTTCTTCAATTAAAGGCAGAGTTTACACCTTTCGTGAGAAGACTTGTCAGAAGGCCGCTTCTTTCCACAGGTCCGCTTAAAACTTTGGCTTACATAGCCTTAAGACAGCCTATTTCGCAGAAACGGGTGGTTGAGGTTCGTGGCCGCCACGCTTACGGGCATATTAAGCTTCTAAAAGAAATGGGGCTTATCGCCTCCGAGAAAAGGGGGCGTTCTGTGGTTTTAAAAACAACTAGTTATTTTGCTGATTACTTTGGCCTAAGCCACGACATTCAAGCAATGAAAAGAGAACTGAGGGAAATCATTGAGAAGGAAAAACATCGGGAAAACCCGTAGAAGACGCTGAGCCCTAGCCGTCTTAAGAAGGATAGGTTTATATTTAAAGGCAATTATGATAGTGAACAAAGCTTGAAGGGTTTAGCATGTCTGTATGGCACGGCGACCTACATAAAAGGAAACCAACGGGAGGTAAAAGAAAACCCTACAGGGGCAAGCGAAAATTCGAGCAAGGCTCGTTTCCAACAGAAACAGTTCTCGGCGAACCAAAAAGAAAAGTTGAAAGAAGAAGGGGCGGCAATCTAAAGGTTAGGGTTTTAAGCGAAAAATACGCCTGCGTAACCGACCTGAAAACGGGGAGAACCGAAAAAGTTGAAATTCTGCGTGTTGTCAGGAACCCTGCTAACGTTGATTATGACAGGAGGGGCGTTATAACAAAGGGAACAATTATAGAAACAAGTCTTGGGCTTGCACGGGTTACATCCCGTCCAGGTCAAAATGGTGTAATAAACGCTGTTCTCATAGGCAAGGAGGAAGCAGACTAGAAGGATTATCTAAGTGGCTGCGAGCTGCGGATTTTCAATAATTGTTTGGCGATTTTCTTTAATAACTGATTTTTCGGCTCTTTTTTGGCTATGAGAAGCATGCCGGTTTTAAGCCAGGGCGTTTTGGGATAGCTTGTGTCTAGAACAGATTCGTGTTTAAGGCCTAATTTTTCGGCTGCCTCCTTTAACTCTGAAATTTTTGGCGAGGGCACAGCCAAGCTTTTCGGCACTTTCCTTCCCTCCTTCCTCGTTTTTGCGGAGTCGAAGTATGCAGGCCACAGAATTACCTTGTTCTGCTTTCGCATTTTCCAGTTCCCTCCATCTCTATTTATGGGCGAAGTAGGCTAAAATTTTCCCGTCAACCATGTCTATTCTTACGAAGCCAAATCTCTCAAACTGCACCATGTCGTTTGGTTTAAGATTTTTGCATGCCTTTTCAGCTATTCCATCAATGGTTTCAGCATTGGGCATGACTACTTGGCAAGGCACATCATCTCCAATAGAAACCCAGTGTATAAGGGGTGCGCCCATTCTTTTAGCGTCCTCATAAGCTTCACTCAAGTAGGAGGCCTCAACGGCGTATGTCTCAACATTTTTAATTTTGATGTTGAACAGCTCCATTAGGCGAACCACTTTTCCAACAGCCAAATTTTTCAAATCGTCTCTTGAAATCCAGAAGAGAGCGCTGCCGTTTTCAGAGGTTTTTATGGTGTACTCCCTGAAACCTCTTTCCGGATGTTCTGGATGTAGCCTAATCCTAGCCGTGAAAGTTTTTGGGAGGGCATGTACAGCTAGTTGAATGGGGTTTTGAACAAAAAAGTAGCGGTTCACTTCTGGATCGAGGATTTTTCTGTTGTATGCATAGAGGTTTTCCCAGCTTAAAACGACGTCGGAAGCTTTGGGCCCCACGTCAATGATGAGCCTTTTTATGGCTGTAGGTGTTATTCCACGTTTTCTCAACGCTGCAAACGTTGCCAGCCTAGGGTCATCCCAGCCTCTGTAGAGGCCTCCCCTCACCCCTTGAACAATTTTTGATTTGCTGAGGTGGGCGCCTATAATTTTAAGCCTGCCATAGTGTATGGCCTCTGGATATTTCCATCCAAGGTGGCGGTACATGTATTCTTGGCGAATCATGTTTGTTAGGTGCTCCTTGCCGCGGATGATGTGAGTTACTCCCATTAAATAGTCGTCTAAGCCACATGCAAAATTGTATAGAGGCCAGACGCGGTATTTGCTTCCAACCCTCGGATGGGGGAACTTTTCAGTGTCGATGATGCGTAAGGCTGGCCAGTCTCTGACCGCCGGGTTTGGATGGCTCAAATCTGTTTTTATGCGTACCACCGCTTCACCTTCATCGTATTCGCCACTTAACATGCGTTGCCATCTTTCCATGTGGTTTTCAGGCGGTAGGTCGCGGCAGGGACATGGTTTTTGGGCGAGAATTCTCTCTCTGAAGATTTGAGGTTTGCATGTGCAAACGTAGGCATTGCTGTTTGCAATCAGTTTTTCCGCATACTCATAATACACCGGGATTCTATCGCTCTGAATGTATTCCTCGTCGGGTTTACATCCCAACCATGCAAGGTCTTCCCGGATGCTGTCATAAAACTCTAGCACAGGCCTTTTCAGTTTAGGGTCTGTGTCTTCGAAGCGCAGAATAAACTTTCCATGATACATGCGGGCGTATTCATAGCAGAGAATTACCGCCCTTGCCGAGCCTAGATGGAGAACACAGTCCGGGTTAGGCGAGAAGCGCGTAACAATTTTATGATATTTATCAGCGTTTGGCAACGGCGGAGGTTTTTTCTCCTCTTCAACCTTCTCCCTTACGAGAGCTTCAGGCCAGTTCTCCTCGACCACGCGTCTCTGCTCGCTTAATGGAAGACTGTTAACCTCGTTGACTACCCTATCCACAAGGGCAGCTATTTCCTTAACTTTCATTCGCAGCTCCGGTCTTTCAGCTAAAATCTTACCTATGACAGGCCCGGTTTGAGCTTTTCCGCCATGCTTGACCGCGTTCAAGAGGGCGAATTTGCGGATTAACTCCTCTATCTCCTTGAATGTTTCGGTCAAGACCGACGCTCTCACTTCTGTGCTATATCCTTCTTTCAATAAGGAATTTGGCGAAGGCGTTTAACTTTTCCTTCGCGTTCGATGGTGGAAGAAATTTTTCCACCTCTTTCCAGCTTTCCTCAACAATTTTCCTTGCAAAGTTTTTGGCATAATCTATTGAACCATATTTTTGCATAATGGCTATGGCCTCATCCCTAAGTCTCTGGTCCGAAGTATGCATTCTTAAAATTTCAATAAGCCTCCTCCTATCTTCAGCGTTTGCAACTTTCAAAGTGTGAATCACAATTAGGGTGCGTTTTCCCTCCGTTATATCTTGTCCCCGTCCACCCTTCCTTTCGGCAAACTCCGCCCCCGTCAAGTCTAGGATGTCGTCTTGAATTTGGAAGGCCACGCCTATACTTTCTGCGAAAAATCCAAGTTTCTCAACAAGCTCGTCGTCTGCGTCGGCGAGTACCGCGGCGATTTTAGCCGCCATTCTTGCCAGTGTTCCGGTTTTGTAGGCGCACATCTGCAGGTAGTCTTCCTCGCTTATCTGGTCGGCGTCGGCTAAGCCCTTGTGCCACGCTATATCTATGGCTTGTCCAAGGCTTAGGCTTATCATTTCCCGCACGTAGATCTCGTATATCTTCGCCAGTTTTTCGGCCCCTATTTTTTCGCGGTTCTCGATTAAAGGCAGAAGCGGTAAATAGTACATGGTGTTTCCGGCGTTTATCGCTATGTCCAGCCCATAGATCTTGTAGGTGCATGGTTTCCCCCTTCGGTATTCGGAGGAGTCTTCAATATCGTCTATCATTAGTGTTCCATTGTGGACAACTTCCGGAATAATGGCGTAGTCTACATAGTCCTCTGGGCTTTTGCCCAAAGCTTCGCATATCAACAGAAACAATGTTGGACGCCAGCGTTTGCCTCCTCTGTCTAGGAACTCCCATATGGGCTCAGCCAGCGCCTTGTTTAAGGCCTCAATGTTGTAGGAGTATTTTGGTGGGTTAACCTTGAAAACAATGGCGTTTTTGGCAAAAATTCTTGGAATGTACTTTTCAATGGCTCCCTTTATGAGTCGGGCTTTCTCCTCCAACAGTTCTTCAACGTTCATGTTTCAGTGCCACCTCTCCTAGCATAGGACTCGACATCGAATCCTCTTAGTTTAAGCCATTCAGCAGTTTTTCCAACTATAACCACGGGCACTTTCCGCAGTTGTTGTGGTTTCGCTGCCCCAACTAAAAACATGGTGTTTCTTAACTCTTCAATTAGCAAAGTTAAAGTTTTCCTTATCCTCCTAACTCCCCCTTCCACCGCAGCTTGTAGAACTGGTTGGGCTAGGCTTGCAAGGCTTGCGCCTAAAGCCAGCGCTTTAGCCATGTCTAATCCGCTGCGTAGCCCCCCGGAAGCTATCACCGGAATGTTCACCGTTTGGGCAACCTCGACGAGGCTTATAGCCGTGGGTATACCCCAGTCCCAGAAAACGTCGCCTAACCTGCGGCGGTGGAGGTTTCTTTCATCCTTTGCACGGAAAAATTCTACGGCTGCAAAACTTGTGCCGCCAGCGCCGCTTACGTCGATGGCTTTAACACCCGCAGCCTCAAGTCTTCTTGCTTCTTCAGCAGCTATTCCGGCGCCTGTCTCCTTCACTATCACTGGTTTATCGATTTCCTTGGCTATTTCCCCTATTTCTTCGAGGACGCCTCGGAAACTCGTTTCGCCTTCTGGCTGAATGGCCTCCTGAAGGGGGTTCAAATGTATGGCTATGGCGTCCGCATCGACCATCTCAATAGCCTTCAACACTTCCTTCACGCTGTACCCGCGGGCAAGTTGCACTCCACCTATGTTTGCCGCCAAAAAAGCTGTGGGAGCCTTCTTCCTAACAACTGCGAATGTCTTCTCAAGACGTCTGTCTTCTAATGCAGCCCTTTGACTTCCAACACCCATTCCAATCCCAAGCTCCTCAACAACCGTGGCTATCGCCGCATTGATTTTTCTGGCTTCACTTGTCCCACCCGTGATGGCGCTCACCATTAATGGCGCTGAAAATCTATGGTTAAACATGTTTGTCGTCAAGTCGATCTCTTCCTTGTCGATTTCTGGCAAGGCTTTATGGATAAGGTGGACGTCTTCAAAGCCTGTGGTATTTTTTCTCGCTTGAACGTTGTAGGTTGTTGCTATTCGAATGTGGTCCGCTTTCCTTTTCCGTGTTTTTTCAGCCAACAATCATTCCTTCTCTATAAGTGTGCCCTTCACTTTTTCTCCCTTAAGGGCTTTATAGATATACCGTGGCTTAGAAGCATTAACGATGAAAACGGGGATGCCGCTCTCTATAGCGGGCATAAGCTCCGCAATTTTGTTAGCCATGCCCCCAGTCACGTCACAAGCGTTCGAGCCGCCCAACAGTCCCTGAACTTTCTTGAGCTCCTCTAGGGTTAAATGTTCAAACATTTTCGCCTTAGCGCTGGTCTTCGGGTCTTCATTGTATAGTCCGTCCACGTCTACGCCGATTAAGATGTTTTTTGCGTTGAAGCGTAAGGCTAGGAAAGTTGTTAGCTGATCTCCAGAAAGTATCGTAAAACCTAGTTCAGTATCGAGGACGGCGTCTCCATAGAGGACTGGAATGAAGCCCATTTCCAGCAACTTTTTCACCAAGGCTTCTTCAAAACATGCTATGCGTCCATTCTTGGTTATTATGCAAGAGGAGGGCGTTATGCTGACGGCTGGTATGCCCCGCCATATTAAGGCGTCCATGAAAAGCCCATTGAGCACCGTCATAACATGGTGGGTTTCAGCAAACCCTATTATTTGAGATTCATCCCTGAACCCCTCTTTTATTGCGTACTTCTGCGCCACGGGATGACCGAAACTCCCCCCACCATGCACTATTACTAGGCTTTTTGGGTTTGCCTCAAGGATTTCGTCGGCTAAGCGATTTATAATATCCATACGAACCCCCATTTCCTTGCTCTTATCCGTTATGACTGAGCCACCTATCTTCAAAATGGTTGGTTTAACCTGACTCAACCCTAACCCCCTCATCCGTTTTTCTAGCTACAAAAGCGCTGGCTCCAGCCCTCTTAACAGCTTCTAAAACTTTTTCAAGCCTTTCCTTAGAAGCGAGGGCTATCATGCATCCGCCGCCTCCAGCTCCCGTTAGTTTTGCGCCTAATGCTCCAGCTTTCCGAGCGGCGTTTATAAGCCATTCAAGGGATTCGTCTGAAACTCCTAAACCATATAACAAGGCATGGTTTATGTCCATCAGTTCTCCAAGAGTTTGAAGGTCGCCTTTCTTTAAGGCATCAACCGCTTGAAGCACTATTTCACGGGCTGCCCGCATCATAGGCTCCACAACTTGTGGATACTTGTCCCTTAACCCGCGAACCTTTGCAACTTGAACACGGGTTGACCTTTCAACACCCGTGTTGCCGACAACAAGGGGGATATCCGTCTTAACTTCAATGGGCTTGAAACCGGTATCTAGCTGGAAAAGCATGGTTCCTCCGAAAGTTGATATCGCAGGGTCCACGCCGGAAGGTGTGCCGTGCACAATTTTCTCCGCTTCATAAGCTATTCGGAAAACATCTTCCTTAGACATCTTAACGTTTAGCGCCGCGCCAACCGCTGCCGCCACAGCGGAGGCCACAGCCGCAGATGAACCTAGTCCAGCGGCCACGGGTGCTGTTGAGTTAACTTCAACATTTAAGCCAACTTTTTCTCCGGCTTTCTCCAAGACTTTTTCTACAGCGCACTTTATCGGTTCAAGTTTTATTTTTGCTTCTCTTGAGTCTCCCTTCTCCACTTTAATGTTGCCGTTTTCGAAGAAGGCCGACAAGCCGAGGTTTTGTGAGTGTATAAACAATTTTTTGTCTTGACGGGTTTCCACTTTAGCGTAGGCTCTTTTGTCTATGGCTAGGACGATGGCGGGTTCACCGTAGACAACGAAGTGTTCTCCGAAAAGGATAACTTTCGCAGGAGCTGAGGCAACGACCACCCCCATTCCAAACCACTATTTT